>CATJIF010000028.1 GCA_949740445.1 uncultured Peptostreptococcaceae bacterium | reverse complement strand
TTTAATGCGGCTGCGGCCTCGCATCGCTGCATTTTAATGACAAACCCGCGCTCTGCTTTATTTCCTGGCAAAGCGCGGGTTTTCTACTTTTACATATGTGATCAAATGCTTGTGTGGACAATGCAAAAGGTGTGGAAAAATGACAAATTCTTATCTATTTTAGATATTTTTTTAATTTGTGGGCAACGACCTGAAGATCAATCGGTTTTGCTAAATGGTCGTTCATACCGCACTCTAAACACCTCTGAATATCTTCCGAAAACGCATCGGCAGTCATAGCAATAATGGGGATATCTGCATCTGCACGTTTCAGCTGTCGGATCGCCTTGGTAGCTTCGTAGCCATCTGCCACGGGCATTCGCACATCCATAATAATCGCATCATAATATCCAACGGAAGATTTCTCGAATTTTGCAACGCAAATTTGTCCGTTCTCCGCCCAGTCCAACTCTATTTCCAGAACGGAAAGCAGCTCTCTTGCCACCTCCCAGTTCAGTTCGTTATCCTCTGCCAATAAGATATGCTTTCCCTTAAGCTCCACGGCGATCTCTTCTTTGGCATCCGCTGCTTCTTCTTTGGGCATATCGGCAAATGCTTTCAGCGCGTCAAACAAAACCGACCGAAATAAAGGTTTAGAGATGTATCCGGAAATTCCCGCTTCCCGGGCTTCCTCTTCTATCTCGCCCCAATCGCAGTTTGAAATCAGCAACGCCGGACCGTCTTTCCCATAGTTCAAATGGATGTTCCGCGCTGCTTCGATTCCGCTGATATCCGGCAATTTCCCATCCAGAAGGACGATCTGATATCCGTCATTCTGTCGATGGCGCTGCGCGATCATTTCCCCTGCGCGCTCAGCGCTCAGGCACCATTCAGCGCGGATGCCGATGGAGTTTAAGGCCTCAACCGCGTTTATGCACAGCCGCTGATCCCCGTCAACGACCAGCATATTCCAGGCGGGAAGTGCCGGAGCAAGCTCCCGCTCTTTGGCCTTTGCCAGGTCAAGAACCACATGGAACTCGCTGCCCTTTCCCTGCTCGCTTTGCACAGAAATCGTGCCGCCCATGGTATCTACAATATATTTGGTAATCGCCATTCCCAGCCCCGAACCCTCTGTTTTCTGTACGCGGGCATTGTCTTCTCTGCTGAATGAATCAAATATTTTCTTCTGATATTCCTCCGACATCCCTATGCCGGTATCCTTCACTATAAAGTGTGTACGGACGCGGAAGGGAGTCTCCTGCAAGGCTTCCTGATACACCGATACCTGAACAGAGCCGTGATCCGGCGTAAATTTTACAGCATTTCCCAGCAAGTTAATCAATACCTGGTTCAGCCGCACGCTGTCGCAGCACACATCCTCTGCAATTATTTCATAGGCTGCTGCGCTAAACTGCTGGTTTTTCGCCCTGACCTGCGGCTGTATGATATTTACAATGCTGTCCATAATCTCTCTTAACGATGTCGGTACAACATTCAGAGTCATCTTGCCGCTTTCAATTTTAGACATATCCAGCACATCATTGATAAGGCCCAGCAGATGCTTGCTGGATAATGTAATTTTACGCAAACATTCCTGCACCTGCTCCTGGTTGTGCGTATTGGCCATGGCGATTGATGTCATGCCGATGATGGCATTCATGGGCGTACGTATATCGTGGCTCATGCTGGACAAAAATTCCTGCTTTGCCGCATTGGCCTGCTCGGCTTCTTTCTGCGCCTGTTCGGCAGTTTTGCGCGCTACATCCATTTCTATATTCATGCGCTGCAATTCGGACATTTGCTTTTTGAATACGCTTAAATACTGGAAGAACACGTACAAAAGCATGACAATTACAGCAAACGAGGCAGCGTAGACGATGGTAAGCCAATGACTGCCCATGCCAAAAATAGCGTTGTCCAGCCCGGCAAAAGGAAGGACAGTCACCAGATACCATTCGCAACCCGGAAGACTGGTACAATATAAATGGCGGCGCGATTCGCCGCTTTGCAAAATCACAGAATAATCCTCATTCGCATTCATCGCAGCCGTCATCTGCCCGATATAGTAATCCGCCTCTTCGCTCTGGCCATCAAAAATGCGATAGAGCTTGTCAAAGTAATTTTCGTTTTTACCACCCTGGTCCCGGATTACATAACTGCCGTCTTTGCGTATGACATAGGAATATATCAGCGGGTTATCTGTATCGAGAAAAAGCACTTCACCCATATATTTAGTAGAAAGCCCTGCAACCATAGCAACGCTGGTACTTCCATCGGACATGGGATATTCGCAGGGAACGCCGAATAAAATCACATCGTTTCCGTTGCTGTCAACAGCAGATGCTACTTTGCGCTCCCCGTTTTTCAAGCTGTCTAAAAACTGTTCGGGGTGGTTGGGCTCCACGAAATCCCCATAAATCATTTCTATGTTGCCATCCGGCGAATACAGGGCAGCGCACAGAAAATTCCTTGCCCTTGCACCGTATTCTATCTCTTCTTTCGAGCCATAGCTCGAAGTCATCTCATCTGCTGCAATACGCGCTATGGATTCTACCATAGTCAGGCGGAGAGCAATGATCGTTTCGAAGTGCAACGATACTTGCTCATTCATTCCAGCCATATATGTAGTGCCTATATTCTCAATTGTGTTTTCACTCATTTTGTTAATGGATATTCCAAAAAACGAAAAAATGAAAATATTTAGGCAAACTACCACTGCTATGCTGGTTTTTAAGGAACGCGGCAAAGCCATACCTTTCATACGTTTTCATCTCCATGGTTTTTCAGTATTTGCATTATCCGAACACGGGAAGCATCTTCCATGCTCCCCTTGTTGGCGGCTCCTGTCAGCGCCTCAGCCGGCTCATCACCGCAAACATTTTTCTAATATCCACCGGCTTTGCCAGATGCTCATTCATTCCAGCATCCTTTGCCATCGCAATATCTTCTTCAAATGCGTTCGCCGACAGGGCTACGATGGGCACAGTCCTCGCATCCGGCCGGTTCAGGCTGCGAATCACGCGGGTTGCCTCATATCCGCTCATAACCGGCATCATCAGATCCATAAGCACGCAGTCAAAGGTCCCCGGATTGGATTCTGTAAAGGCATCCACAGCGGCTTTTCCATCGTTTGCAGTTACAACGTCCGCTCCTGCTTCCTTAAGCATGAACTCTACGATTTCGCAGTTGATTTCATTATCCTCCACCAAAAGAACCCGCATCCCGGCGATGTTAGCCCGCTCCTGTTCTTCAGTCGCCGGCAGCGCGTTGTCCGTCCCATCGACCGGCATGGACAAGGCAATCTGAACCACGCTTCCTTTACCGCGCTGGCTGTCTATCGCAATGGTTCCCTTCATCTGGTCTACCAGTTTTTTTACGATGGACATGCCGAGCCCAACGCCGTTGTAATGCGTTCTCGCCCCTGCATGTTCCTGGGTAAAGGGCTCAAAAATGTGCTTTTTAAAGTCCTCCCCGATGCCGATTCCAGTATCTTCGATCACAAACCGGTAATTTGCGGTTCCATCCTGGCAGTCGATTTCCTTTACCCGAACAAATACAGAGCCCTGCGGGCGGTTATATCGGATGGCATTGTCGATGACATTCATCAGGATCTGCTTTAAGTGCAGCGGATTTCCAATCAGTCTGCTGTGCTGCATGTCGGCCTCTTTCAGCACCAGGCGAATCCCGTTCTCCTCTGCCTGGGCAGATAAGATGGCAATGCAGTGTTCCAGTGTGGCGTGGAGATCAAACGGTTCTTCCACCGCTGCCGGCCTTCCGCTCTCCAATTTGCTGACTTGAAGCACATCGTTTACCATGGCCAGCAGATGCTCCGTTGACACGCGGATTTTCTTCCGGCACTCTTTCTGCCGCTCTATGCTGTCCTGGCTTTTCTCCATAATGGCCAGCATCCCTAAAATCCCATTGATGGGCGTGCGGAGATCGTGGGACATATGGGAAAGAAATTCACTTTTTGCCGAATTCGCCTGTCTAACCTTCTCCAACAGCCCCATGATGGCCTGTTCCTGCTTCTTTCTCGTCACCATGATCTCTGTGATGTCCTGGTGATATCCATTCAGGCAGGCCCCCGGTTTTTTGAATGTTTTGTCCACCACACCGCCGCAGCGAACGTAAATTTTGCCAAGCTCCGGATGGTTCCAGGGGTAAATTACCTCGGAACGCCCGGTTTCTAATATCTCCTGCACCGATTTGCGCACCATTTCCACATAATCCGGCTCAATGTTCTCAAACCAGTGCTGATAGCAGTCCTCCGGCCCGATTCCATCCGCGACTCCCAGAAGAATCCGCATGGTCCGATCCGCATACATCCGCGGCCGGCAGCCGTCCTCCAGCTCGATTGTCCAGATGCCGGTTCTGGCGCCTTCCAGAATATCCTCCAAGCTTTGCCTTGCCTCCAGCTTGTATCTTTCTTCTTGTTCTACCACAGCATTGACATCCCGCTGGGCAAAGATCGCGCAATTCTCTTCTTCTGTCTTCTCCGTGGCGGAAAAATGAATCTCCAGGTGTTTCAATCCATAAGCACTGTCCTTCACCTGGTAGCGGACAGAGAATTTCTTCTTTGCCCTGAGCTGTGCGAGCACATAGTCCTTTTTCGTTACCGCACGGAGCCGCTCCTGATCCCTGGAAACCACATGCTGGGAAATATAGCGCTCCATAGCTGTCTGATAGCCAGCCTCAAAATTGGCGCTCCAATCCGTGCACAGCCGCTCGCTGTTCCGGTATGTTTCGCATTCGCCTGTGTCGAAATTCACATGATAGATGCCCAAGTAGTCCACGCTGAGGGCGTGGAGGACATTATAGCTCCGCTTTTGAAGCTCGCGAACCAGGTTGCGCCGTTTTAATGAGGACACGATAAAGTATGCCGCCGTCTGGAGCATATTCGATGTATATTCCAGCGACTTTACCGGCGGATTGTCCACGCCGTAAAAGCCGATGATTTTTTTGCCGTCATAGAGGGGAACTACCACAAGAGAATGAATGTTCTGCCTCTTCAGGTTTTCATACTGAAGCGGGTCGCTCTCACGGATATCTTCCAGCCTCTCAATCACAATATGCTTGCCAATGTCGAATTTCCGATACCAGCTTGCGCATACCTCCGAGGGAACATTTTGAAGACTGTCTTTTTCCGGCTTTACCCCGTCGGCCACCCACTCGTAGGTGTTGTCTTCGCCGCCGAGCTCGTTTTGCTCAAATATATAGGTTCGTTCCCCGTCCAGCGCTTTTCCCAGATGCTGCAACAGTACCTCCAGCGACTGGTCCGGGGTCTCCTCCAGCAGGGCGACGCGAAGGCCTTCATTGATTACGGTTTCCAGATTCTGTACGCTCTGTATGCCGCTATACTGCCCGCAATCTCCAACAGCCGGAGCACTCTCGTCGGCTCGTCCAAAAAGCCTCCTCGAATAATCCATACACCTTCCCTCCATGCAATCCCAATAGCTTCGTCACAAAAATCAGCAACGCCTGTGTCATAATACCACGTGCTTCCAGTCACGTCAATAAGGTACTTGACGCAACGGGATGAGTTCTGTTATTTACGACCATTCCCGCTTTATATTTATCTTTTCTTTTTCCAAAAACGCCCGATAGAGGTCGATTCCCAGAATATTGCACAGCGATAGCAGTACGATAAGCACGTCGGCAGCCTCGTTTTCCACGGTATCGTAATGTTCCAGTTTGCTGCGGTCGATGGTTATCGACGTAGCCGACTTCCGGATGGCTTTTGCCAGCTCTCCCACTTCTTCTGTCAGAAGCATCAGCGTATCCTGCGCCGTCTGCTGCGGATAATCTTCTATCCGCAGCGCCAATACCTCTTTTATGTATTTCTGCATGTCGATCACGTCCGACGATTGGCAAATCGCCTCGTAATATTCCTCTTGCTTTGTTTTCATGTGGTCGCCTCTTATCCCCTCTGTTTTCTCGTACCTATTATTATATATTGTTGACTGTCTCGTGTAAACTATGTGGAGCATAGAAAGCTGCGTGGATTAAACCGCTGTTTCGAAGCATTTGGCCGCAAAGGCTGCCCTGCACTGCAAAAATGGCGAGGAGATGTATGTATATCCCCTCGCCAGTGGCTTTATCAACGGTTTTCTTTTGTCTATGCCAGCGCTATAGCTGTCGCTTTCCGCAGCGCTTTTCATTTCTCTGCGTTACCTGTCCTCGTAGACGATCTCTCCGCCGCAGATCGTATATTTGACGCGTCCAAAGAGCGTCTGTCCGATGAAGGGCGAATTTTTCCCCTTCGATGCAAAGTCTCCAGTTACTGTCCAGCTTTCTTCGGGATCGAAAATCACCAAGTCGGCAGCGCTTCCCGGTGCAATCGAGCCCGCGGGCAGGCCGTAAAGCTCCGCCGGTTTGCAGGTCAGCTTTTTCAAAAGCTGTTCCAGGGCCATGTGGCCCGGACGCACCAGATACGTATTCCCCGCAGCCAGCGCGGTTTCTAATCCCACGATGCCGCTGGGCGCATCCAAAAGCCCCTTTGCCTTTTCCGCCGCCGTGTGCGGGGCGTGGTCCGTCGCAATGATTTCGATAGTATCGTCCAGCAAGCCTTGGATAATCGCCAGGCGGTCGTTCTCGGTGCGCAGCGGCGGGTTCATTTTAGCATTGGCGCCAAAGCGCATGACCGCCTCTTCTGTCATCGAAAAATGATGGGGGGTGGCCTCTGCCCAGACATCGGCGCCCAGCCTCTTTGCCAGCCGCACCATCTCCACGGCTGTGCCGGAGCTGATGTGCTGGATGTTGATGCGCGCCCCCGTCTCCAGCGCCAGCATGCAGTCCCTTGCCACCATCACATCTTCTGCGCTTTTCGAGGCTCCCGGAACGCCCAGCGCTTCGCTGATCCTTCCCTTATGAACCCCCGGCTTGTCGATCAGCCGCGGGTCTTCCTCGTGGAAGCTGAGCACTGCGCCAATCTCTTTGGCGGCAAGCATGGCTTCCCTCGCCAGCCTCACATCCAGAATCGGCAGGCCGTCGTCGGTGAAGCCTGCGGCCCCTGCCAGGCGCAACGCCTGCATGTCTACAAGCTCCGCGCCGCCCATGCCCTTGGTAATGCAGGCGGATTGCAAAACGTGGATGCCGGTCGCCCTCGCCTTTTCTGCCACATAGCGCAGCGTTTCCTCGCTATCTGCCGGCGGCTTTGTGTTGGCCATGCAAATGATCGTGGTGTAGCCGCCTCGCTTGGCTGCCGCTGCCCCGGTATAGATGTCTTCCTTTTCGGTCTGCCCCGGGTCGCGGAAGTGGCTGTGCACGTCGATCAGTCCTGGCGCCACTACCTTTCCCGCAGCGTCGATGACGCGTGCACAGCTTTCATTTCCGTCGCTTTCCCGGCTGCTGTTTTCCTGGCAGCAATCGTTCCGGCTGTTGCCTCCGCCATTTCTGCCGATGCTGTAAACCCTGCCGTCCCGGATTTCGATATCCGCAATTTCGTTGCGCCCGCTCCCGGGGTCTATCACTCTTCCGTTTTTAATTACAATCATGCGCTTCTCCTCGTTTTTCATAGAGCAGTGCTGCGATTCCGCCGCTGCTTTGTACCTGAACCAAGCGCAGCAGGATTTTTTCTTCCGCTTCGCCAAACAGCCGGATGCCCTTTCCTAAAATAGTGGGAATGATCGAAATGTAATAGTGGTCAATCATATTTTCTGCCATCAGCTGCTGCACGACCTGCGCTCCGCCACAGATCCAGATATCCCGGCCCGACTGCTGCTTATTTTTACTATGGTTGAACGCGTATGCAAAAGGCAGCGCTTTGCTGCTGCCTTTGTTTTTTTGCTGGATTGCGCCGATACCGCGATGTCCTGCACAGCGCCCGCTATTTCAGCGAAGTCCTGACCGCCTCCCAGAGC
>CATJIF010000027.1 GCA_949740445.1 uncultured Peptostreptococcaceae bacterium | reverse complement strand
GCGCCAGAATCGTTCCCGCCATCGCAGCAAGCCCCAACAGATAAATGACTAAATCCTGTGTTAATTCCATGGTTATTTCCTCCCGTTCAGAATCATCTGTGCCACCTGTTCGCGGGTAGTGTACCCCTTCGGCCGGCTGCCGTCGACAATGCCTTCCGCTGTGGCCTGTGCCCAGCTTTTCTTCGCCCAGTTGGACGGTTCCTGCCCCTCCCCGCTCAGCTTTTTGTTGATTTTCTCTTCAATCAGTTGTTCTAACTCTTGCTTTGTCATGTCCAAACCCTCCTTTTGTATGTTCTTCAGATATCTTTCTGGATTGATTGGTGTTCCGTTCTTTCGCAGCTCGAAGTGCAGGTGTACGGCAACCTGTAAAACCGCTTTATCCGAGCTGTTTCCCATCACGCCGATGGTTTCCCCTGCGTTTACGGTTTGTCCCACACTGAGGGGCGATTTTGCGGCTAAATGCTGGTACAGTGTAGACCAGACGTCATCATGCCGGATTACGACCACCCAGCCCCGGTACTTGTTCCAGTAGTTCGCACTGACCATTCTGCCGTGTACTGCCAGAATGGCCGTCTGTGGCTTGGCAAAGTCCCTCCCTAGGTCTACCCCCTGATGATAGGTGGAAGCGCCTTTGATGCCTGTATTGCGTGGCCCGAAGCGGCTGGTAATGCGAAGCGGTCCGTCGATGGGCAAACTTCTGAATATCATATCCGATCCCCCTCCTTTTTGTAAAATAAAAAGCACTTGCAAATTTCCTGCAAGTGCGCGTATAATAGGTATAGAAAGGTGCTCACCGGTAAACGGTTAGCCCAGAATTAACAATTATTTTACATAATAACCGCTAAAGTTTGAGAGGCTTGGGCGGTTATTTCTTTTTTGTGATTTGATATGTAAGTCCAACGACTCCAATGAGCATAGCGACGAATTGAAACAATCCTTCGTATGTTACCATATCGATCACCTCCTCTTGCGAGGGCTAACCGCCTACCGCCTGACGCAGAAGGAAGCGGCAAAGCCGCGCTGCGTTGGCAAGCACCTTGTGTTCAGTGTAGCATATTTCAGCTGGATTCGCCAGAAAATCTTATTTCCTTGATAGCGGATTCTCTGGCGAATGAATCACGGTTCGCAGGTCGCTTCTTATTCCTTCGAAGCCTTTACATCGGTAGCGAAGGTTTTCCAATCGAAGTCGTCCGGCACGCCCTCTACTGCCTGCACGTTATCCCTCAGTGCGTTTTCCATGATGATGAGGGCGACCTCCAGATCCGCCTGGTGTTGATCCTCTCCTTGTGGATACGCCTTTCCTACGGTGTCCAGTACATCTCCATACTTTGTAATCAGTTCTTTTCTCTTGTCGTACTTCATTGTTTTTCCTTTCTGCCTGCATTTGCAGGACTTTACACTAAAAAACACGCATTCGCGTGTGTTTGACGTTTGTTATAGCTTCATAATCCAACATATTGTGTAGTACGGTGGCATATTGTTATGCGCTTGGTCTCCACCTGTTTTGGATGTGGCTGAGCTGGTATTGCTAATGCTGGTTACGACCTCAGCGAATGAATTTGATCCATAATATGCCGTTTTTTCTGTAGATTTTGTTCCATCATGTGCGTGTGCTGGCATTTCTCCAACAGTGAGCGTGTGCGTTTCTTCCCCGCCCTTGCTTCCTGTTGCATGGGAAACGGACGCCCCTAACAGAAATCTGCCGCGCAGGTCTGGCGTCCCGTTGGCACCGTTGCACAACGCCCAGCCGATGGGGATTTTACTCTCAGCGCCGCTCCAGGCGATAATTGCTCCTGATGGTATGTACCCCCCCTCCAATGGAATTTATTAAAACATTAGCTGCCATTCTCTCATTTCTCCTTTCTCTCTGCCTCATACAAAGGCAATGTAAGTATACGTTTTATTTTCTGAATTGATATAGTTTGGTCCATAACCATCTTTTTCTATATTACCTACCGCGAATCCGTTATTTGTAAATGAGAACCCTTCCCAATTTGTTGCTTCTGTAAATAAAAAATTGGTAATAATGCGTCCGTTGTATGAACAAAAGGTGCTTTTGTGTTCGCCTTGCAGAAAGACGGCACGGGGTTTCTTCCAAATGTTGATCGTCTGCTTATTGGCAGAATCTCCTCCGTTTCCCGTATAGGAGCCTATAATCACGTTCATCAACGGATTACCCCCCCCCGATACAGAATTTACCAATACGTTTGTTGCCATAATTTTTCTCCTCGTATAATAAGATTTGCAGACGATTTAGAGTGTGTCTGCTTAGTTCACTTTAGAGCAACAGGCTATGAGATGCCCGTGATAGAATACAGCAGGGTCAAGTTCTCAGTCTCCTGGTTGAGCCGCAAGGCTGCTTCATCGAAAGTCCGTCCCCCTGAGCCGGAAGTTAGCTGCAAACTCATTAGCTGTTTGCCGGGAGCAGGGCCGCTCCTTTCGTTTATTCGTGTATCAGATCAGCATCCGCGGCCTCTGTCGTTTCGATTTCCGTTACATCCCACTCTACTGATGCGGAACAGGTAGGTCGGGAAGCACTGGACCACATGAAAATCACAATATCCTCGCCTGGTATTACTGGCAAAACCTTGTCGGTACTGATGGTCAGGCCGCCATACCCTTCTTTCGTTTCTTCTACTTTGGCCTCTCCACAAGTGGCAGAAATGCCTATGGATTGTGTTTTCGAAGATGAAGATAACCCATTGTCAATGTAAAAATATACTTTGACCGAGCCTGCGCATTCAGAATGAAATGTATGCGTTACAGACGATTCGCTGATTCTTCCATCGTTTTTCACCAGTTTGTATGTCGATCCCGGCGTCGCTATTTTTATCTTTTTAGTACCGCCTCCTTGCAGGCTGTGTGCCAATACATTCACTGCCATATTCCTTCCCCCTTATATATCCTTCCGAATTACCAACCCAATGGGTACATTGACTGTCGGCTTCTTCCCGTAGGCGTACAGCTTCAGCATAGTGTTGGCCGTCCACTCCGCTTTAGCGATGTTGGCTGCCTGCAATGTTTCCAACTGCGCCGCGGTGATGCTGTCGCCTGCGATCAGCTCTACTAAATCCTTTGTATTGGCGTGCCCGGATACTGTTACGCTGTAGGTATATGGGGCTGCCGTTCCTGACCAGCTGGCTGCAGACAGGGTTGCCGTGGTCTTTGTAGATTTTACCGTAGAGACAACGCCGGAGGCAATGGACAGGCCCGAGCCGATCTTTATGCCGCCCAGCGTGGATGCGCTGGCTGTAGGTAACGTGTACTTGTTGGCCCCTGTGGCAATGCCGTCCAGCTTCGTTTTATCAGCAGCGCTCATTAACCCCGCGGCTGATGTAGTTGCTGTGCTGTAGGTGGTGTTAGTCGGCGTTTGCCAGGTTCCATCGCCCCGCAGAAACTTCGCCTGTGCTCCGGCCGCCGGTGCCGGCACCAGACCCGCAGCTCCGGCGGCAGAAGATGTCGCTGCTTTCATTGCAGCGTAAGTGGTATTTGACGCAGGAATCCCCAAGGCCGTAATGTCGGCTTTTGCCACTGCTGCCGTTGCGCTGACATGCCCTGTAGCGTCGACCGTTACTTTATACAGCCCTGCAGCTTTTGCCGTGTAGCTTGGGTGCGTATATTTGTTATACAGCGTATCGAAATACGCTTTCAGCACCTTCTTCAGATTGGCGAACGTAATTTTCTTCGTCCCCGATGAAGCTGCCGAATCCGACAGCGGCATGGTGTCCGCATCGACAAGCGATGTTTTTGCCGCCGCATTTTTCAACAGGTTTTCCCTTCCTGCCAGCTGAGTGTCAATGACATCAAAATTGCCGTTCAGATCCTCAATATTTACGATGTCGGTCCCCTCCGGCTTTTTTAGTTGATAGTTAGTTGTTGTCTGCAATCGCTGCATCCTCCCTTCTTCTCTTTCTCTATCCTTGCTCTGCTTCTCATATGATTTTCACCTGCTCCCACGAATACGGCCGCAAATCATTCCAGCGTTTTCCTCGGATTCCTTCCCACCAGTTATACGTGTAGGCAAAGGAATACGAAAGATGCGCTGGCTTGATTTCTTCGATAGCTGCCGTTAAATCCTGCATATTGGCCGGAATCCCTTTTACACCGGCAAACTGAATGACAAAGCGGTATTCCGACGGATATTCTAAAACCTTCGCTTCGCCGCCGGCAAAGGCACTGGCCAGATTGACGATGGCCTGCACTGTTGTCGTACCGCTTCCCCTCGCCTTTGCCTTGATCCGCTCCCTGCGAAAGGCATCGGATTTCTCTGAATCCACGGATAGGCCGTAATCGTTTTCCCACAGGGACAGGCCCCAGGAAGCACTGTCCGAAAACCGCTGTACAGCGATATCCTTCCATCTTCCAAGCAACTGCCCGACCTGACAGCCGAGGCTGCGCTGCAATGCCACCATCTCGGGATATTCGTGCCAGTAGATTGGCAGATACCGCAGCAAGTCCACGCAGGCAGCATGCCCTTCATCTTCAGGCGCTTTCTCTGCATATCCCGTTTGTCCATATCCCGCATCCGCATACTTAAGAAACCGAATCTCTTCGTTCATTTCCTACACCCCTTTCAGCTGATCCCAGGTCAGCCCTCCAAACGTAAGCCCATCTAATTTCGCCTTATCTTTTGCGCTCATCAGACCAGCCTTCGATGTGGTTGCCACATCATAAGTTGTGTTAGTATCCGTCCACGGTACAGTGACATACATCTGCTCTTCGCTCAGTTGTACAGGATAATTTCTGCCATTTTGCACATACCCGGTTTTTACACCGCCGAGGACTGAAGGCGATGCTGCTGGAAGAAAATACTGATTTGCCCCAGCCTCAATTCCTGCCAGCTTCTCCCTCGCTTCGTCCAGCGCCGCCTTATCCTCTTTCGTCAGCAGGCCATCCACCGACATTGTAGCTTTCGGTATAGCGTTGGCGGAAATCGCTACCCATTGTTGTCCGCTATACCGATAGGTATAATCGGTATCCTTTACATTTACCGTCCAGCCGTCTTCTGGCTGCGGATAAACAGCAGCGATATCGTCAAAGGTGTCTACCGATTCTTTCCAATCGATGGCTGTTTCCAGCGTCGAAAACTTATTATCCACCTCTTCCTTTGTATACCGGTCGTTCCACGCCTGGCGTTCGCCTGCCGTAATGTGACCCACACTGTCGGCTTCATGCGCCATCAGCTCAGCTTGCATCGCAGAAACATCCCCTTGTACCGCAGAAAGGGATTCCTGCAATCCAAAATCCCCTGCGCTTCGTTCCGCTGCCTCTGCATCAATGGCTGCCTGCAGAAGTGCATCGCTTTCGCCGCGGCTTTCTGCCTCTGTGGAAATGACATTCTGCAGAGCACCATCACTTTCGCTTCTTGCTGCAGCCTCCGCTGCCAATGCCTCCGCTGCTCTGCCATATGTTTCTTCTGCTGCCTGTACAATAGCTTCCGTTATATCCGCACGTGCCTTCGCCAGGTCGGCTGCGATCTCGCTTCGCGCCTGGAGAAGTGCCTGCCGGCTTTCCGCTGCCGCCTCTGCGATACTCTCCAGTGCAAGATTGGTAATGCGCTCCAGTTCTGCCTTCTGGGCTGTGCTGATGGGCTTGTCCACATCCGCGGTATTATCCGCCTGGCTTAACCCTACCTGTTCTTTCGTTACACCGTGGGGATTATCCGCCTGCTGCGCATGCTTCGTCAGCTGTACACGTAAATCGTCCAGCGCTTTCTGCTGGGCCGTGCTGATTGGCTTATCCATATCCGCGGTATTATCCGCTTGGCTTAGCCCCACCTGTTCTTTCGTTACGCCGTGAGGGTTATAGTCCGCCTCTGTGTGTGCCTGAAGGGCCTGCCCCTGAATGCGGTTGCCGTTATCCACGTCGATGACAGCTGCTTGCAGCTGATTGATATCGTTGGCCTCTACCGTATCCCCTTTCGTCTCATAGCTGATATATACCTGCTCCTCCGAGGCAAATACCTGAATCCAGAGCTTCCATTCAGCGTCTTCCCTGACTTCTGCCGTGTAATTCAGCACCCGTTCCCCGCCGCGCTGGGGGCGGGTATAAATCTCTATCGTACCGGCGTTGACATTATCGTGCTGCAAGAATCCTGCTGCTCTTCCGCCGGCCAGCGGCATTACCTCGTCACTGACGACATAAGCTTTCTTGCGCCGGTTCAGCTTTGGCACAAATTTCAAACGCTCACCTCCAGCCTGCCCAACACGGGGATTTCATCTTCGTTCAGCCGGATGTTCGCCACCTCGCCGTTTAACGTCAGCGCTTCGTAATCTGCTACGCCCTCTGTCTCCAGGCACAGGTTTCCGATCAGTGCCAGCGACACATACGTCCGCGCAAATACCAGGTCGGCCAGATGGGCTTTCAGCGCCGTCGAAAGCCGGCTGCGGACAGAGTCCAGAAGCACGCCTCCAGTCAATTTCAAAACCACAGAAACATTGATTTCTTTCGCCGCAGGCGGCGCTACTGTTACTGCAGCTCCCACGGGCCTTACCTCCTCTATGTACTCCAGCACCGCCTTGCACAGCGCTTCTGTCGCCGGTTGCCTGTCGTCGCCGGTCAGCAGCACGCGCACCGTTCCCGGCCCGGCCCACAATGGCTGACAGCGCGCTTCACCGACGCCGTTTACTTCCTTTGCCCATGCCTCGTAATGGTACCGGTTGCCGCTGGTCAGCGGCCTTTGCACAAATGCCAGCAGCCGGCTGCGATACTGCTCCACGCTCTCCTGATCTTCCCCCTGCTCCAGAATTTCCGTTGCTGCCGCTGATGTCAACCCTTCAATGTATTGAATGGGAAACAGCGTCCCCGTGCGGTTGCCGATGCTTCCCGCCGTTTCGCACTGCAGCAGAGCCTCCGTTTCGGAGAAGGGCTCGACAACGACATAGTTCACATGCTCCAGATTGAACCTTTCTCCGATGTTCACCGCCCGGTTAAATGTGCCACGGACCCGCGCCGCTGTAGCCTCCCGGCGCTGTACCCCCAGCTCCGCGCCCCTCTGCAGAAGCGTTTCCTCGCTTCCCGTAGTTAAAAACACATCGTGCAGCTCGGCCTCCACCGCGATATATGCCTGGGCAAGCTCCGCTGCGGCAGGCGCCAGCGCGTCGTAGATGACGCTTCCCTCCCGCTTATCCAGGTTCGCAGGCACGCGGTCCAGCATGCGCTTTAAAATCGCTTCGTAGCTGCGGTCGTCTCCGTCTGTGTTCAAATCCTCACCTCCTGTTCCATTGGCAAATCGCCGTAGATGCTGTGCACGGTAAAGCGGCAGGCGACTGTCCCGCGCTTCACAGAAAAAGAAAAAGCGCTGACGCCTTCGATCCGTTCGTCCTGCGTCAGTGCTTCGGTAATCCGCCGCACAAGTTCCGATGTTACGCAGGCGATGGGCTGGCCCATCAGGTCCTGCAATTCCACGCCGTAATTCCAGCTGTAGATGAGAAAGTCATATCGCTCCGTATTCAGCATCTTAAACACGGCCTGCCGGACCGCTTCTTTTCCATCCATATAGCCTCGTACCCGATTTGCCGAAAGCTCCATGCCGTAAGTGTGGTCCGATTGCGCCTGGGCTTCGGCAAACGGCCGCAGCACTGCTTTCGCCTGCCCGGGAATCAAGCGCCCACCGCCTTATCCAGCACCAGGAATTTCTGCCCGCCCTGCAGGCGCAGAAGAATGACAGCATCGCCCGTTTTCAGGCGGTTGCACAGTCGCATTGTCTTTCTTCCCGCATAGCGGTGCGCATGGTCGGCCTCTGTGTCGTTCTCCGTGCTTCCAGTATACAGCACATCTCCCCGGTGAACCGTTACCCCGTGCCCATGGCTGTGTCCGCCCGCTGGTTCGGTCTGATGGTTCATTTCCACGACGATCTCCCGATCCTCCACTGCCCCAGTTAGAAGCAGCTGCTCCCGCTCTAAAATAAATTTCTGTTCCACCTGAATGCGCAGTGGCTCTTCTGCGATCACCCGGCCGGACATTACCGCACAGGGCATGGAAGCTGCCTCCGCCTCCATAGCAGCCTGTTTTATCATTGCCAGTAAACTACTCAAATACATTCCCCCTTAATGTCAGATCCATCGTGTGCACATCAGCGCTTAAATGATGGGTTACCTGCTCGGCAAGCAGATAGCTGTTCGCCTGGATATCCCCTAACCGCAGCCATACGGGAAGCAGGCTGCCTCCCCGCGCCCGGATATCTCCAAACGCACCTTTCACGCTCAGCGACCGGGTTTTGCGGTTGTAAAGCGACAGCAGCGCATCGGCCCTTGCCGCCCCGCTTTCCGGCTGCTTCAGCGTTTCGAACTTCTGCAGCACGCCCCAGTCGTTGATATGGTTGTTGTCCTTCGCCATATACACCTCCCTCGTTCCCGCCGCTTCGTTTTCGTAGATTAGCTTAATTTGATTGTACGTATCCGAATCAATGGACGAACTGTAATCAAAATCCTGTGCTGTCTTTGCGCAGATCAGGGCATGTAGCCGCATGGACTCCATGCTGCGCAGCGTCAGCTTTCCGAAGTCGTCGTACAAAACGTACATTTTTCCAGTGGCCTGCAGCGTCAGATCCAGCGCATTCTGCACGATATCAAACAGTGTCTGGTTATCTTCGATGCGATGGGCAATGGCATAGCCCGTGGGCTCTAACACTCCCGTCCGCAGCTGAAAATCGCCGGCAATCATGGCGATCAGCTCATCGGCCCTCTTGTTTTTATACTGGTAGAAATCCTTATTTTTGAAATAGCGCAGCTGGTCGTAGGCAGTAACGGAAATCGCCGCGTTCTTTCGCTTCGAGCGCCGCTTGGTAAAGACAAAGCCAAAGAACACATCGGCACCATCGATAGAAAGCCGCACGGCATCGCCCTCCTGAAAGCTGATGCGCCCGTCATTGAGAATTGTAAATCCCAGCTTTCCCGGAGCGCCCTGCCGCTGCCAGCTCAGAGTGAGCTCCCCTTCGCAGGCCGGCTGGTACAGCATGTTTTTGTGGTGAATCCACAACTGAAGATCAGGCAAAGGAAATCACCTGCCCCGGATAAATGCGGGTGGGATTGGCAATGCCGTTTTTGGCCGCAATCTCCTGATACCGGCTGCCGTCACCCAGTTCTTTTTTGCAGATGGCCCACAGCGTATCGCCGGCCTTTACCGTATAGCGTTTCGGCATCTCTCTGTGCGATTCCCTTGCAGTGGCCTCTGTCACCACCATCTGCCCCTGTGCTGTTTCCGACATCTGCAGCACCCGGGTGCCGTACTCTACCCAACGTTTCAGGCGCAAATCCACCTGCAGATCGAAACCCTCCGCTGCGCTTTCTGTGATGCTGTATTCCTCCAGCGACACCAGCATATTGGTATCGAAATATGCCTCACCATCGGGAAACTGCCGTGTAATGATCAGCCGCACCGGCCGCTTGCCTGTTTGAAACCTCTCAATAGCGTCCAGATATTCCTCCGCCATCCGATACCCCTGCGGATAGTACGCCCCTGCAAAGCCCTCGCGGGCCGGCAGCAGCAGAGAAAACTGGATCTCTGTCAGCCCCGGCGATTTGAACAGCGTAATCTCCTGCCCGTCGATCAGCTCCGCCGTTTCGTTGCGCCCCTTTATTTTCATCGCGATCTTTCCCGGCGCCAGAGGAAAGGCGATGTTTTCTAAATAAACCAGATACATTACATGTGCGCTCCTTCCGCTGTAATCGCCATTTCTTCTGTCAGCCGTTCGCTCAGCCGGCTGACGATACCGTCGATGTCGGCGCTCTCCCGGATATCCCCAAAGGTGTTCGTCATATCCACTTTGATTTCCGCCGTTGTAAAGCGGTTGATCGCCTCTCTTTGGGCAATATCCCGCAGGTACTTCAAATCCTCTTCTGCTGCTGTCATCACATCGGCCATGGTGGCCGTATGATCAACCATAGCGCCCGCATGATCGGCAATGGTAGCTGCTGTGTCAGCCAGAGGTGCGATGCCGGAAAGGAGGTCGCCTCTGCTCTTCCCCGCCTTTCCTCCGGCGGCCTCCATACGAGCCTGTTGAACGGCCCGCTTCCGTTCCGCCTGGCCTTGCGCTATTGTATCGCGCAGCACGGAAAGCTGGCTCTGGCGTGAAGCTGCCGCATTTTCCATCTGGTTTTTCTGCTGCAGCAGATGGGCGTTGCGCTGCCTCTTTTCTTTCTCGTTTGCCAGCACCGCATTGGTGCCGAACTCCACGTGGGGAATCACGCTGATGGAGGCTCCAGTTAACTTGTTTACTGTCTGGATAAAGGCGTTGATTCTGCTGATTGCTCCGTTGACAAATTCCTGAAGAATCGTAAGCCCTCTGGCCTTTAAGTCGCCCAGGCTGTTCAAAAACCGCACATTGCCCGCAGATGCCGCATAGACGAAGCGATCCCAGGAATTTCGAATGTCGTAAACAAAGGTGTACCAGTGGAGACGGAAGGTATCCAGCACCGTTAAAACGCCATTTACCGCAAGCAGCCATGCCACCCGCAGGCCTCCGACCCGCTGAATCCAGACCGCCAGCGCCGCGACTGCGACACCGATACCAAGAGCAACCCAAAACAGCGGACAGGCTGTCAGAGCCGCATTGAAAGCGGTTTGCGCTGCTGTCAGATTTCCCGTCGCCAGCGCAGCAAGTCCCGTAACGATATTATGGGCAATCAAGGCCGCTGTTCCTGCTTCCTTATTAGCTGTAGAAATCGCCTCCCACACGGCAGCTGTTTTTGTCGCTGCTGCATAGACCGCTACGGCTGCGGCAGCGCCCAAAGCCAGCGGTTCTACTATCTGCCAATGGTTTGCCAGCGAGTTGATCATGGAAAGCACCGGCCGGGACAGCATCAGCATGCGGTTGACTGCGCTGTTCCATACCTGTGCCCATGTCATGGGCATGCTGTTAAAGGCTGCGTTGGTTTCGCCTGCCATCTGCAGCATGGAGCGCTTGACTACTTCCGATGTTACCAGGCCCTGCTGCGCGTACTGCTTGATGGAGCCTTCCGCCCAGCCCATGGCCTTCTCGATGTTTCTGGCAATCCCCGGCGCCCCAGCCAAAACGGAATTTAATTCTTCGCCCCGCAGGGCGCCTCCGGCCATGGCCTGCGTCAACTGAACCATGACGTTTTTCTGTTCTTCTGCCGTAGCGCCGCTGATAGCAAACTGCTTGTTCACCTGCTCTATAAACGCGATCAGCTCGTCGTTGCTGCGAAAGGCATTTCCCGCATTGATACCCATCTTGGCAATCGCCTCTGCCGTATCGGTATAGGAGGTCCGTACCCGCTGCGCCGACTGGAATACCTTCTCGCTCAGGGCCGCTGTGGTCTGCGTTCCGTCGTTCACCAAATTCAGTCGCGCCGTAATCTGCATCATCGTATCGGACATCTGAACTGTCTTTGCCACGCTCAGCGCTACTTCCACCTTCGAAAGCACTCCACGCAAAACACCTGCGAAGCGCGTACCCTCCCGAATAGAATCGTTCCACTCTGCCTGCTGCTGCCGAACTCCCTGAATCGCATGCCCGATGCGCTGATATTCTGTCTCGAAGCTGCTCAACTGCTGCCGGGTTTTTTCCAGCGATACGCTGTCGATGCCTTCCTGCGCCGTCCGCTGCATCTGCTGAAGGCCGCCGATGGTTGCATTCAGCGCATTGCTGATGTGCAGGAGGCTGGCGCTCATGCCGTCGTACAGCTGAATCGCCGCCTGTATGGTCGCCATAAAAATTCCTCCTTTCTTTTCTCCAATTTTTCTATGAGAAAAGCGCTCCTTAAAGAAACGCTTCTCTCTTTTCTGCCATTCTATAATTCAAGGTTCCGTTTGATACAAAACCTCCTGACTGCTTCGTCGCACATCAATAACCCTTGCCTGTATTCCACAACAGTATTGTTTCAGCAACTGCGGCTTGCAGGTCATTTATTCGCCGTTGCTTTTTCTTCTTCTACGCGAAGCTCAATCGAAGCGTATAGAAACGCCCGTTCCTCCCGTGGCAGCTCTAAAAACTGCCGCGGAAGGATGTGAAACCGGTGGAGGGCGTAATGGGCCATATTGGCCTCATAATCGCCCTCCCGAATCAGTTTTTTGCCTGGTCCACCAGCTCTCCCATGCTCGTTTCAAAGCCGTTGAGAGCATACACCCGTTCGCTGTACTCCGCCATCTCGCCGGGCAGAAGCATAGCGCGGAGAAGCTCGGTTTCCGACACTACACCGTAGCTGTCCTGCAGCTCCTTGTTTTTCAAGTCCGGAACCACGGTAGAAGCTGCCAGCACCTTAATCTGATATAAATTCGAATCTGTTTCCGGTACGTACAGCCCCCGCTTTCCCGGCACGGGTACCCGCCGTTCGCATTCGCTTCGGATGCGGCTTTCCTCAGCGCTGCTCAGCGCCCGGATTTCCCAAGGCACGGGATTTCCTTCTTCGTCGGTAAACCGCCGGCTGACGACGATTGTTTCATTGTTCGGCTGTGCCGCGTTGGCCTTTAAAAAAGCACTCAGTTGATTCATGGGCTTCCTCCTTTACATGTAGTCTGGGTTCTTGTATTTTTCTGCGGGATCGTAATCGTTATAATAACCTTCCACTGTCTGCTCGATGAAATCGCCTTCGGCATCAAAGGTCGACAGCAGCATTTCGCCGTCGATGATGCAGTCGCGATAAATCTTCGTACTGCGCCCGATGCTGGTGGCTTTGTCGTGCTGGCTTACCTGGATGTCGAAGGTCGGCATATACCCCGTATTTTTGTACGTTTCGAGAATATCGTCGAACAGCTCCGTCACCTTGTAGATGGTCATAGAAAATTTTCCTTCCATGCCAGTAACCTTCCGGCCCTTCATCAGTTTGCCCAGCACCGGCACTTCCTTGGTCGATACATTGGCCTTTGCCTCGAACTTTTTGGCAAAACAGGCGGTATACCGCTGCCCGTTTACTGTAACAAAGCATTCTGCCTGCTTGGCGCTGGGCGCATCCTGTTCGTTCATAAATTTATCATTCATTAGAAAATCCTCCCTTCTACTGTATCATTGTCGTCATATACAGCTGCGTCATGGCGTTCACCGGCGTTACGCGATTGGTTACAACTACGGATTTGCGCGTTTCGCCCTGGGCAAGGGTGATATCCCCAGCCTCAAAGTTTTCAATCGCCCGCAGCGTCAAAAGCTGCCGGTGATGCTTTACGATATCCGCCCAAAGGCTGACCCTGCCCGACTCGTCGTTGGGCACCTTCCCCAGGTACTTGTTTCCAAACAGCGCCGCAATATCGTTGCCGATCTGGTCCAGCACGCGAATGGTCTGATTGCTTGCAAAATCCTCGCTCTTTTCCTCGCTGAAAGAAACAAACGAATTGATGTCGTCCAGTACCCGTACCTGATCGCCCACCTTGTGCAGTACGAAACGCCCCTTCTTCAGGCAGTCCTGCAGCGCCTGCTGGGTATATGCCGTGTCCACCATATACTCACCATCGTATGCTTTATTGGTATTGGAGCGGTTGACCGCGCAGGCTGCTGCCGCGCCGGTCACCCAATACACCAGCGAAAACTCGCCGAACAGCGATTCGTCTACGTGTAAGAGCTTGTTTTCCAGACTGATGATGCCCTCATAATCGGCATTTTCCGCCCGGTAAACCACGGTCTGAAACTTGACGCCCACCTCATCGCGCATCCGCTTCGTAAAGGCTACAAACAGATCCACGATCTCCTTTTCGGCACAGTTGCAGCCCAGCGCATGAAACGAATGCTCTTCGATACGCGCTAAAAACCGCTGGTAGTTTTCTCCCGTGCGCCCCGTGCCGTCGGTTCCGTTTTCCAGCGGTACGCCGGCGGTTTCCGCAAGCTCCGCCTCCCGCCGGAAGGTGACGAAATCGTTATCCTGCAATTCCGCCATGGCCGCTACTGTCTGCCGGTCTACCTCACTTTGTTCCAGCAGCGTGATGACATCAAAAGCGTCAGCATTATCGACATTTCTCTGAATGACGACAGTCAGCGCATTGCCCCGGCTTCCGCCGTATTTCGCCTCCGCATAGGTGTTTACTGCCTTCTGCGCTTCCCGGTTCAGCCGATAGCACAGAAGCGTCTGCGCGTTGCGAAACACCTCGCGCAGTGCCTGCATTTGCGGATGCGTATAGCTGTATCCCAAAAGCGGAAGGCTCTCCTTCTGAAACCGCTCCTGCGTCAGCGTAATCACCTGGTCTTCCGGCCCCCAGTCCATGACGAAGGGAAGCGCCGCCGTACCGCGATCCGACATGGACGCCGTGGCGCGGGCCGCCGAAACAAAATTGATATAACTTCCCGGCAGTACTTTGTTCTGCGCGGTGAATGTACCTCCTCCCAAGGCCATATTATCCAATCCTCCTTTTTCTGAATGCTTCTATGTTCCGGTCAACCTCGCCCAGCGTATAGCTCTCGCCCTCCTTCAGCAAGGCGCAGAGCGTATCCCTCACTGCAGCATATCGCTGCGAAGCCAAAAGCTGCTGTCTGGTAAACCGGACCGTTTCTTTGCTGCTTTCCTGTTTTGTTTTCATTATTTTTCCCTCTCCTTCTTTCCTATCGACGTATTCTGCCGCAGCGTTTCCATCTTCGGTACCTCCGCCTGCCCGCAAAACAGGTGCATGCGATAGTGCACGAAAAACAGAAGTCTGCCATCCGCAATCTGATACGACATCTGCGAACCTCGCAGATCCCTGCGCGGCTGCGCCTCTTCTTCCGGCAGTTCCAAAAGCTCCAGCGCATCGAACAAGCGTTCCGCTACAGCCATCATTTCCGCCCGCGGTTCGGACTCGGAAGCGGGAAAGTAATGGATTGTAAACGGAAAACTCCGCAGATAGCGCCCGCCCGCTTCCTGCTGGTAGCTTCCTTCCGGCAGGGATACAAAAAAGCAAGGCAGCTGCAATTCCTGCCCTGGTTCTTCGGTATAAATGCCTGCGGCGCCTTCAAAGGCCTGCCACAGGCACCGGGTAATCGCTGTCTGAATTCTCTTATACATGCAGATTCTCCTTTAAAACCGTCTCTAATTTCCGGTCGGCCAGCGGCTGCCTGACATCCACCTTGCCCCAGCTGACCATCACGTCCACCCCCTCCACAGCGTCAACCCGCTCTCCTGATGGATGTCGTAAACCGCTATGCCTGCTCCTTTCTGCAGGGCTTCCATTGCTTTCCGTTTCACTTTCCTTTTCCCTCCTTTCTTTGCTTTGTTTTTTTTATGTGGGCCCGCCCCACCGGCGTCCTGCACTTTTACGCCTGCAGGCCAGCGTATGTTGTATAACAAAAGCGCGCCATTGCTGACGCGCTGTGCTATCTTTCTTTATTCGTATGTGCAAAGACAGTCTATGCTTCCAATGCTTTCGGCGAAATATAGGCAAGCCGTTCATCGACATTCCGGTGTAACTTTTGTATTTCGCATCTGTTTTGGGTACTCTTCCACGATACTATTTTATCATGGGAAATTCGTCATTTTCGTCATTTTTGAGCTGATCCATAAATTTTTTGCATTTTCTTCTCGGATACTGCTCGTCGTAATGTCCCATCGCAACCGCCACCTTCTGCCAAGATAACCCGTTGCGGTATCGCAGCCGCAAAATCATGCGCATTTGCGCATCATCGACTTCGTTCAGCCATAATTCCATGGCTTCGATTTCTTCCTGTATCTTCTCCAGCTTCGTTTGCAGCTGTTTTCGCAATCGTTTCCCCTGCAGCTCGTCCACACCACTGACAACCACTCTCCGCTCTATATAAGGATACTCTATCATCGAGCCTCTCACGCTGTCTTGTATTGCTGGCAGATTTCGCAGCTGTTCCTGCAGCTGCTGTGCTTGCCTCCTCAAACTCCGCAATGCCTCTAATCTCTCCTGTGTCATTGTCTCACCTTCCTTCTCCACTCTGCGGCTAGTCTGCCAAATTTAGAGTTCATCTTTTTGAACTCTCGTGACTACTATACCATTCGTGCGGAGAAAACACAATATGAAAATTCGTTTTTTTGAACTATCGTTTCAAACTCTTGAACTTTTCCGCAATCTGGTATATAATGCTCGCATACAGTGAGAGGAGTTTGAATATGGCAACTACATCTGATCGACTAAAGCAGATTATGAATGAGCGAAAGATCAAGCAAATTGATTTGGTGGAAATGACAGGCATTGGAAAATCAGCAATCAGCCAATATTTATCTGGAAAGGTTGTGCCAAAACAGGATAAAATATATCTCTTATCACAAGCTCTTAAAATTAACCCTGCGTGGTTAATGGGCTACGATGTTTCCATGGAATCCGACGCGTCCTCTTCGTGGCGGCCAGCCATCACCGAAAAAGACAAGCGCGATATCGCCAAAGAAGTAGATGACATCATCGGCGGCTTATCCTCCAGCGCAGCTCTCTCCTTTGACGCCGATGACATCGACGACGAAACGCGAGACCTTCTGCGCAAATCCCTCGAAAATGTTATGGAGACCGCCCGCCTCTTAGCCAAAAAGAAATATACTCCTTACAAATATCGAGTCTCCAAGGAAGATACGCAGGTGAAGCCATGAAAGAGGTAGTCCATCAGCTGATTCAGCGCTGTGATTCCTCCGATCCGTTCCAGATCGCCGATTGCCTGGGAATCCACACCCTGTTTTGCGACATTGGAACGATCCGGGGATTCTATACGAAAAAGCGAAGAGAACAGTTCATCGTCATATCCACGCGAATCGAACTCTTTCGCCAGCGCGTTGTATGCGCGCACGAGCTGGGGCATGCGATCCTCCATCCGGATTTGTGCACGCCCTTCTATACAGAGCATACCTGGCTGTCCAGCGATAAGTTTGAATACCAGGCGAATCTCTTTGCGACAGAGCTCATTCTCTCCTCGTTTTC
>CATJIF010000026.1 GCA_949740445.1 uncultured Peptostreptococcaceae bacterium | reverse complement strand
CCGCGCTGCTATGCGCCGCAGGCGCTGCAGGCGGAAGGATTGGGGATGCTGCCACCCATGCACCGGTTCGGATGGTATTGTGCGCAGGCCTTTGAAGCCATCGAACGTGGGGAGTTTTCCGAATGCATCCGCCAGCTGCAGCAAGGCTTGTCCACATATCCGGATATGGCAAAGATGGTGGAGTTTCTGCTGGACCGCGTAGCGGAGATGGAGCATTCGTCGCGAATCGCGGTGGCGCCGCCGGAGCTTCTGGCCCTGGCACAGCAGGTAAACACCGTGCTGGCCCGCTTTGCGCCCGACGATCCTGCGGTCGCTGAGCTGAAACACAGCGCTGCCTACCAGCAGGTCGCGTGGATCATCGAATCCCCGTCCCGTCCCGCGTTTGTCAGCGGCGTGCAGTAAGGGAGGCGAGCGATGAAACCACTTCGAATCGGGGTAATCGGCGCAGGCAGCATGGGGCGCAACCACATCCGCATACTATCTGCGGAGAAAGGAAGTTATGAGCTGATCGGCTTCTTCGATGCGGACGAGCGCCGCGCCGCAGAGGTAGCGCAGCAGTTTGGTGTGCAGGCGTTTCCCAGCGCAGAGGCGCTGTTCGGGCAGGTGGATGCCGTAACGATTGCGGTCCCCTCCTCCAAACATAAAGAGCTGGCGCAAGCGGCAGTGAAGCACAGAGTTCACGCGTTGGTGGAAAAACCGCTGGCACTGACGGTAAGCGATGCGGAAACGATGGCGGCCGCCTTTGCTTCGGCGGGGTTAGTGTTAGCCGTAGGCCACGTAGAGCGGTATAACCCGGTGGTGACAGAGCTGTGCAAGCTGCTGCAGCACGAGAGACTTCTGGCGCTGGAAGTGCGGCGCTACAGCCCGTACAACGGGCGGATCAACGATGCCGATGTGGTGCAGGACCTGATGATTCACGACATCGACCTGGTGTGCAACGCATTGCTGAGGCAGGAGCCTGTGCGCATTTCGACCATGGGAGAAAGCCATGTCAGCGGCAGGCTGGATTTTGTGCAGAGCCTGCTGCAGTTTGCCCAGGGCACCATCGTCAGCATCAGTGCCAGCCGGGTGACGGAAAGCAAAGTGCGGGAGCTGGTCGTACATACGGACCGCAGCTACATTGTAGCGGACTTGTTAAACCGCACCCTGTCGGTGCTTCGCAACACCAACCTGGTGATCGACGAAGGCAAGGAATCGGCCTACCGGCAGGACAGCGTAACGCAGCGGATCTTCGTGCCCATGGTAGAGCCGCTGCGGATGGAGCTGATGGATTTCATCGCCTGCATCCAGGACGGCCGGGCACCGGCAGCGGACGGCCGGGCAGCTTGCTGTGCCATTGGCGTGGCGGAAACCATCATCAGACAGGCAGAGACGAGGCAAAGGCTTACAGAAGGAGGTAGCGAATGAACGTCCCTTTTTTTGATTTGCAGCGGCAGTATGCCCGGCTGCGCGAGGAGATCGAGCCAGCGGTGCTGGCGGTATTGGAAAGCTGCAGCTACATTGGCGGCAAAGCGGTGGAGGACTTCGAGCGCAGGGTGGCGGAATATATCCACGTCCGCCATGCCATCGCCTGCGGCAACGGGACAGACGCGTTGATGCTGGCCCTGCGGGCCTGCGGCATCCGCAGGGGAGATGAAGTCATCACCACGCCTTTTACGTTCTTTGCTACGGCAGAAGCCATCGCAGCGGTAGGGGCGACGCCGGTCTTTGCCGATATCTGCCCTGAGGATTGTACCATCGATCCGGCGCAGATCGAGGCGAAGATCACCGAAAAGACGCGTGCGATTCTGCCAGTGCATCTTTTCGGCGCGCCCTGTGATATGGAGGCCATTTTGGACATTGCCCGCAGGCATGGCCTGCGGGTGATGGAAGATGCGGCGCAGGCCATTGGCTGTGAATACCGCGGACAGCGAATCGGCTCGACCGCAGATGTCAGCTGCTTCTCTTTCTATCCCACCAAGAACCTGGGAGGAGCAGGGGATGGCGGCATGGTAACGACAAACGACGATTCCCTGGCATTGATTTTGCGCTCCCTGCGGGAGCACGGCGCAGGAAAGCGGGGAGCAGACGCCCGCGCTTTGCTGGAATGTAGCTG
>CATJIF010000025.1 GCA_949740445.1 uncultured Peptostreptococcaceae bacterium | reverse complement strand
CTGTGTTCCAGCGCGTCCAGCCTGCTTTCCACCACACCCAGTCTGTTTTCGACTGCGTCCAGCCTGTTTTCGACCGCACCTAGCCTGTCTTCCACTGCACTCAGCCGGATTTCTACCGATGCGACGCTTTCCCTGAGGGCCTTTACATCCTCGTGAACAGGCTGCACAGCCTGACACACAACTTCCCGGATCATTTCCAGATCGCTTTTTTCCAACATACAAAATTACCTCCATCTCTTCAAGCGACAATGATTTTCAGCTTGTTCGGATTTCTGTGCGCCGGCTTATCAGGCTCTTTTTTTCATCGCTTTTACTGCGGTAAAATCGTTTGTATGTATCGCCGCCATATCGTGCTTCGTTTTTTAATGCAGAGGTAGTGTAAATCGGTAGAAAAGCTTACATTTTTCGCAGGCCTGTCTCAAAAAAGCGCAATTGAAATTCCTGTAACCAGTATATGAAAACCACAGGGAAAAGTCAACAAACAGGCACCTGATTTTCCACAAAAATCAACAAAAATTTCCAACTGTTTTTAAAAAAATCTATTGACAACCGCTGTGGTTTCCTGTATTATATGAACAATTTCACAATGCAAAGGCTATGAAGGGGACGCGGTTGCAGGCAGAACCGTTGCAGAGAGTTATCGTCCGGTGAAAGATAACACGTTCGCTCCAATCTACTCACCCCAGAGCTGTCAGCTGAAAGAGACGACCGGTGATTTCCGTCGTTTTCGTAGGCGCGACCGGGTTTCTCACCGTTAGCAACGAGACTGTATTCGCAAGCGATTCCGGATAGCGAAAGCGTGTGCTTTTCTCCCCTGCGCCTGCCGATACAGACAGAGCGGTCATGGCGGATGCCATGACAACAAGAGTGGTACCACGGATGCTTTTACGGCCTTCGTCTCTTATCAAATGAAGAGACGAAGGCTTTTTTCATTGGAGCCAGCCCGTCCGGCACCTTCTCCGACCGGAGCGCGGGCCAGCTGTTCCAAATCCTGCGGGAGTATATCTGCGATAATAATGAATAAGGAGTGAATGCAGACATGAAACATTACGACAAGTACAAAATCGGTTATTACATGCCGCCCGTCAATGAAATGCGCTGGGCGAAGAAAGACCACATCGACAAGGCGCCCATCTGGTGCAGCGTAGACCTGCGCGACGGCAACCAGGCGCTGATCGTTCCCATGAGCCTGGAAGAAAAGCTGGAGTTCTTCCGGTTTTTAGTCCGCCTGGGCTTTAAGGAAATCGAAGTGGGCTTTCCTGCCGCCTCCGAAACAGAATACGAATTCCTGCGGGCGCTGATCGAACAGAATATGATTCCCGACGACGTTACCATCCAGGTACTGACTCAATCCAGAGAGCACATCATCAAAAAGACGTTCGAAGCGCTGAAGGGTGTAAAGCGTGCCATCGTCCACCTGTACAACTCCACTTCGGTAGCGCAGAGAGAGCAGGTATTCCGCAAAAGCAAGGAGGAGATCATCGAAATCGCCGAATTCGGCGCCTCAATGTTCAATAAATACCGGGCAGAGCATCCTGATGTGGATTTGACCTTCGAATATTCCCCGGAAAGCTTTACCGGAACAGAGCCGGAATTCGCACTGGAAATCTGCAACCGCGTCATCGACATCTGGAAGCCCACAAAGGACCGCAAGGTAATCATCAACCTGCCGGCCACGGTTTCCATGTCCATGCCTCACGTATACGCCGCCCAGATCGAATACATGAGCGACAACCTCCACGACCGCGAAAATGTCATCGTTTCTCTGCATCCCCACAACGACCGGGGAACCGGCGTCGCCGACGCGGAGATGGGGCTTCTGGCAGGCGCTGACCGCATCGAGGGTACGCTGTTTGGCAACGGCGAACGCACCGGCAACGTGGATATCGTTACGCTGGCCATGAACATGTACTCGCAGGGGGTAGACCCCTGTCTGGACTTCTCCGATATGCCCTCTGTTGTAGAGCTCTATGAAAAGGTCACCCGCATGACGGTGGGCTACCGCCAGCCCTACAGCGGCAAGCTGGTATTTGCCGCCTTCTCCGGCTCGCATCAGGATGCCATCGCCAAGGGTATGAAATACCGCGAAGAGCGCAGCGAAGCTTTCTGGACCGTCCCCTACCTGCCCATTGATCCCGGCGACGTGGGCCGCGAATACGAAACCGACGTCATCCGCATCAACAGCCAGTCCGGCAAGGGCGGCGTGGGCTATCTCTTAGAGCAGAACTTCGGCTACCGTCTGCCCGACGCCATGCGCGAGGAGGTCGGCTATCTGATGAAACACATTTCAGATGAAGGCCACAAAGAGCTTTCCGCCGACGAGGTTCACGATATCTTTGAGCGGGAGTACGTCAATTTCTTCCACCCCATTGATATCACAAAGGCTACCTTTAAGCAGGTCAGCGGTATTTCTGCCAAAATTCAGGTCTGCATCGACGGCAATCACTTCGAATCTACCGCCAAGGGCAACGGCCGCCTGGATGCTGTCAGCAATGCGCTGAAGCAGTGCGAAAACCTGGACTATACGTTTATCTCCTACACGGAGCACGCCATGGAGCACGGGTTCGATTCGAGAGCCTGCTCGTATGTAGCCATTCAAGATGCGCAAGGTCGCGTGTTCTGGGGCGTAGGCATCCACCCGGATATCATCAGCTCCTCTATCAACGCTCTGGTCAGCGCCATCAACCGCATGCTGGCAGCCCAGGCGCAGAAATAAACATACCACAGAAGCAACGCACAAGAAAGGAAAGAATCTCATGGGTATGACAATGACGCAGAAAATCCTGGCCGCTCACGCGGGCCTGGATTCCGTAAAAGCCGGACAGCTGATCCGGGCCAATCTGGATATGGTGCTGGGCAACGATATCACCTCGCCTGTCGCCATCAACGAATTTGAAAAGGCCGGCTTTTCGCAGGTATTCGACAAATCCAGAATTTCCATGGTCATGGACCACTTTGTTCCCAACAAGGATATCAAAGCCGCGCAGCAGTGCAAGCAGTGCCGCAGCTTTGCCCGCCGCTTCGACATCGACAACTACTACGATGTGGGGCAGATGGGCATCGAGCACGCCCTGCTTCCGGAAAAGGGCTTGGTAGCTGCCGGCGAGTGCATCATCGGCGCCGACTCTCACACCTGTACCTACGGTGCGCTGGGCGCGTTTTCCACCGGCGTAGGCTCTACCGACATGGCCGCGGGCATGGCTACCGGCCAGGCCTGGTTTAAGGTTCCGGAAGCTATCAAATTCAACCTTACCGGTGCGCTCTCCGAGGATGTCAGCGGCAAGGACGTGATCCTCCACATCATCGGCAGGATCGGCGTGGACGGCGCTCTCTACAAGTCTATGGAATTTTCCGGCGAGGGCCTGAAATCCCTGTCCATGGACGACCGCCTCTGCATCGCCAACATGGCCATCGAGGCCGGTGCCAAAAACGGCATCTTCGCTGTAGACGATATCACCATTGCGTACATGAAGGGCCGCGTCAACCGCGAATATAAAATCTACGAGGCCGACAGCGATGCGCAGTACACGCAGGTCATCGATATCGACCTGTCCGCCATAAAGCCGACGGTGGCCTTCCCTCACCTGCCGGAAAACACAAAGACCATCGACGAGGTAGGCGATATCCCAATCGACCAGGTGGTTATCGGCTCGTGCACCAACGGACGGCTTTCCGACATGGCTGCCGCCGCCGCTATTATAAAAGGAAGAAACATTCACAAAAACGTCAGGGCCATCGTTATCCCCGCTACCCAGGCCATCTACATGGAATGCTTAAAGCGCGGATACATCGAGGCCTTTGTGGAGGCCGGCTGCATCGTTTCTACCCCCACCTGCGGGCCCTGTCTGGGCGGCTACATGGGAATCCTGGCGGAAAACGAGCGCTGCGTTTCCACCACCAACCGCAATTTCGTAGGCCGCATGGGCCACGTAACATCGGAAATCTATCTGGCAAGCCCCGCCGTTGCCGCCGCCTCGGCCATCACCGGCAGGATCAGCAGCCCCAAGGAGGTAAAATAGCATGAACGCAAACGGATTTGTTCACAAATACGGCGATAATGTCGATACCGATGTTATCATCCCCGCCCGCCACTTAAATACCGCTGACCACAGAGAGCTGGCCGCTCACTGCATGGAGGACATCGACGGGGAATTCATCCACAAGGTAAAGGACGGCGACATCATGGTGGCTGGCTGGAACTTCGGTTGCGGCTCTTCCAGAGAGCACGCGCCCATCGCTATTAAAGAATCGGGCATCCGCTGCGTAATCGCCAAAACCTTTGCCCGGATTTTCTACCGCAATTCCATCAACATCGGCCTTGCCATTTTAGAGTGCGAGGAAGCTGCAGATGATATCGAAAGCGGCGACCGGGTCTCGGTGAATTTCGATACTGGCATCATCACCAACGAAACGAAGGGCAAAACCTATCAGGCAGAGCCGTTTCCCGAATTTATCAAGGAAATCATCAGCAAAAACGGCCTGCTGAATTCTCTGAAATAGCAGGAGGGCAGATTGTATGAATAAAACGATTACGGTGATCAAGGGCGACGGCATCGGCCCGGAAATCGTCTCGCAGGCCATGCGCGTACTGGATGCGGTGGCTGAGCTTTACGGGCATGCCTTTACCTATCAGGAGATCTCTGCCGGCGGCAACGCGATCGACCAATACGGCGTTCCCCTGCCCGAGGAGAGCCTGCAGAAGTGCCTGGACTGCGACAGCGTGCTTTTGGGCGCTGTGGGCGGCCCCAAGTGGGATGGTGTAGAACCTGCCCGCCGCCCGGAAAAGGCGTTGCTTGCCATCCGCAAGGCCATGGGCCTTTACGCGAACCTGCGTCCGGCCAAGTTGTTTTCCCAGCTTTCGGATGCCTCGCCGCTGAAACCTTCGATTGTTGCGGAGGGAATTGACTTTCTAGTGGTCCGCGAACTCATCGGCGGCATTTATTTCGGTGCCCGCCGCACCGAAACCGTGGACGGGAAAACGGTGGCAAACGATGAGATGACCTATGGCGAGGACGAGATCCGCCGCATCGCACACGTGGCCTTCCAGACCGCGCAGAAGCGCCGCAGAAGCGTTATTTCTGTCGATAAGGCCAATGTATTAGATACCTCCCGGCTGTGGCGCAGAGTGATGGAAGAGGTCGCATCCGAATATCCGGATGTAATGCTTTCGCACATGCTGGTGGACAACTGCGCCATGCAGATTGTAAAGAAGCCATCCCAGTTCGATGTGATTGTTACGGAAAACATGTTCGGCGACATTTTATCTGACGAGGCCAGCATGATTACCGGCTCCATCGGCATGATCCCCTCCTCCAGCCTGGGCGAAGGAACGCGGGGACTGTACGAGCCCATCCACGGCTCTGCCCCCGACATCGCGGGAAAGAACCTGGCCAACCCCATCGGCACCATCCTTTCCGCCGCTATGATGCTGAAGTATTCCTTCGATATGGAAAAAGAAAGCGCTGCCATCGAAGCGGCTGTAGAAGCCGCCCTAAACGACGGGCTGCGCACGCCGGATTGCATGAGCGAGGGCATGAGCCTCCTTGGCTGCAAGGAAATGGGCGATGCGATCATAGAACATTTAAAAAACCAAAAATAAGTCAGAGCAGTCAAAAGACCCCCTTCCGCACGTCAATTCCGCAGGAAGGGGGTTTGTATGTGTCGTCAGACCGCACAATTCTATGGTTGCAGCCTCCGCGGCGATTTTCTTTAAAAAATGTAGTTTTGTTTCTATTTACAATGGGGTATAATAACCGTAAGGTTACGTTTACCACACAAGCGAAAAACAGTTTTGCCGCTTTCATCACCGGCGATAACGCCGGCAATTTTTGCGGCATAAGGGAGGTATACAGACGATGAGTGAGATTATAGCTTTATCAGAAGAAAATTTCGAAACAGAAACAACAGGCAGCCTGCCTGTTGTGGTGGATTTCTACGCTGACTGGTGTGGACCCTGCCAGAGCATGTCGCCCATATTCGAACAGCTGGCCGAGGCCTATGAGGGCAAAATCCGGTTCTGCAAGCTGAATATCGACGGCAACAGAAAATTGGCTATCGCTAACCAGGTGATGAACATTCCCACGTTTCTATTTCTAAAGGATGGTCGTCAACTGGACCGCCATACCGGTTCTATGACCGAGGCTGAATTTGAAGAAAAGCTGAAGGCGCTGCTCTAACCAGGCAGCGTCTGCTGCTTGCAGCAGCCAACCATATTTTTTCCGACAGGAGGCATCATGTTTTCCACCTCGTTGTTTCACATGTCCAGCTTTCTTACAGTCCTTTACGTGGTGAATTTTCTGATCGCCTTTACTGTAATCTTTCTGGAGCATAAAAATCCTTCCAAAACCCTGGCCTGGATTATGGTTTTGTTTTTACTTCCCGGTTTCGGGATTCTTTTATATTTTTTGTTTTCGCAAAACATTTCCCGACAGAAGCTGTTTCGCCTGACCACCTTCGAAGAAGCGAATATCAGCAATTCCCTCTTTCATCAGATGTCGGATATCAAAAATAAGATCTATGTGTTTGCCCGTCCGGAAGCCGAAAAGTGGAGCGATATGATCCGCTTAAACCAGACCTACAACTGGTCGTACTTTACACAGGATAATTCCCTTCAAATTTTTACCGATGGCAACGAAAAATTCCGCAGCCTCTTTGCGGATATCGAAAATGCCAGCCATTCCATCAATGTCATGTACTACATACTGAAGCCCGACACCACCGGCCGAACGCTGATGCGCCTCCTGACGCAGAAGGCAAAGGAAGGGCTGGAGGTCCGGCTGCTGGTGGATGCCCTGGGCGGCCGCTCTCTGTCGCAGCAGCATTTCGACGATCTGAAAGCTGCCGGGGGCAAGGTCGCCATGTTCTTTCCGCTGAAGTTGAAGTGGGTAAACCTGAAGCTGAATTACCGCAATCACCGTAAAATCGTAGTGATCGACGGTGAAATCGGCTACATCGGCGGCTTTAATGTGGCCAATGAATACGTGGGAAAAAGCAAGCGCTTTGGAAACTGGCGCGATACGCATCTGCGCCTGGTGGGCGGATGCGTGCAGGATCTGGACTCCCGCTTTGTCCTGGACTGGCGCTTTGCCTCAAAAGAAGACCTGGTGATGGCCCACAGCTTTTATCCTCTGCAGGAAACCGGCAGCACCACAGGCGTCCAGATTCTTTCCTGCGGCCCCGATTCGCCCAACACGGAAATCCGCACCGCCTATCTCAAGATGATTACCTCTGCCAAGAAAAGCATCTGCATTCAGACGCCGTATTTTATTCCCGACGAAAGCATATTAGAAGCGCTGAAAATGGCAGCCATGTCCGGCGTCGATGTCCGGGTAATGATTCCCTGCATGCCGGATCACATGTTCGTTTACTGGGCTACCTACTGCTACGCCGGCATTCTTTTAAACAGCGGCGCCAAGGTCTACATCTACGAAAACGGGTTTCTTCATGCCAAGACAATCACGGTAGACGATGAAATCAGCTCCGTGGGCTCGGCCAATTTCGATATCCGCAGCTTTACGCTGAATTTCGAAGCCAATGCCATGATCTACGATGCCGATATCGCCGTGCAGATGCGGCAGATTTTCGAGGAGGATATGCGCTGCTGCCGCCAGCTGACGCGGCAGGCCTACCGCAACCGCTCGCTTCTCATCAAGTTTAAGGAATCTATTTCGCGCCTGCTTTCTGAACTTTTGTAGCGCATGTGCCGGCGCGTGCTCTCATACATGTATTATTTAACTTCGATCCCGCTGTAGTAATGCCCCAGGATTTGCCGATAGTCGTTTCCGGCCTGGCCCATGCCGTTGGCGCCGTACTGGCTCATCCCTACGCCGTGGCCGTTGCCGAAGGTGGTAAATGTTATCTGCGCAGCGGAAATCTCCACGGTAAAATTGGCTGAGCGCAGGCCGAACAGCTCGCGAATCTCCCGCCCGCTGAAGGTTGCGCCGCCTACCTGCATGCGCTCGACGCGACCTCCCTCGCTTCGGCTGAGGATCCGAATGGTATCCGAAGCCGCGCCAGCCGCCGCCCCATCCTGGGCGGCGGCTTTTTTGATAAACTCAGAAAGCCCCACGCTGACGGTTTCGCCCTCGTAGGCGCCGTCTTCGTATTCGCCGCTTTCTACGCTGCGCAGGTAGGGAACTGACGCTGTAAAGACGTCTTCTGAGTTTTCGGTCCGCTCCCCGCTGGCGCTGTGGAACAGTGGCTGCTGAACCAGCTCGCCCTGGTAGTACATGACCTGGCCTTTGGTTGTCTGCACCGCCTGCTTCACCTGCGGCAGGCCGGCTTCTCTGTCGTCCATCCACGCCTGCCCTTTGATCTGCAGAAGCTCTTTTTCTGTGCGGAATACCTGGCAGTGCGTGTCGTCGCATAATGGCGCCTGAGGATGGGCCTGCGGATTTCCCGAAGCCGATTTTTCTACTTTGGCAAGGGCATAGGTTCTGGCTGCTACTGCCTGCGCTCTCAGCGCTTCGATGTGAAAGGATGCGGGCATTTCCGATGCCGTTACGCCCAGCACGTAATCCTCCAGGGGGATTTCCTCTACGGTCTGCGTCTGCGTCCGAAATACCGCTACGCGGATCGCATCCGAGTCGATGGAGCCCGGCTGCTGTACGGCCTGCTGTCCGCCATCGGATGTCTGCTCCTGGCGTGCAGTGGTTCCGCCTCTGTCTTCGACTGCATTCCAGACAGTAACCAGTGCTGCCGGAAGCAGGATCAACAGAAAAAGCGCCGTCACAAAGGTGATGGCGCCAGCTTTTACGACTTTTTTATCATATGTTCGCATCGCGCACCTCCATGGTCTGCCGCCGGTTGCCCGGCTTGTACGTTCTTTCCATGTATATGCGTCCGGTGTTCGGTCTATGTGCCTTGTTTTGTGCTATGCTTTAATCTTCGATCCTGGAGATATTGGCCCCCAGGCTGGAAAGCTTTTCTACAAACCGCTCATAGCCACGGTCCACGTGGTAGATCTCCGACACCTCTGTCCGCTCGGAGGCTACCAAAGCCGCCAGCACGACAGCGGCCCCGCCCCGCAGGTCGGTGCAGATGACCTCTGCTCCCGAAAGATGTTTTCCGCCGGGAATCATGGCGCTTTTACCGTCGATTTTAATATTGGCCCCCATGCGGTTTAGTTCGCCCACGTGCATAAAGCGGTTTTCAAATACATTTTCGATAGCTACGCTGGGCCCTTGTACTGTGGTTTGCAGCGCCATGAATTGCGCCTGCATGTCCGTGGGAAAGCCGGGATAGGGCAGCGTTTTAATATCGGTGGCAATCAGCGGGTTGACATCGCCGCGCACGCGCATCCCCTCTTCCGTATCCTCGATAACGACACCGCATTCCATCAGCTTGGCAATGACTGGCTTTACGTGGTCGGATACCACGTTGCGGATTAGAATGTCCCCCCGCGTAATCGCCGCAGCGACCATGAATGTGCCCGTTTCGATGCGGTCGGGAATCACCGCGTGGCGGCAGCCATGCAGCGAAGTTACGCCCTCGATTTTGATGGTATCCGTGCCCGCGCCCTTAATGCGCGCGCCCATCTTGTTAAGAAAGCTGGCCAGGTCTACAATTTCCGGCTCCTGCGCTGCGTTTTCGATTACGGTAACGCCCTCGGCCAGCGTGGCGGCCATCATAATATTTTCCGTCGCGCCTACGCTGGGAAAGTCCAGATAAACCTTGCCGCCCTGCAGCTTATCGGCAACGGCTTCGATATAGCCGTGGTCATCGGTCACCTGGGCTCCTAAAATGCGCAGCCCCTTCAGGTGAAGCTCCACCGGGCGGTCGCCGATGGTACAGCCGCCGGGCAGCGCAATCCGCGCTCTGCCCGTCTTTGCCAGCAGCGGACCCAACACAAAAAAAGACGCCCGCATGCGCTTTACCAGATCATAAGGCACCTCTCCTTCTATGATCTTCTTCATCTGGATAGTGATCGTGCCACAGCTGTAGTCTTCGTTTACCTCGGCACCCATCTTGCGCAGCAGCCTGCACATAACATCCACATCCCTCAGCTGCGGAGCATCGTTGATCTCGTAGTGATCCTCTGCTAAAATCGTAGCTGCCATAATGGGTAGTACAGCATTTTTAGCGCCGCTGATTTCCACCTCGCCGTGAAGCGGGCCGCTCTGTTCTATCATAAACTTTCCCACGTTGTTCCTCCAATAATTATGTATCTGAAATCCGTATCCCTCACTTTGAAAACCGCGTGCGTTTTCGTTGAGCGAAGGCAAACGATATATCTGCATCCGGCTTTGTATTGCAGGGCTTTTACGCAAAGCCCGCCGGTAAAAAAATGCGCAAAATCATACGGATATATTATATCGGGTTTCCTGTGAAAAGTCAAAAGAAAATCAAAAGGAAGAGCTGGCTTTTTCTAAGCCTTCTATGCTAAAGGGGGACAAAAAACATAAAGTATTGCGCTCTTCCTCGCTACAGAGTATGGCCGTTTTGTACGGCAGATATGCAGGGAAATCCGCGAAATTCGGATTTTACATAATATTACAGATCCAGACAGCGCCCAGCACGCCGGCAGCGTAGCAAATCAGTCCCACCGGCAGGCAGTGACGAATTTTTTTTACAGAGGTTACACTGAAATATACGCCGATGACGTAAAATACCGTTTCGCAGCTGCCCGACAGGATGCAGGCGGCCCGGCCGATAAAGCTGTCGGGCCCGACGGCTTTCAGCGTTTCTTCCAGCACCGCAAGCGAACCGCTGCCGGATACGGGGCGGAGCAGGATCAGCGATGTCAGCTCGCGGGGAATCCCTAACAGGCGTAAAAGGGGCTCTGCCGCCCGTTCTAAAAATTCCATGGCGCCAGAAGCGGTCAGCGTTTCCAACCCTAAAAAAATGGCGAGTAAAAACGGCAGCATGGTGGCTGCGGATTCCAATCCTTCGCGGACGCCTTCGGTAAAATATTCGTATATGGGCGCTTTTTTTACCATGCCATACAGCAGGATGCCGCCGAACATGCCGGGAATAAACAGCACCGAAATCCAGTTAAATACAGCGCTCACAGCCTGTTCCCCCTTCCCCTCTTTTCTAACAGGCGGCACAGCACGACCGCCAGCACCATTGTGGCTGCCTCTACGATCATTGCCGGAACTACGATGCTTTCCGGACTTGCTGAACCGGCATCCTGGCGCACTTTCAACACTGTCATGGGAATGAGCTGCACCATGTACATATTCAGCACTAAAAACATACACATGGCATTGCTGGCCTCTGGCCTGCCGCCGTTTTCCCGGTCCAAAAGTTCCATGGCCTTCAGGGAAAATACGGTTGCGCTGTTGCCTGCGCCCATGAGATTTGCGGCAAAGCTCATCACCATAGCGCTGATGGTTTCCTGATCGTTTACCTGCGGAAACAGGCGGCGGGTCAGCGGGCGGAACATCCCTGTCATAGACTGTATCAGCCCCGTTTTTTTTGCCACGTTCATCAGCCCCGACCACATGCCCATTACACCAGCCATGCCGATTAAAAACCAGATTGCCTCTTCGCAGCTTTCCATCATCGACTGCCCCAGCTCGCTCAGCGTGCCGCTGCAGATGGAAAAGCCAATGCCAAGCAGCATCATCACTGCCCAGATATAATTCATCGCTTTCTCTCCTTCGGTGGTTGCCGATTTTTCCTCTAAATTCCTTTTCCCAAAAATAGTTCTTGTCAATGTGAAAAAAGTACGAGATAATAGTACAAAGAATTTATATCCCCGGTTGACATCTGCGGATATTTTCTGCTGCTGACCGAGAATATGCTATTAAGAAATATACGAACGAAGAAAGGATTTAATGACAACATGGATATTACGATTACATTGGGAGACGCCCTGCGCCTTCTAATTTATCTGGGCATTCTGATATTTCTGTTCTATATGATATCCCTGATAAAAAACCTGCTGCCTTCTGTAAAATCTCTGGCTAAAATTCTCAAGGATTTCGAAACGGTCTCCGCTGTTTCGGCCGAAGGTGCCGAGGGTGCAAAGAAGGTCGTAGAAAATGTTTCTGTCGCTACCGACCAGATCGCCGGCGTTATCAAAGGCAATCAGAGCAGCCTGAAGGCCGCCACCAACTTGATCAACGCCCTCACATCGCTTGCCAGACTGATGAAGCAGGCGAAAGAAAAGTAGCGCAGACCTTGCATTTTATCAAACAATCTGTGTCAGCACACGAAATCTTCACAAAATTTTCCTCATCTTTCCATACAAGTAACTTGACTTCCATATATGCCTGATATACAATGAAGAAAAAGCCGATATCAAGGAGGATGGATTTATGAAAGCTACCGGAATAGTAAGAAAAGTTGACGAACTGGGCCGCATTGTACTCCCCATCGAGCTGAGAAGAACATTGGACATTGAAATCAAAGACCCCATCGAAATCTATGTTGACGGCGATTATATTCTGCTGAAGAAGTACGAGCCTGCCTGCGTTTTCTGTGGAAACGCAAAGGATGTTACCAGAATTCACGATAAGAACGTATGCGCCGACTGCATTCAGGAATTGAAAAATCTCTGATTGTTCCTCAGTCAATATGTAAATCAAAGTAAATCAAACCGCACACAAACAGCCTCTAAATTACGAGGCTGTTTTTCATTTATGCGGCCGGTGATTTTCCGCGGATGATTTTACTTGCAGTTTTTTTATTTTCCGCTTGACAAAACCAATGGCGCGCGTTATTGTATTATTGTACTAAGTAGTTAATACAATAGTACACCGATTCAAAAGGAGGTTGCACATAAAATGAATCCCTTTGGCTTACAGTTTCACTCCAACAGCCCCATCTATCTGCAGCTGGCGGAGCACATCAGGCGAGCCATCGCCTCCGGACAGCTGGCCTGCGGCCAGCGTCTGGATTCTGTCCGGGATCTGGCCAGTGCTTATCAGGTCAACCCCAACACGATGCAGAGAGCGCTTTCCACGCTGGAAAGCGAAGGCCTGCTGCGCTCCGAGCGCACAGCCGGAAGATTTATTACGGAGGATACAGAATTGATTGCAGCATTACAGGTGTGCGAAGCGGATGCTATTATCGCACAGTTTTTAGAACAAATGCAGCAGATCGGCTGCGAGCGCCAGCGCATTTTAACGCTGGTGCAGTCCGCTGTCGAAGCGGCGGAGAAAGGAGAATCCCATGGAACTCAACAGTAATTTTATCCTGCAGGCCGACCATCTTTCCAAGAACTACGGCCCTAAGCGTGCCCTGGACAATGTCAGCTTCTCCATCAAAAGCGGACGCATCGTCGGCCTTCTCGGTCCCAACGGCAGTGGAAAAACCACGCTGATTAAAATTTTAGCCGGAATGAACACCGTATATCAGGGGAACGTGTCCATCGCTGGCTGCCCTCCGGGCCCGGATTCCAAGACTTTGATATCGTACCTGCCCGATAAGCTGTACTTTCCCAACTGGATGAAGGTCAACGATATTGTAGAAGAATTCCACAGCTTTTTTGCTGATTTCGACGCTCAGAAATGCTATTCCATGCTGCAGCGCCTCAACGTAGATGCCCGTGCGAAAATCAAGAGCCTGTCCAAGGGAACCATCGAAAAGCTGCAGCTGTGCCTTGCCATGGCTCGCAACGCCAGGCTTTATCTGCTGGATGAACCGCTGGGTGGCGTTGACCCCGCCGCCAGAGACTTTATTTTGGATACGATATTGAACAACTACAGCGAACATTCCACGATTGTAATTTCCACCCATCTAATTGCTGATGTGGAACGAATTTTCGATACGGTTATCTTTCTTAAGGATGGCCAGATCGCCCTCTGCGACGATGTGGATAACGTGCGCATGAAGGAAGGCAAATCCATCGACCAACTGTTTCGGGAGGTATTTAAATGTTAATCAAATTGATACGACGGGATTTTTCCTATACCTGGCGGGAATTTGCCGGCCTGACGCTGGCTTTTATCCTCACTGCCATATTCGGCATTGCTGCCGCTGCTGCTGACAACAGCTTTTACAACGAAAGCCTTTTTGCCGGAATTTCTATTCTGGCGATCATCGGCGTGTCAATTGCTACTGTCATCATCAGCATCGCCTGCCAGTTCCGGCTGTTTCAGCGAAATATTTATACCAACGAGGGCTATCTGACTATGAGTCTTCCGGTCAATCCCTATCAGCTGATACTGTCAAAACTGATCGTAGGCACGTTTTGGATCGTGTTTGTCATTATCGCTATCACTGCCATTTCCACAGTTTCCGCTCAGATTCTTTTAGATATTTTCTACAAGGATACGCCCTACGAATTCAGCCTCTGGACAGGATGGCGCAATCTCGACCGGATGTATCATATCACAGAGAACTGGAGCCCTTCCATTGGCCTGTCTGCCATCATCTGGCTCGTGAGCATTCCCTGCGGAATCCTTCATCTGGATCTCAGCTGCGCCATCGCCCATCTGCCGCAGTTCCGAAGATTCCGCATTATCGTCGGCATCCTCGCCTTTTTCGGCATCAGCATTGCCACCAGTTATATTACCCGGGCGTTGCGAATGCTGCTTGACATCTTTGTCGATATCGACGCAAATGTTTATATTTCATCTTACGATATGATCTACAACCCTCCGGTCGGAATGCTGAATACGGCTCTGCTGTGCACCATCTTTCTTCAGCTGATCGTCGGCGCTGTCCTGTATCTGGCAACTGTCTATATGGTGACAAAACGCCTGGAGTTGGAATAGCCTGTTTCTTTTCTTTATCATAACGAAAAAAGGGTGCTGCCAAACGGTTATCTTCCGTTTTAGCAACACCCTTTTTTCACACTTTTTCACGTTTATATATCCTCAAAATTTCTGTGTTATATGTGCCGTCTTCACCGTATACCACAAGCGTAGGACGCAGGGAAAGCTCCGGTCCTCCGCCCTTGCGGCAGCGGAGCAAAAACAGATTCGCTACCTGCCCCCGCATCGGCGATACGAAGCGCAGCTCCTTCGGCTCTAACTGCACCTCGCGGCAAGCGGTTATGATATCCGCCAGGCGCGACGGGCGGTGCACCAGGCAAAACTGGCCTCCCTCTGCTAAAAGCCGGGCCGCAGCTGCTGCAAATTCCGCGATCCCTGCGGTGGTTTCGTGGCGCGCAATGCGGCGGGCATCGTTGTCGTTTTGCAGTCCGGCGCCTCTTGCTACATACGGCGGATTGGCTGTGACTGTCTGAAATCCTCCTGGGCGCAGCAGGTCTTCCGGGTTCGGACCACCGTCTTTTTGCGTCTTTAAAAGCGTCGCCACATCGGCACAAAAAAAATGCAACCGTTCCTGCAGCCCGTTCAGCGCGGCCATGCGGCAGGCACGGCTCCACGAATCCCTTTGCAGCTCCACGCCAACAATCTGCGCTGCCTTTGTTTTATGCGCTAAAATCAGGGGGATAATGCCGGTTCCTGTTCCCAGGTCGCAGACGTTTGCGTTCGGCCGAACCGCTAAGGCCGCAAAGTCTGCCAAAAGCACCGCGTCGATTCCATAGCAGAATTCCCTGCGCTTCTGAATCAGTCGGTAACCGCCAAAGCCCGTGTCGTCTATGCATTCGCCTTCGTACAGCCACTGCTTCGGCTGCACATCTCCCTCCCACAGCAGCATTTTCTCCTGTGGAATCAGCGCCTCTTCCTCTCTTTGGTACATAGATCAATCCTTCAATATTTCTTTAATTTCTTCTAAGAGCTGCGCGTCGATTTCCTCATCCTTTTCGCGCTCTTTTTTACGGCCCTTCTCGATCCTGCGGATCTCTTCTTTTTTATAGGTATAAAAATCCGTAGACAGTTTTTCCTGATTGTCGCCGTTTTTCTTCTCCAGGATAATCCTGGTCTTGATTTTATTTTCCAGCAACTGGGTTTCTACTACAACCGCCATGCCATCCGGCGTCTTTATATGCTCGCCTACCTCCGGCATTCCCTTTTTCAGCTGGTAATAGACATCGTTTTCAAATTTGAGGCAGCACATCAGCCTGCCGCAGATTCCTGAAATCTTTGTCGGATTTAAGGAAAGGTTCTGCACCTTTGCCATTTTAATCGACACTGGTTCGAAATCCGGCAGCCAGGTATGGCAGCACAAACCGCGGCCACAGCTTCCTACGCCGCCCATCATCTTCGCCTCGTCGCGCACGCCGATCTGACGAAGCTCGATGCGCATTTTAAATACGCCGGCCAAATCCTTGACCAGCTCGCGGAAATCTACGCGCCCATCGGCCGTAAAGTAAAAGATGATTTTGCTGTTATCAAACGTGTATTCCACGTCGATCAACTTCATATTCAGCTTGTGCTTATTGACCTTTTCCTGACACAGCTGCATGGCTCTATTTTTCTTCCGCTGGTTTTCCGCATGCTGCTTGGCATCCTTTTCATCGGCGATGCGAAGGATTTTCTTCAGCGGCGAAACGATTTCCTTTTCTTCCACCTCTTTCAGAGGCGCGGTGATCGTTCCGTACTCCATTCCCCGGGCCGTCTCTACGATGACGTGATCCCCTGTGGAAAGCTCAAGCTCCTCCGGATCGAAATAGTATACTTTGCCTGCGGACTTGAACCGCACGCTCGCTACTTTTATCATAAACTCCTCCATTACAGCCGCAGCAGCATTCCCTTCAAGGTATAGCCGGTATTGATATTGCGCTCCAAATTCCGTCGCGCTTCCTCTGCGGCCGCTACAGCCTGATCTATTTTTTTCTGTCCACAGCCTTCTGCGATAGCTTTCAGCTGCTTTTCCGACTGCGGCCATCGCCATGCTGTAACACTTTCGTTTCGATTATCTATCGGGTTCAGCAAAGCGCCTCTGCTATCGTAACGGCTGACCATCACATCGCGCAACCACAGCTCCAGGCTGTCCAGAAAGGACGCTGCCGACTGTCGATCCCCCAGCGCAGGCTCCATCGCCTTTGCAAGGCGATAAAAGGGAGCGCACTGCAGCCAAAGCTCACCGACGCTCGCAGCCATTCGGCACGTTTCTTCCGAAAGCGGCAGCTCTTGCGCCTGCAGACGGTAGAGAATGCAGCGGGAACGCACCGTCTGCGCCAGGTTCTGCGCATTTTCTGTCAACAGCAAAATCACTGTACCGGGTGCCGGTTCTTCCAGCGTTTTTAAAAGGCGATTCTGCGCCCGCAATGTCATCGTTGCGGCCTGCTGAAGGATTACTACGTTGCGGCTGCCCCCATAAGGCCGGTTTGCCAGGCGCCGCTGCATTTCTTCAATCGCCTCATCTTTAATGCTTGTACCCTCGGGCTCCACATACCACACGTCTTCGTGATTGCCGTGGTCGATTTTCAGGCAGGAAGGACAGCTGTCACAGCTGCTGCCATCCGCTCCGCGGCAAAGGCACAGGACAGCTTTGATAAATTCCCTCGCCACCTGCAGCCTGTCCTCCCTCTGTGCCCCTTCTAAGATGTAGGCATGGGATACCTGCTGCGTCAGTGCCGCCTCTTTCATGCGCTGCAGGATGGCTTCGTTTCCGCGGATTTCTCTCAGCGACATAGCAAAAGCGCCTCCATCCGCTCGCAGATGATTTCGTGAATTTCCTCAATCGAGCCAGAGGCGTCGATCGCGACGATCCTCTGCGGTTCTGCCTGCTCCAGCTGCTGGTAGCCCGCAAACACCCGCTGGTGAAACGCAAGCTGCTCCAGCTCCAAGCGGTCGCATTTCCTGGCTTTTATGCGTTCTCTTGCTTTCTCTGGCGCAAGCTGCATAAAAAATGTGACATCGGGACAAAGCTCACCGGTTGCAAACCGATTGATCTGTGCCACAACCTCACCCAGCTGCCTTCCGTATCCCTGATAAGCGATGGAAGAATCGACAAAGCGGTCGCAGATGACGACCTCGCCCCGCCTCAGCGCAGGCCCGATCACCTGCGCCACATGCTGCGCTCTGGCCGCCGCATACAGCAGCGCTTCCGCCGCAAAATCCATTTCCGTATGTGCCTTGTCCAACAGGAGCGTCCGTATTTTCTCGCCGATCTCTGTACCTCCTGGCTCTCTGGAAAGCAGACATCGCAGTCCCTTCTGCTGAAAGTATTTTTGCAACAGCTGTATCTGCGTGGTCTTACCCGAGCCGTCCGGTCCTTCAAACGTAATAAACAATCCCTGTTGCTTCATGCCCTTATCTCCTGACAGTTATCTGCGCCGCTGTTGTCGCTGGGACCGCTGCGACGTTCTTCGGGATGCAGTTGCGCGCCCGTAACTCTTTTTTATATTGCTGACTTTTGTTCGTTCCATGTGATTCCCTTTTTCCTGCCGCGCCTGTGTCAATGCCTGATCCATCAGTCGTTCCAACAGAAACATTCCCAATACGGCAACAGGAATGCAGAGCAGAAGAACAAGCAGCAGCTTGGCGTAAAACAAGCTCATAATTCCGTGCCTCCCCTTATTTATTTGTTACCCCATACCTCGGCAATCGCCGGGTGTAGACATTTCATCGGCTCCGCCTTTTTGTCCGAAGAAGCGAGTGCAACACACGAAGCTGATTCGCTGACAAAACGGACAGCGTAGTGAGCGCAAGCGAACGTAGGAGCGAAGCGTTGCTAAGCTCTGCTGTCGCTTCCGCTCCGCAATCGCTAAGCTGCGCGAT
>CATJIF010000024.1 GCA_949740445.1 uncultured Peptostreptococcaceae bacterium | reverse complement strand
TGTCCGCGCGGACAGCTCCATGGCCTGCTGCGCCGCCTGCGTTTTGCTGCCAGCGATCATTGCACCGACCGAATCGGCGATGGACCGCTTGGCAAGCTCTGTTGCCTTCTTCGAAACAGAAACGTCCTTTGTAATAAAATCCGCAAACAGCTCTGATAGTGTCATGGCCGTTCCTCCACTGCTGCCTGCGCTTCTACCGAAGCCGCCATGGCCTGTGCCAGCGAATGCAGGTGTTTGGATGCGTCTTTATCCTGCTGCTTTTTCTCCTGCCAGTTCTGCCAGGCTTCTTCCACGGCCTTCCAGCCAGCGTCGATCATCTCCTGCACTCTCTGCGGGCTGGGGCCGCCTTCGACGGTGCGCCGCTGGACGTTCTCCTCAGGGTCTAATGCATGGCGGATGCTCTCCTCGGACATGTGCAGTTCAATTCCCAGCGCTTCCTTTGCTGCCTGGTCCACCAGGCGGCTGTCAATTTCATCTACGGAGAACCCTTCCTCGTGAGCGATGCTCACCAGGCGTCCGGTAATTTTTTTCGCAGCGGAGAAGGACTGTCCGCAGCTCTTTACCATTTCGTCGGCCAGGTCGGTAACCGTGCAGAATCCGCATTTCGTTACCGCAAGCGCCCGCTGCTTATCGACCTCCAGCGTGCGGATAATTCCCGCCAGCAGATACGTGCTTTCCTGTATCTTTTCTGCGATTTCATAGTACAGGCTGACTACAAAGCCCGGCTCCCTGCCGTTGCCCTGAGGATAGGCCTTCATGGTATTCAGCATGGTTGAAAGCGCACCGTAGGTCCACTCGCCGGAGTAGCGCAGCGTTTCCAGCGCCACGGGGTTTCTCTTTTGCGGCATAATCGTACTGTAGGAGCAGTACTTCAGCGCCAGCCTGGAGATTCCCACCTCGTTGAGATTCCAAAGCAGCAGACTTTCTACCACCCGCCCGATGTTGTTGATGTAAATTGCCAGCGCACAGGCAGGCTCGTAAGCAAAATCCAGCGAGGCTGTGGCATCCATGGAATTTACCAGAAAGCCGTCAAACCCCAAGAGCTCCGCCACCCTCTGCCGGTTGACCGGAAAACTGGTCGTTGCAATCGCTGCGCCGCCCATCGTGCTCTTGTTAATGCGCTTGTACGAATCCATCAGCCGTTCCAGGTCTCTGAACAGCGCCTGGAAGGCGCTGGTATAGAAGTGACCCAGCGTTACGGGCTGCGCCTGCTGCGAGTGATGCGTATAGGCCGGAATTACTGTATCTTTGTGCTTTTCCGCCTCGATCAGCAGGGTTTTCAGCAGAAAGAGCATAGCCTCGCACAGATCGAGCACCGTGCGCCTGGTGTACATTCTCTCGATGGTAGAATTCATGTCGTTGCGGGAGCGCCCGGTATGCACCTTGCCGCCGGTTTCGATGCCCAGCTCGTCGATCAGCCACGCTTCGATGTTGGAATATAAATCCGTAAGCCCTGGCCGGCGCCCTATGTTCTCCGGCCCGATGTCCGGCAACCGCAGCAAGGCCTTCAGAATTTTTTCTGCATCGTTGGCGGGGATAATGCCCTGCTCCGAAAGCATAATCACGTGGGCCAGATGGTTTTCCAGCTGGCACGCAAAGGCTTTGCAGTCCTCTGCAATGGTATCTGCCGCGTGCTTATCCAAAATGACCTGATCCAGTCCTTCGTACATTTTATCGTAATCTCGATTCATCTCTGCTGCGCTCCTTTACTTCGCTTCTTCCTTCAGGCCCCACACTTTTGTCATAACCAGATACAGCACTACCAGGACAGCAATCGCAATCGGCAGTGCGACAAAGGCGGAAACCTGGGCAACGCCTATAATCAGATAGGAAATAAAAGCAGCGGCAGCGGCCATTCCCGCGTAAGGGATCTGCGTTTTTACGTGCTCGATGTGATTGCATCCTGCGGCCATGGAAGACATTACCGTGGTATCGGAAATAGGCGCACAGTGGTCGCCAAACAGCGAACCACTCAATACGGCAGCGATGGTGATGTATTCCGATACACCGAAGCCGTTGGCCATGCTGATTCCCAGCGGTAGCAGAATCGCCATGGTGCCCCAGGATGTGCCCGTCGCAAAAGAAATCACTGCGCCGATGATAAACAGCAGCGCCGGAACCAGGCTGGGCGAGATCACTCCTACCGTGGAGTCGACGATAAAGTTGGATGTTCCCAGATTGCCGCAGACGCTTCCCACGCCCCAGGCGCAGACGATAATCGTAAGAATGCCAGCCATCTTTTTAATGCCGCCGATAAAGGTATCGAATGCTTCCGTAAATGTCATCAGTTTTTGGCGGACGATCATGGCAAGCAGAGCTACAGAGGCCATAAAGTAGCCGGATGTCAGCGCTACGCGGATTTTAGAGCCAGGTACATTCTGGGTGGGGAAGCCCCAGCCGATGAACATGATAAAAATAACGGAAAACAGCACGATGAGGGGAACGACCATATTCCAGGGAGAAACGTTGGTATCGTCGGAAACGATCACTTCCTCGTCCGCCGCCTTCTGCTCTTCTGTCAGCCCGTGCTTTGCGCTTTCCTCTGCAAGTGCCATGGGGCCGAAGTCCTTCTTGCCCGCAGCGATCAACGGAACCAGCAGCAATGCCAGTATGGCGTAAAACTGGTAGGGGACTGCCTTCATAAATACGCTCATTTCGCTTTCAACAATGCCCAGGTTTTCAAATTCTGTGGCAATGATGCTCATAATATAGACGCCCCAGCCCGTTACCGGTACTAAAATACACACTGGAGACGAGGTGGAGTCTAAGATGTAAGCCAGCTTTGCCCGGGATACCCTCAGCCGATCCATAATCGGACGGAAAATAGGCCCTAAGATCAGGCTGTTTCCGGAATCAGAAAAGAAAATAGCCAGGCCGCCCACCCAGGCAAATACCTGTGCAGTCGCCTTTCCCGTGATTTTTTCTGCGATGGCCTTGGCAAAGGCTTTCGCGCCACCGGATTTTTCGATCAGGGCCACGAAGCCGCCTACAAAGGACATCATCACTATGGTCTGCGCATTTCCGCTCGAAGTAATATCGACAAACAGATAATTGCTGAACAGATCTTGCAGAGCCTGCCACGGATTCCACGCAGCGATAATCAGCGCACCTACATACAGGCTGATCAGCAGGGAGAGCACTACGTTTTTCGTCTTAAACGCCAAAACGACAGCTAAGATTGCGGGTATTAAGGATAATACGCCATAGTTTACGACCTCTTCCATTACATAACCTCCTTTTTTCTTCTACGTTATATACCCCCGGCAGCCCTCTTGCGTTTACGGCCGCAGGTGCAAGCGCCCGGCTGCCGGCGATAGAATAAATGGACAGCATAGTATAAACGCAAGGATAATGCCAACATTTTAAAACGCAATTCCACAAATTTTTTCGTATTTCGCGCCGGACAATACTTTTTTCTTCTATTTATTTCCTTTATTTCCAGCTGTTTTTTCTCAGAAAGCGACAAAAGCGGCAGCTTGCGATGGGTTTCCGTCACAGGCTGCCGCTTTCCATGGACTTTGCTATTATTTTATACATTGAGAAGGCTATTTTCGACCGTTTTCCGTCATTCCTGCCTGTTTCCCGTCTTTTTGATGCGGTATTTCTCCATTTTATACTGCAAACTGGTTCTGGGGATGTTGAGCCGCTTTGCCGCATCGACGATCTTCCAGCTGCTTTTGCATAGCGCGCTAAGGATCAGCCGTTTCTCATACCTTTCCATGGCTTCGATCAGAGAAATCGCTTCTTTCGCGCAGAAATCCTCATCCAGCGAAAGCCGCGGCTCTGTCATGGTGAGATAGGCCGGCAGATGCGCCATGGAAATCCGAGACTCCACGCCCACCATATTCATGGCAGCTTCGATGGCGTGCTCCAACTCCCGCACATTCCCCTTCCACTGATTTCCCAGCAGAAACTCTAGCGCTTCCTCCGAGATGCCCTGCACGCTTTTCTCGAATTCCTCGTTATATTTTGCGATAAAGTGCCGGACCAGGGGCTCCACATCCTCGGGCCGCTCCCGCAGGGGAGGAATATCAATGCTGATGGTGTTTAAGCGGTAGAGCAGATCCTCGCGCATGGCCTGCTGCCCGATCAGGCTTTCTACCGGCTGGTTGGTCGAAGCGATAATCCTCACATCCACCTCGATCAGTTTTGAATCGCCCAGAGGCATTACGGTTTTCTCCTGCAGTACCCGCAACAGCTTGGCCTGTAACGCTACGGGCATGGAGTTGATTTCGTCCAGATAGATGGTTCCGCCGTTGGCTTCTTCAAACAGCCCCTTTTTATTCTCCGCACCAGTAAATGCGCCCTTTCGCGAGCCGAAGAGAATGCCTTCGAGGATGGCTTCGGGCAACGCTGCGCAGTTGACGGGCACAAATGGCTTGTTTTTCCGATAGCTGGCGTTGTGTATGGCCGAAACCAGAAGCTCCTTTCCCGTACCCGTTTCGCCGTAAACCAGCACTGCCGATTTGCTGTTGGCGATCTGGATGATGGTTTTTTTTATCTGCTGCATGGCCTCGCTTCGCGTAATAATGTCGTTGATCGTATATTTTGCACCGCTTCGCTGCCTGCTGGTGCGTGCGCAAAAGGCCCCTGTGCCCCTGGCGCCTTTTGCGTTGCACGCGCTTTGCAGATGAGTAATATCCCTGGAAATTTCGCAGGCGCCCACGATTTCGCCCCGGCAGGCGATGGGGAAGGTCAGGTTATTCGTTACCGAACGCCTCCCCATGTGATTCCACACTTCCTGGTTTTCCAGGCAGATCACTTTGCCTGTAATCAATGCCTGCAGCAGGGAACTGTCTTCGTGATTTAGAGACGGAAACACCTCTAAAAGGTTTTTGTTCAATGCCCATTCGTTGTGAAAACGGTTTTCTTCGTCGGAATACCGAGGATTGTAGCGCTGCTTTACGATGATTTTTCCGGTGTTGTCTATGACTGTAATCGAGTCGATATAATTAAAATCTTTCAGAAGCCACTTCATCTTCCCGTCGCCTTTCCCCATCGACCGCCTCCCGCTGCTGTTTATTCAAACAGAAAGCCTTCTACGAGATCGTCCTCTTCATCGAAGACAAACTTGTGAAAGGCAATGATCCTCGCCTCTCCCGTAATTTCCGTAACATACTCTTTCTGTCCGTTTCGTTCCACCACTTCTTTGATTGTTCCGATAAACTTGCCATCCACGATCCCCTCGTGCACAAAGGGCTGGCCTACCTCCAGCATTCCGTTTTCGCCCAGCCACGCTAGCTTTGCGCTGGTGCCTGTGCCGCCAGGAGAGCGGTCGGGCGAACCGTAACCCGAACTGTGCACGACGCGGAGGTCGGATTCTGCCGACTTCGGCGTATCGTACCACTGCACAAGGGATATCTTTTGTTCTTCAATTCCAATTATTTTATCACATTCTTTTCGTACTTTCGCCGAATATTCTCTGATTTTTCTTGCAAATTCCGGCGCAATCTTTACGTTGAATTTCGCTGCCGGAACAATGGCAAATACATTGCCGCCATAGGCGATGTTTACCGGCACATCCTTCACATCCCCTACATCTATGCGGATTTCATCGCGGATTACGTAGCTGTTGACGTTCTGGATGGATGTGCTCTTAACCGCGCCGTGTTCGAAGTGGTTGCGGATGGTAACCAGACCTGCCGGCGTTTCGATAGTATAGGCATCCTTATGCTCCTTTGGCACCAGGCCCAGCTCCTGCAACGCTGTCCCTACGCCGATGGTAGCGTGGCCGCACATGTCCAGATATTGCACATCGTCCATATAGAAAATTCCAAAGTCCGCTTCGGGCCGGTTGGTGGGTACCACCGCCGCGCACAGCATCCCTGCGTGGCCTCTGGGCTCGTAGGTCAGCCGGGTTCTGATGTAATCGTAATGTTCCTTAAAGTAATCCCGCTTCTCCCGCACGGTCTGCCCTTCCAACTTGGGGATTCCGCTTACAATAATCCGCGTCGGCTCTCCTGCGGTGTGGGTATCCACGGCTTCGATCATCTGGTTAAATTTCATAGTTGCCTCCTTTTTGTGCAAATGTTTCTTTCGTGTGTTCCTGGCATGCAGCCGCAATGTTACAGAGATAAATAAAGCAAATTCTGTGCCAACTAATTATTTCAGTATTTTTTCCAAGTCTGCCGCGTAGGCGGAATACGCCTCACCTTTTTTCTTCAGTGCCACAGCTGCGCTAAGCGATGTGAAGGTCCCCTTGTCGATGGGAAAGGCCTTTAATGCGGCGGCGCCGGCAAGAAAGCAGATGCTGGGTACAAGAACATAAGCCAGACTTAAAAATGCTACGGTTTCTGCACCCTGCACTTCTTTTAGCGCCGAATAGCCCGACGCATCGAAACAGACGCCAAACATCTGGACGATTAAAGCCGTTACCAGCGTGCCCAGCACGGATACAAAGGACATGATATCGCCTTCCCTGCGCGTGCCGTTTACAAACTCATCCACCTCTACGATATCGTAAAAAAGCGAAGGGCTCAGTTGCCAGAAGCTGTTCTGTGCCGCAGCAAAGAACAGCACGTAAATCACCGCACCCGCAACGCTGCCGCAAAACAGCAAATACACTGCGAGGCCAACGATTCCCGCTGCCCCCAGCATGATCATCTGCTGCCTGCTCTTTCCCAGGTGCAGCGCCATGCGGTTGATGAGCGGCGTCGTCAGCAGAAATACGGCGATTGTTATAAAATAGATGCCGGAAATATAGGAATTCGACATCCCTGCGCAATACTTCATGTAATATATTGTACCTACATTAAATAGGGCCAAGGCGCAGGCAAAGGCTGCCTTGTAAACGATCAAAATCCGCATGGGCCTCAGCTTTACCAGCTGCACGTAGCTAAAAGCGATTTCCTTGATTACGTTGTTTTCCGCAGGTGCCCGCCGTTCTTTCTTCTGCCTCAAAGCCTCTTCTGGCACCGTTTCCTCCGTCAGGAGAAACGCGGCCATCCACGAGGCAAAGCAGGCGACAGCGATGATCAAAGCCGCTATGCTCCATCCCGTTTTCTGCTGTGCAAAGCAATCCAGCACCAACAGCGGCGTAACGTAAGCGACCGTATTTCCTGCAATGCCGCAGATCCTGGAGGTTGTACGCAGCCTCGTCCGCTCGTCGTAGCCCGAGGCGATTTCTGCACCAAAGGCACTGTAAGGGATTTCATAGGCGGAAAAGGACAGCCGGAACAGCACGCTGCACATCAGGTAATAGGAAAAAGTTACCGGTACCGCAGCCTCGATTTCGCGAAATAAGAGCAAAAGGATTATGGGCATTGTTACTGCTGCCGCCAAAACGAAGGGGCGGCGCTTCCCCCACCGGCTGCAGCAATGATCGGACAGGTTTCCGATCACCATGCCGGCCCCCACTTCGGTCAGAAGGGCCAAGGCCATAATCAGCCCCGACAGACCGGAGCTTATCCCTACGCAGTCCGTCATAAATACGATAAAATATGTGGACATGAAATTGTACGCAGCGCCCTGCCCCGCGTAGCCGAGGGAATACTTGTAAATTTTCTGATTCATTGCTTCTTCTCCTGTTCTTTCCATGCTTCTTTTTCCGAACATTGATTGCATTTTGCAGAGGATCTCGCCTTCGGGTTGCCGCAACGCGCGCAGGACTGCGGAGTGCAGAGTTTTCCAGCGACAGAGATATTCTATATATTAAGATACGCAATTTTCGTGCCATGCTGCCCCGTGCACAGCAAAAGGCTGCACGCAGTGCAGCCCTCTTATGCCCTTTGGCGTTCCACTCCACTGCCGGGCTCTCTTTTGCGCGAAAAAAGCGCATCTTCTCCGTGCGTGCGATGCACAGAAGAAATGCGCTTGTTTTTTAACTCAGGGCTGCGCGAAAAGGCTCTCTTAGCGAGGCAGCCCTCCCAGCCCTCTGCCTTACAACATTTCGATAAACGCAGACAGCCGCGTGGTCAGCTGCCCTGCATCGGCAGATGAAAAATCCGTTTCCACCGGCAGATATGGAATCCCCATCTCCTTAGCCAGCGCCCTCATCTCAAAGCGTTCGACACTGTAAGGATGGCAGGCCTGCAAAATGACATCCACGATGCCCTCGGGCTGGAATTCCTCCACTAACTGACGGATCATTTCCATGCGCCTGCGGTTAGGCGACATCACGGCGCAGCCGATCTCCAGATACCGTTCGGCAATGGCCTGTACAATATCTTCTGCCTGGGGATCGACCATGTGCCGGGCCGGCTTGATTCCGCCACAGTTTTCCATACAGACCACTACCCCACCGTTGCTTTCGATGGTTCCCACCGTCTTTTCCAGCACACCGGTAATGGGGCAGCCCGTAATCAGAATCCGCTTATGCGCTGCCGAAACAGGGCGTGCTCCTTCGTCGTACTCCCTTTGCAGCTTTTGCGTCATCGCCTCCACCGCCTGGGTGGAGCTCTCCTGATCGAAGCTGAAGTTTAGGCTATCCAGCACTTTGTACAAATCCTTAAAAAAGGCAGGGGGCGGCGTCTGTTTCTGAAGCTCCATCAGCGCCACGCGGGCCCGGCGCTGCCGGTTGCGGTGTTTGCACGCCTGACGCAGGTCTTCGTCGGAAACCGCAGCGCCAAACTCCGAGCGCAGCCGTTGAATCAGCGCGCGGATTTCCTCCGTCCACAGTGCAAGCGCCTGGGGATGATCCGCATTCTGCGGCAGCTGCATTACATAAACCCGCTTGAGCCTTCCCAAGAGCTCGTACATCTTTTTCTTTCCATCGCAGGTGGTTTCTCCTACGATCAGGTCGGAAAAATATGTATAGGGGCATTTGTCAGTCAGCGCAAACCCATAGCTGGATTTAATCAGCGGGCAGAGATTTTTGGGAAGATCGCTCTCCGCTGCAGGGATGGTTTCTTCGCTGGTGCCACAGAGGCTGACAGTGTGAATGCCGGCGGCATCGAACACTTCGTTGGGGGTAAAGGTGCAGAAGGTTCCTGCAATTCGCCCACCGTGCTCTTTCACCGCCTTCGCTTTTAAAAATCCGTTGCGCCTCGCTTCGGAAAACGCCTCAAACGAGGCTGGCAGTTCCACATGCAATCCAATTCCTCCTTTTACAGTTCCCGGGCATACAGGGCGGCTCCCACGGCTCCAGCATAGCGCGCCATTGGACCGGTTTCTACCTGTGCTCCAAGCGCCCGGGAAAGCATTTCGGCAATGTAGGGGCATTCGCACAGCCCCCCTGTCAAATAATACGACCCGCCGGATTCGACCATTCCGCACTGGGAGGCCACTTTATTTACGATGGATTCCACAATGCCGCAGGCGATATCCTGCCGGGATACGCCCTGCCCGATCAGGGAAATGACCTCCGATTCCGCAAAGGTGGTGCACATGGAGCTGATGTGCACGTTCCCACCTCGTTTTGCTATCCGGCACAGGGCTTCTGGTTCCAGTTCCATGGCACTGGCCATGACTTCTAAAAATCTCCCCGTACCAGCCGCGCATTTGTCGTTCATCGTAAACTCCTTTACGCTGCCTCCCTCCATGCGGATTACTTTTGTATCCTGGCCTCCGATGTCGATTACGGAAAACGTCTCTTTTTGCATCAGATAGGCCGCGCCCCGTCCGTGACAGGTGATCTCCGTCAGAGTTTTCGCTGCGTAAGGAACCGAACCCCTCCCATATCCAGTGGAAATGCAGGGAAGCAGCGCCATATCATACCCCCGTGCTTCCATATCCTCTTTCGCCTGCTGCGCCGCTTTCACGCTGCTAAAGCCAGTGGGAATGGTTCGATGGTAAAGCAGCGCCTGGTCCTCCATCACTACGTATTTAGTGCCGGAAGATCCGATGTCAATGCCGACGCTTCTCATAGCTCTGGTGCCAGGGGGTTCCATACCTGGGCCATGACCTGTTCCCCGTCGTCGGTCGCTGTCAGAAGCCCTATGCGGATGTAATCGTCGATGATCTGCCGCAGCTGCGATTCGGTAAAGGCATCGTCCGGCCCGAATTGCAGTGACTTGTTGATTTCCACGTTCATGTCGAAATCTCCGCTGTTTAGGCCCAGATCCAGCAAAAGCTGCGTCGCCTCCTCGGGGTTGTCGTTCATATAGTGCAGGGCCTTCTTTACGCACTGTGCCATTTTTTTGGCGGTAATAGGATTTTCCTTTACAAAGGTAGCGTTCATGCCGATGGCGCAGCAGATCTGATCCAGGTCTTCATCCAGCATCGAACGGATGTTCCGCAGCGTTCCATCTTTGAGCATATCGTAAGCGTAGGTGTCGGAAAGCAGCGCTGCCGAAAGCTCTCCATTCTGCATTGCCGCTACGCAGGCGCCGGTTTCTACCTGCGTCAGATTGACATCTGTCAGCGGGTTAATGCCGTCCGCATCCAGCAATCTGGCTGTAATGTTATAGTCGCTGTTGCCGATGCCGTTGGGAACAGCAATGCTGGTTCCCTTTAAGTCCTCTGTGGACTGATAGTTGCTGTCACCCAGCACATAAAGCGATTTGCATCCCTTGTGTGCACCGCCTACAAAGCACAGGTCCACGCCGTTGCTTGCCGGTACCAGCTGCTTGGCGATGTGACCTACGGCAATGTGGGCAGAACCCGTTCCCAACGCTTCTACATCGTTTGTGGATTTATAGCCCTCGACTTTAAGCCCTGCCTCTTCAAAATAGCCCAGCTCGTCGGCAATGGATGGTGCCGCCGTGCATCCATCCGATACCCAGTAATAGAGTGTCTGCCCGTAGGCCGGTTCGGCCTTCCACGCCTCCTCCTCATCAAGCTGCACCTGGCCGCTATCGGTATTCTGCCCTTCGGACTCCTCCTCTCCGCCGCCTCCGCCGCAGGCCGTCATCGCAGGAAGCACAGCAGCTCCCAGGACAAAGCAAAGCATCCGTTTCCACAGTTGTCGTTTCTTCATTTTCATGTCTCCCCTTTGTTTCTTTTTATGTATGTCTCTTTTCTCGCGCTTTATTGTACAACTATTGTTGTTGCCCAAGCCTGCTGCTCTTTTAGCGCTCTTTTGTTCCGTAGTGCAGCATTTCCAAAATCCGGTTGCGATACTCCACGAACAGAGCGCTGCTGCGGTTGCGCGGATATTCCATTTCAATGGGAAGTTCTGTCCGGATGCGGCCGGGATGCGCCTCCATCACCAGCACCCGCGTTCCCATATACACCGCTTCGTCCACATCGTGGGTTACCATAATCATCAGTTGCTTTTTCTTTTGCCAGATGGAGAGCAGTTCATCCTGGATATTCATGCGGGTAAAGGCATCCAGGGCCCCCAGAGGTTCGTCCAAAAGCAGGATGTCCGGCTGGTTGATCAGCGAACGGGCCAGCGCTGCGCGCTGGGCCATGCCTCCGGACAGCTGGCCCGGATAATCGTTTTTAAAATCCTCCAGCCCGACCAGGTGTATTATGCGTGCAAGGCGTTCTCCGTTTTCTGCCGTGTGGCCGCTCATCCGCAGGCCGAACGAAATGTTCTTTTCTACCGTGAGCCAGGGAAACAGCGCAGGCTTCTGAAAGACGAAGCCGCGCTCTGGCCCCGGGCCTTCAATCGGCACCCCGTTAATCGTCAGCCGGCCAGCGGTGGGTGAAATCAGCCCCGCGATCATCCGCAGTATGGTGGATTTTCCGCATCCGGAGGTTCCCACCAGGCTGATAAATTCCCCGTTGCGCATACTCAGGTTCACATCTGCCACGGCGTTGGTTACATCGTCTGTCTCCACCCTGGCAAAGCTCTTAAAAACTCCCTCCAATTTCAATACCAATGTTTTTGGCATGTTACTGCACCACCTCGCTCTGGTAGCGGAGCACCCGCTTCTTAATCAGATCCAGTCCCTTTGTTACCGCATTGAATACCATACAGATTACGATGATGGCCGCGAACATCCGATTGTACATCGCCCACGATTTCGCCCATGTGATATACCAGCCAAGCCCGGCCTCCACGCCCAGCATTTCGGCAATCATCAGTGAAATGCAGGCCGAGCTCATCCCCTGCGTCATTCCCTGCAAAATGTTCGGCACTGCGTGGGGAATTGCCACATGAAGGACGATTTGCCGTTCGGATGCTCCCAGCGTTCTCGCTGCATCGTAGTACGCCCGGTCTACGCTGGCGATTCCGGTCATCGCAGCTACAGAGACAGAAAACCACGTTCCCAGCGCGATGATGAACACCGAACCGCCGAACAGAGACGCTGCTAACAGCATCACCAGCGGCACCCACGTAACCGGAGGGATCGGGCCCAGCACCTTGATGAGGGGATGCACCCAGTAGCGAACGCGACTGCTGTAGCCACAGGCAATGCCCGTAACCAGCCCCGATGCCGCACCGCTGAAATATCCTAAAAAGAGCAGACGCAGGGAAAACAGCGTGCTGACCAGAAGGCTTTTCCAGTCCGCAGCAGCAGCGTTGATAATATCGTTGAGCCACGGGATAAACGGATAGAGCAACCGCCCTGTCTTTAATGTGAGATAATCGAAGGCGGCCAGCAGAAGAAATAGCACAGCGTAAAACGGGGCATGATGGCGAAGCGTTCGAAACCTGACTTTGTCGCCCCGCCGGTAGCGCATGATCGCCCACACCCACAGCAAAAGCCAGATGCCGCCGGCGAGTATGAGAAGCGCCGCATATCGCTGCGGGCTGGCGTTTGGGTATTTATTCGGAACGCAGCCGTATTCCAAAAGCGCCGCTGCACAACACAGAACCGGCAGCAAGGAAACTGCGACATCCCACCGTTTCTGTGCGGAAGTCTTTTCCTCGCGCTCCAGCTCTAACAGCTGGCTCTTCGTCATTGTCAAAAAGCGTTCGCCTCTGTTCGTCTCTGTCATAGTTGTCCTTTCTTCGGCGGCTCTGGTGCACGCTGCTGTCCTGCATTGCCTTGCCGGATAACCACCCGTGTATACCAGCCGCCTACACGCATCGAATTTACATCTTCTGCAAAGCCGGCAGCCGGTGCATTTCTCCGGTACGCAGGCCTTCCGCTTCGACGGCCTTTGTTATCGCCTCTTCGTCCTCCACACCGCACATCCAGCACAGCCCACAGCTGGCGCTGATGCTGCGCGGTACGGGAATCAGCCTTCCCGGCAGCTGTTTTTCTCTGCACGTGCGTTCGAAGGCCATGGCCTGTGTTGTGCTGCGAAACGTAATGACGAGCCGTTCGCCTCCCTGTTTTGTTTTCTGTTCCATGGCTACGGCTTTACGACCTTCGAAGCGTCGTTCAACGTTTCCACAATCGTATACATATCGGTAATCGAACCCACTGCAATCGCATCCTTCACCTGAAAATAATCGGCACACGTGCCGCAGGTGAGAATGCGGACGCCCGCTTCTTCCATAGCCCGCAGATCCGCAAGCGAGTCTGCGCCCTCCGCCGTCAGCATGGCACCTGCGTTATAAAAAATGCAGGTCTCTGGCAGCTTTGGAAGCTGGCTTACGGCGTAGATAAAGCCCTTCATCAGCGCTTTTCCCAGCTCGTCGCTTCCGCGTCCCATGCAGTCCGTACCGAAGGCATATACTACATGCTCTCCGCGCTCCTCCGCAAATGCCAGCGGTTTACAGCCGCAGTCCGCACTATCCCTGTCTACACCTCTTTCTTCCCCGCCTTGTACTCTCTTTCTTTGCGCTTGCCTGGTTAAGGTGATGATAAAATGGGCCTCGTCTTTTTTCTGTACGCGGTAACCTGCGCCTTCCTTCTCCGCTAGCCGCCTCAGGTTTTCCACGGCAGTGGGATTATCCACGTGCACTTGCACGGCTCCCTGGCTCGTTAGACCATCCAGTGCCTTTTTCGCTTCTACTACGGGGATGGGGCATCGCTTTCCCAGCGCATCTACAATGCGCTCTGCCAGCGGTTCTCTTTTCTGTTCTTCCGCTGTTCTTTCCATTTGTTGTTCCATTGTCAGTCCATTCCTCCCTTCAATATCTCCTTCAGTGCCCGCAGGGTATATTCCACCTCTTCTTCTGTATTTTTATATCCGAAGGCAAAGCGGACGGTTCCTTTTGGATACGTTCCCAGCGTCTTGTGGGCCAGCGGTGCACAGTGCAGCCCGCAGCGGGTCATAATGCCGTATTCTGCGTCTAAACGGCAGGCCACTTCCGCGTTATCTCTCTGCGCAAAATCGCAGGAGACGACGCCGGTTCTGCCGTCTGCAGAGGGGATTCCCACAAGGCTTACACCCTGCATCTCCCGCACCGATTCGATAAACTGTCCTGCCAATGTTTTTTCCTGTGCCGCAATGCGCTGGATTCCCTTTTCTTCTATGTAGGAGAGCGCAGCGCCCAACCCTAAGATTCCTGGCAGATTCAGCGTTCCCGCCTCCAGCCTGTCCGGCAGAAAATCCGGCATGCTCAGAAGGTTCGATGCGCTGCCCGTGCCTCCCGCAACCAGCGGATTCAGCCTCCCGGCAAGCTCGCTGTCCAGCAGCAGCACGCCGATTCCCTGGGGGCCCAAAAGGCCCTTGTGCCCCGTTAGGCAGAGCGCGGAAATCCCCATTTCTTTTCCGTCGATGGGTACAACGCCTGCACTCTGCGCTGCATCCAGAACAAAGGGCACGTTTTTTTCCCTGCACAGCGCACCGATTTTCTTCGCATCTTGCAGCGTTCCACATACGTTAGATGCGTGGTTGATCACCACCAGCGCTGTATTTTCCTGAAATGCCCCGGCAAAGGCATCCATGTCCAACCGACCCTGGCGGTCGCAGCGCACCTCCGTTACCTGCACGCCCTTCGCCTCTAATTGATGGCAGGGCCTTGCGGATGCGTTGTGTTCCATCGCGGATATGATTGCGTGATCGCCCGGTTTCAGCAACCCCTGAATCACGAAATTCAGGCTATAGGTAACGCCTGGCGTAAATATGGCATTGCTCTCTTCTGTAAAATGAAACATGCGGCAGAGCGCACTTCTGATTTCAAAGACCTGCTCCGCCAGCCGATAGCTGCGCTGGTAGCCGCCCCGCCCCATATTGCAGCCGACCTCTGTGATAAACCGGCTCATGGCCTCGCCTACGCCCGGTGCCTTCGGATACGATGTACTTGCATTGTCCAAATAAACCTGCCTCATGGAATTTTCCTCCACTTTCTGCTGCCTCTCTGCTCGTGTTGCGACCTCTGAGGCCCTGATTTTCTGCGCAGTTTTATTATATTTACATCTCTCATGCCTGTAAAATTGTAAATTCTGATGTGATTTCTCCAGCGTATCGCCCCGCATTTCTTCGACGACAGTTTTTTGTCGCTCATTTTCGCTGCCGCGACAGACGGATTGTTGGCGCGGTTGTTTTTCTGAGCATGTGTCGTCTCGCTGCGCAGCCATCAATTATAGAAAATTTGCAATTATGCACCAGTATCGCGCATTTAAGCTTAAAATAGATATGGTATTTTTTGGATATATTTGTTGACATCAGGAGATGTAAATAGTAAAATAAATATAATTTGTAAAATATATACATAGTCGAACGCACTCTTGCACCCAGAACGCATGCTTGCACATCGAAACGGTTGTGGTATACTGAAAAGGAGAAATGGAATATGAGTGAATTTTTAATGAAACCGAAGGTGGACTTCGCCTTTAAGCAAG
>CATJIF010000023.1 GCA_949740445.1 uncultured Peptostreptococcaceae bacterium | reverse complement strand
GACTGATGGCGTTTCGCCGCTGCTCCGGGTCTGCATTCTCAGCATAATCGCAAATCTGCTCATAGAACCAGTCAGGCAGATTTCCGGCTCTGGCCCATTCGACTGTAGGAATGGGCGTATGGGAAATCTCAAACACGCTGCTGTGCATATCCATCACCTCCTTACAGCAACAAAATAAGGCCACAGGGAATTACCCTGTGGCCTACACTGTTATAGTATATAATTTTCCTGATTGTAAAATCAGAATTGCTCTCTTTATGCGGAGCGCAGCACATCGGCATCGCAGAGCCGGGGGAACAGCCTTTGAACAGGCTCTACAATGGCTGACAAGATTTCATCCTGCATCTGCGTATTGAAGTCCGCTTGGAAACGGTCAAGGGTGGTTTCAGCATCCTTTTCAATAGCTCGGATGGCGTCATAGCAGTTAAAACCATACCGCACAAAGCCTTTGGCGAAAAGTTTCGCAAGACCTTCCTCATAGTCCGAGGGGTCCCAGGCATCGTAGCCGATTTCGTCATAGTACACGCTGGCAGGTTGAAGTGAATACTCCGCAGCGAGATCGCCGCAGATTTTCTTTGCTTTTCCGTGAATCCCGGAGGCCGTTAGATAGTCCTCCATTTCATCCACGATTACGGCATTTTCAGGAGTATGCAACAGCTCCAATTTTCCCCGCAGGGCATTCAGTCGGTGGTCGAACCGCTGCCGGAACTCCTGATAAAAGCTGCTGCTTCCCGAAACACTCATCCGAGCGTCCATCTTCTGCCGGGCCTCGTGGATTGCCTTGTCCAGACGCTTCTGCGCTGCATCCCGGCACTTTGCCTTTGACTGAAACGCTTCTTCGGCATCGGCGGCCATAACATCCGCCTTGGCACGCTCCAGGGAAATGAGGTTCCCCCGGAAGGAGGCGCAGCTGCCCAGGTCCCGCAGCCAAAAGGCAAAGTCCTCAAAAGGGGTACGGAGTTTTTCGGTTTCGGCAGAAGTCGCTTCTTCAAGAACTTCCTCCAGTTCTTCCAAAAAGTTAGTTTCCTCGTTCATCTACAGCATCTCCTTCTTAAATTATTTGGACAGATTTTCCTTGCTGCTATAGCTATAATATATAGCTTGAAATAGCGCAAGAGCGGAGCGTATCAGTCCGGCATCTGAAAAATCTCCCACTGCAAATTGGCCCAACCGTTGGAAATGTTTGTTTTCTGCCAGCCCTCACCAGAATAATAGCGATAGAGGTAATCGCCTAAAAGAATGTACGCATCGGCATTTTCATTACCTTCAGTTGGATAAATTTCTTTTCCCTCTGTAAAGTTATATTTTACCAAATACAGATCAATGTTGACCTTTTCTGTGTAAAGATAACCGTCACTCCAATGTCCAAGAAGAACTTTCGGACTATCGTCTTCATCACAGCTTGTAAAATACTGGTATCCGTCATTCACACGCCACAGATGGTCAATGGTGGTAAGATTTTCTTTCCAGCGGAACATTGTGTCCAAAGACGAGACCTTTTCTAAAGTTTTGTTTCCCAGGTCGTATTGATAGAGGGAAACGCCGTCATCCTGCTTCTTTTTGCCGCAGAACAGGAACTTCCCATCCCACAGAAATCCATCATAAACTTCGCTCAATCCGGATTTCAATACAAATATGCGGTCATTTTGCGTCAAGTCAGCTACATAGGTTTTGACAGGTTCCATACTGTTAAAACCGTCATCCGTTTCAAGGATAGTCACCATCAAATAGGACTCGTTTGCGCTGATATGGATACGATTTTTATAGTATTGAGCCGTGTATGGAATGGTCAAAACTCGGCTGGTCTGTTCGTTGACATCTACCGCCAGAACTTTGATCTTTTCGCCGGAATCCAGTTTGCGCTTCGCAAAATAAACCGTGTTCTTCACAATGCAGTAGCCCAGATAATACCACTTATCAAAGAAATTTGCGGCCATTTTGTAATCAAGGCGGATGCGCTCCATCTTGCCGCTTTGTTTGCTTACACAGAACAAGCCAGATTCCCTGTCGGAACTCAAATCATAATCCTCTTCTTCATCATGTACTGTACTTCTGACTTTGAGGAATACGATATAGTTCCTCGTCTCCAAAAATGTCTGCCCATTTTCAAAGTCACGAACAGAACTGACGCCGTATTCCTCGTCATCATCGTCATAGTCATCCTCATCCTTGCCTTTGAACTGGGCGATACAGATGTCCGCCACTTTCTCCGGTATCCTGCCGTTATCCCGATACTTGGCAAACTCGGACCGGGGCTGTTCAGCTACAAAGCCGTACTTCTCCGAAAGGCCCTTGATTCCCACGACCTCTACAATGGCGTTGATAAAGCCGTCAATCTCCCGTCGGGTCCTGCGGTTGACCTGAAAATAGTCCAGAAAGCCTTCCTGCCTGTCGGTCAATTCGTCCGGGTGTGTACCCAGACGGAAGAACTCTAAAACGGATTGCAGCACCGCTTTCTGGGTGGAAATATCCTCGATATTCTCCACCGCTGACAGGTCAATTTCTGTCTGAGGGTTATAGATTTTCAAATACTGCTGTACCGCCCGGACATAGTTCTGCTGTTCCTCTGTTACCTCCTTCTCGTCCGCCGAAAGCTGATACAGCACCGCCAGAAGAATACGCTTCTCGGCGTCCTCCAGGTCAGCAATATCAACGGGCGTGTTCAGTTTGTAAAGTGCTGCTTTTTCTTGATCGGTGATATAGTCCGCAATCTCTCCGATTTTTCCGCCGAGTCGGTCCACCTTTCCGGCGGTCTTTTCGATTTCAGCGCCTACATGACGGATTGCAGCCTCCTGCTTTTCGCCGAATGCCTCATAAGCGCTCATGGCATCGGCCATGCCCTGTTTGTAGTCCTTTTTGCTCATGTTATATGTCCCCTTTCATAAAATCGTATTTTGTGCCTACAATGCGGTCGTAAAGCTCGTTTTTCAGGAAATCCCTTTTAATTTCATGGATAAATTTCGTGTCAAAGGCTATATGGCGTAAAGTATTCAAATAGCCGCCCCAGTCCACAATCCGCATCCCGTCCATGCCAAGAGATTGTGCAACAGCCGCCACAACCACATTGCTGGCAGACGCAATCAGATTAGAATAGAGCAGGATTTTTCTGGTTCGGATTTCATATATATTACGGCGCCCAACAGAATCTTCATAAAAGAATCCGTGAATTAGTGCAATTAGTGTGTCAATTGCCATGGCATAGGCCAGCTGCTTTCCTGCATCCAATACAGTTGCCATATCTACACCATACTTGGCAAGGTCGCCAGCTAACCTGGGGCTGACTGCTGAGATTGCTGGAAGTGGAAGGCTTTTTGTGGAGTGGACATCCGAGCGCAGATGCTGAATTTCCTTTGCAACAGAAACACCAACAATGGTTTTCCCTTCCATGCCTTTATGCAGCAATTTGTCGATGGTATAATTAAGCACCTTTTTTGTATCAGCTAAGACTGGTTTACCCGATGGACTAAGAGGGATTACATCCTTTGCACCAAGGCCACCGCGAACAGGAACCGCCCCAGTTGTGATATGGTAGGAATCCATGAAAACGGGAATATCTTTGCCCCAAATCGTGACCGTACTGGTGGCGATGTTGGCAGTACCATATAGCAACCCCCACAGCGGGTCATGCCCCACAGTAGCACCTCTATGACCCAATGAGCCATATCCCTTGAGGACGCCACGACTTCCAGCCGTAATATCAAAGGGAACGGGATTTGTAATGATTTCTTCCAGACTGGGATTATACAGTCTATGGGAACGGTCTGAATGCTCTTTGCCGCCCTTTACCGTATTGGCTGCTTTCTGATCGTCCAAGCGATCTTGTGCTGGTGTGAATATATACTGGCGGATACATTGTAGTGCAGCCGCAACAAATAAAAATGCTATGTCTATGTCATTGAGATTGGTTGCTTTTGCAAACTGCCTGTCAATCTCGTTGATAACGACCATTGGCGCACTGGACAATTCTGCAACTCGGTGATATTCGTCTCCAATCTGTTCTATGTGTTCCCCTGCTATATGCAAATCAGAAGAAATTTCCGAACAAAGCTCCTGTGATTCTTCTTTGATTTTTTGCAGTTTATGTTTCACTTTTCTCCCTCCTTTATTACCTGTACATACTCCCCCTGGCTCCTCAGCCACATCTCGATTCCCTTGCCGAATACCTCTGCCCGAATCGTCCACCCGTTATCATCGGTGCTGACGATTTCCGCCGTAGGCAGCCGGTCCAGCACTGCCTCCACAGATGGTCCGGTATAGCGGAATCTGATACGCTCCAGCTTCCCGCCGTACATAAACTGTACCCGCTTGCGAAATTCGCCTTCTTCAAAGCGGTTTCTGTAAGGCACATAGAAGTGCTCGTTCAGCACCTGAAAGGACCGGATGCGG
>CATJIF010000022.1 GCA_949740445.1 uncultured Peptostreptococcaceae bacterium | reverse complement strand
GGAATCATCGGCCGGCCCAACGTGGGAAAATCCACGCTGATGAACGCCATTTTAGGAGAGAAGATCGCCATCACTACCAACAAGCCGCAGACCACGCGAAATGCCATTCGGGGCATCTATACCAGGCATCAGGGTACAGAGGAGGACTGTCAGCTGATCTTCATCGACACGCCGGGCATCCACAAGCCGAAAAACAAGCTGGGCGCCTGCATGACAGACATGGCAAAGAATACGCTGAAGGAAGTGGACGTCATTATATTCATCGTCGATGGGCCGCTTTCTGAAGGCTCTGGCGATGCCTATATTTTAGAGCTTTTAAAACAGGTATCCACGCCGAAGATCCTGGCCATCAACAAGATCGACCAGCTGGACCCCGAGGTATTCCGCAGCATTTACGAAACCTACGAGGCCCTGGGGATCTTCCACAGCATATTGGGTACGGCGGCCATCGAGGCGAAAAACGTGGATGCGCTGCTGTCGGCGGTCATCGGGAAGATGCCGGAAGGGCCGATGTACTTTCCCGAGGATATGGTAACAGACCATCCGGAGCGCTTTATCGTAAGCGAGCTCATCCGCGAAAAGCTGCTGCTCTATTTAAAAGATGAAGTGCCCCACGGCGTGGCGGTGGAAATCGAGCAGTATAAGGAAACGCCCAGGCTGACTTCCATCGGCGCTGTGATTTACTGTGAGAAAAAGTCCCATAAGGGGATTATCATCGGAAAGGAAGGCAAGAAGCTGAAGGGTATCGGAAAGAGCGCCCGGATGGAAATCGAGGCTCTTCTGGGCACAAAGGTGTTTTTGGAACTGTGGGTCAAGGTCAAGGAAAACTGGAGGGACAGCGATTTTGCCATCAGCAATTTCGGATATCAGTCGGAGCAGCGGTAAAGCGAACGGTGGAGGGCCCGCGGTAACACATGTATACAGATACAGAAGGAATTATTTTCCGGCAGACGAAAACGGTCAACGGACGGCGCATGCTGCTGCTGTTTTCCCTGAAATACGGAAAGATCAGCGCCGGAACGGGGATTACCGAGCGCGGACGCGGAAAGAGCGCCCTGGCCATGCGTCCCTTTACCTACGGGCGCTACGAGCTGTTTAAGAACCGGGATTCTTACAATATCAACGGCGGGGAAGTCCTGCGCAGCTATTACGGCATCGGCGAGGATGTGGACAAATACATGGCTTGTTCCTACGCCCTGGAATTTACGGAAAAGCTGCTGCCGGAGGAACAGCCGGCGCCGGCGGTGTTTCACCTGCTTTCGGAGTTCTTTTCCGTCATGGAGCAGCGGCGCAGAAGCTTTGGCACGCTGGTGGTCGCCTATCAGGTAAAGGCGCTTGCCGCCTGCGGGCACATGCCGATGATCGAAACCTGCGTGCTGTGCGGAAAGCAAGAGCCTGCCGCGCTGTTCGATATCAGAGAGGGCGGCATCGTCTGCGGCGGATGCGCTGAAAAATATCCGTCAAATAATTCCAATGTTTCATTGATTTATGAAGTGAATTTTGGTATAGTTGATATATTAAGATATTTTTTGAGACATCCCCTGGCAGCCTTCGAAAAGCTGGCGTTAAATCCGCCGCTGGAGAAGCAGCTGCGGGCGATGATCAAAGATTATGCAGAGTATCATCTGGAGCTTGGCCCGCTGAAAAGCGAGAGCTTTCTTCCGGAGTGATCGAACAGAGAAAAGGTGGTGTAATTATGGAAATTACGTTAGAGAAGATCGAACTGGTAAAAGATCGTACCGGGGTCAGCTATAAAGAAGCGAAGGAAGCGCTAGAGCGCGCCGACGGCAGCGTTGTAGATGCCATCATCGCAATCGAAGAGACGATTGATATCAACAGCAGAAGCAAGCTGGGGGAGCAGGGCTCTGCCGTTGTGGATAAAATTAAAGAGGCGATTCGCAAGGGCAACGTTTCGAAGGTCATCATTAAAAAGGGCGACGAAGTCCTGCTGAACCTGCCGGTAAATATCGGCCTGATCGGAACGCTGGTATTCCCGTGGGCCGTGGTGGCCGGAACCATCGCCGCCTTTGGAACAAAGTGCACCATCGAGCTTTTAAAAGACGACGGGCAGATCATCAACCTGTCGGAAAAGGCCAGCGAAACGATAGAGACTGTCGTGGAGAAGGGCAGTTCCATCGCCGACGAAATGAAGGAAAAGGGCGCCGATGTCATCAACAATGTGAAGGATAAGGCCGCCGAGGCGATGAACCGCAACAAGGAAGACGATGAATTTTACAGCGGTGATTTTGATTTTGAAGGCGCGGAGGCAGGCGACGAGGAAGAGACCGACGAGGACGGCTGCTGCAGCGTGGACGATGAGAAATAAATTTATAACGAAAGAGTGGAAACTGACAAAATGGCAAAGGATTTGACAATGGATAAAATCGTCGCTTTAGCAAAATCCAGAGGGTTTGTCTATCCGGGCTCCGAGATTTACGGCGGCCTGGCAAACACCTGGGATTACGGTCCTATGGGCGTCGAACTGAAAAACAACGTAAAACGGGCATGGTGGAAGAAATTCGTCCAGGAGTCCAAATACAATGTAGGACTGGATGCGGCGATTCTGATGAACCCCCAGACCTGGGTGGCCTCTGGACACGTGGGAGGCTTTGCCGACCCCCTGATCGACTGCAAGGCGTGCAAGGCGCGCTTCCGGGCCGATAAGCTGATCGAAGACTTTATAGAAAAAAGCGGAAAAGAGGCCATCACGGTGGACGGCTGGTCCAACGAAAAGTTGGAAGAATATATCCGGGAAAACGGCGTTAAATGTCCGGAATGCGGAAAGAGCGACTTTACGTCCATCCGTCAATTCAATCTGATGTTTAAGACATTTCAGGGCGTTACGGAAGACTCCAAATCGGAGATTTATCTGCGCCCCGAAACAGCTCAGGGAATCTTTGTCAACTTCAGAAATGTGGCCAGAACCTCCCGCAAGAAGATGCCCTTCGGCATCGCTCAGATCGGAAAGTCCTTCCGAAACGAGATTACGCCGGGCAATTTCACCTTCCGCACCAGGGAATTCGAGCAGATGGAGCTGGAATTTTTCTGCCAGCCCGGCACGGATTTAGAGTGGTTCCACTACTGGAAGGACTACTGCGTCAACTGGCTGAAGGCGCTGCACATGAACATGGACAGCATCCGTCTGCGGGATCACGAAAAAGAAGAACTGTCCCACTACAGCAACGCTACCACAGATATCGAATTTTTATTCCCGTTTGGCTGGGGCGAGCTGTGGGGCATCGCAGACCGCACGGACTTCGACCTGAAGCAGCATCACGAACACTCCGGCCAGGACATGCGCTATACCGATCCTGCGACCAACGAAAAATACCTGCCCTACTGCATCGAGCCGTCGCTTGGCGCCGACCGCGTAACGCTGGCGTTCTTATGCAACGCTTACTGCGAAGAGACCTTGACCGATGCCAAGGGCCAGGAGGATACCCGCGTGGTAATGAAGTTCCATCCGGCTCTGGCGCCATTCAAGGCTGCGGTCTTACCGCTGACTAAAAAGCAGGCGGAGGCAGCAGAAGAGCTGCACGCGGAGCTTTCCAAATACTTTATGACGGATTACGACCTTCCCGGAAGCATCGGCAAACGGTATCGCCGCCAGGATGAAATCGGTACGCCGTTCTGCATTACCGTCGATTACGATACGGCTGAGGATGGCGCTGTCACCGTCAGAGACAGAGATACGATGGATCAGGTGCGCATCCCTGTGCAACAGCTGAGAGCATACATCGAAGAACGCTTGCAGTTTTAGCTGCATTGGATTTTAACGAGCCTGCATTTATGGGAAATCCGTTTTTTACGGCACGGCAGCCGCAGGGCGACAGGCGTCTGTCGAAGAAAAATGCTAATCGTTATCCTCACAAAATTTCGTGCTGAAGCGGTTTTCAGGATCGCGTATGCTTCTGTTTCGTGAGGGTGCAGCTAATTGTCTGATAGACGAAAGGAGAAAAAACAACCAATGCAAAAGAAATTCGTGTACCTCTTTAAGGAGGGGAAGGGCTCGATGAGAGAGCTCCTGGGCGGCAAGGGTGCAAACCTGGCCGAAATGACCAATCTGGGAATGCCCGTTCCCCGTGGATTTACCATTACGACAGAAGCCTGTACGCAGTATTACGAGGACGGCGAAGTCATCAACGAGGAAATCCGCGCGGAGATCATGTCATATATTGCAGAGCTGGAAAAGCAGACCGGAAAGAAATTCGGCGACAACGAAAACCCGCTGCTGGTTTCCGTTCGTTCTGGCGCCAGAGCTTCCATGCCCGGTATGATGGATACCATCTTAAACCTGGGCTTAAACGACGTCGTGGTGGAGAGCTTTGCCAAGAAGACGGGAAATCCCAGATTTGCCTACGATTCTTACCGTCGGTTTATCCAGATGTACTCCGACGTGGTTATGGAAGTGGGCAAGGCTTACTTCGAAAAGCTGATCGACGAAATGAAAGAGGCCAAGGGCGTAAAGCTGGATACCGAACTGGATGCCGACGATCTGAAGAAGCTGGCAGAGCAGTTTAAGGCCGAATATAAGGAAAAGGTAGGCGACGATTTCCCGGCAGATCCCGTGGATCAGCTGATGGGTGCAGTCAAGGCCGTATTCCGTTCCTGGAACAACCCAAGAGCCATCTACTACAGAAGAATGAACGACATTCCTTCTTCCTGGGGCACGGCGGTCAATGTACAGGAAATGGTATTCGGAAACATGGGCGATACCTCCGGTACCGGCGTTGCCTTCTCCAGAAACCCGGCGACCGGCGAAAAGAAGCTGTACGGTGAATTCCTGATGAACGCCCAGGGCGAAGACGTGGTTGCCGGTGTGCGCACACCGCAGACCATCGACCAGCTGAAAGAGCAGAACCCCGAGGTGTACAAGCAGTTCTACGATATCGTATACACGCTGGAAAAGCATTACAGAGATATGCAGGATATGGAGTTTACCATCGAAGAAGGAAAACTCTTTATGCTGCAGACCAGAAACGGAAAGAGAACCGCTGCCGCTGCGCTGCAGATTGCCTGCGACCTGGTGGATGAAGGCATGATTACCGAAAAAGAAGCAGTCTGCATGATCGATCCCAAGCAGCTGGATGCCCTGCTGCATCCGCAGTTCGATGCTGCTGCTCTGAAGGCAGCCAAGCCCATCGGCTCTGCGCTTCCCGCTTCTCCGGGCGCTGCCTGCGGCCAGGTGGTATTTACCGCAGAAGATGCTACGGAATGGGCGACAAAGAAAGGGGCCAAGGTTATCCTGGTTCGTCTGGAAACCTCGCCTGAGGATATCGAGGGTATGCACTACTCTCAGGGCATCCTGACCGTTCGCGGCGGTATGACCTCTCACGCTGCTGTCGTTGCCCGCGGCATGGGAACCTGCTGCGTATCCGGCTGCGGTGATATCAAAATCGACGAAGAAGCGAAGAAGTTTACCCTGGGCGGAAAGGAATTCCACGAGGGAGACTTCATTTCCCTGGACGGTTCTACCGGAAACATCTACGGAGAAGCCATTGCCACGGTGGAGGCTTCCATCTCCGGTAACTTCGACCGCCTGATGACCTGGGCCGACAAGTACCGCGTGCTGAAGGTCCGCACCAATGCCGACACGCCAAGAGATGCCGAGCAGGCCAGAAAGTTCGGCGCTGAGGGTATCGGTCTGTGCAGAACCGAGCACATGTTCTTCGAAGCGGATCGCATCGCTGCTGTCAGAGAAATGATCGTTTCTCAGACGGTAGAGCAGAGAAAGGCGGCGCTGGCCAAGATCCTGCCCATGCAGAGAGGAGACTTCGAAGCCATCTACGAGGCTATGCAGGGCTTCCCTGTTACCATCCGCTTCTTAGATCCGCCTCTCCACGAATTCCTGCCCACCGATCCTGAGGATGTCAAGGCTCTGGCAGCGGAGATGAAGATGGAGGTTGCCAATCTGGAGGCCGTCATCGTATCGCTGCACGAATTCAACCCCATGATGGGCCACAGAGGCTGCCGTCTGGCCGTTACCTATCCGGAGATCGCAGAAATGCAGACCACGGCGGTAATCGAAGCGGCGCTGAACGTGCAGAAGAAGCACGCGGACTGGACCATCGTTCCGGAAATTATGATTCCGCTGGTCGGCGAAATCAAAGAGCTGCAGTACGTGAAGAAGGTCGTTACCGATACGGCGGATGCCATCATCAAGGCAGCGGGTTCGGATATGAAGTACATGGTAGGTACCATGATCGAAATTCCGAGAGCAGCCCTGACAGCGGATGAAATCGCCAAGGAAGCAGAGTTCTTCTCCTTCGGTACCAACGACCTGACCCAGATGACCTTCGGCTTCAGCCGCGACGATGCTGGAAAGTTCTTAGAGGCATACTACGAAAAGAAGATCTACGAGAGCGATCCGTTTGCCAAGCTGGACCAGACCGGCGTAGGCAAGCTGGTGGAAATGGCTGCACAGCTGGGTAAGAAGACCCGTCCGGACATCAAGCTGGGCATCTGTGGCGAGCACGGCGGAGATCCTTCTTCCGTGGAGTTCTGCCACAAGGTCGGCTTAAACTATGTATCCTGCTCGCCGTTCCGCGTGCCCATCGCAAGACTGGCTGCGGCACAGGCGGCGATAAACAATGCCGGAAAATAGATTACAAATATATGTACTTTACGGAATATCTGATAACCAGAGCTGATGTGAATGATTTTATGACACATCGTCCAGAGTACACAAAGGCGAACCGCTTTGAGGATTTCGTTTGTAAAATCTATCTTTGACGATTAGGGGAAAATTCATTTAAGAGTTTTCCCCTTTTTGTGTATCAGAAAACCACGCGTTGGACGCGTAGCTGGTTTTTTCAAAGGATTCTATTCCAAATATCGGTAAGCCTCGATAGTGTACTGCGTTCTCCGGTCAGAGTGGATCACGGCTTCTCAGTGCCGGATTTGCGCATCTTACGGTCAGCTTTCATAATTTCGTTGAGTTTGCGTTTCGGACGGTGGCTGAGTCCGATTTCCTCCATGATGTGGTAAACCGTCCTCTCGCCGGGCATATGGAAAAATGCACGGTTAAGTCTTACGACGATGGTAAAATTGAAAAATACAGGGAATGACTTTTCCGGTGTTTCGTGATAGAATAAAATAAAAGATAGGAGGTATGGGATGCGTAAGTTGAAGGTTTATCTGGACACCTCAGCGGTCAGCTATCTGTATCAACAGGATACGTCGGAAAAAATGAAAGATACGCCTGAACTGTGGAACTGTTCAGGCAGGGACGCTATGAAATGTAAATTTCTGATATTGTGTTCAATGAGATCAGTGGCTGCAGTCAGGAAAAGCTGGATATCCTCCTGGGCTATTTGAAGCAGATCCAATACCATCTGGTCCATACAGATGAGGACATCGTGGAACTGGCAGAGAAATTCATTGATTTTGGTACCCTGAGGAAAAAGAGCTTTGATGACTGTCGGCACATTGCGGCAGCGATTCTGGCGGGCTGTGATATCATTATATCCTGGAATTTTAAACATATCGTAAATGTAAAAACAGTACGAGGGGTAAAGACCATCACAACTTTGGAGGGTTACAAGGATCTGCTGATCTATCCACCCTCTGTACTTTTGGAAGAAGAGGATGAGGACGATGACGAAACCGATAGTGAGTAAGGATTTTAATCTGGAAGACATCCGGAAGATCCGAGAATATAATTCCCTGCGCCATGTCCAGATGACTCCCAGGGAGATCATTGAAGATACTCGAAAGGGAGCAGCAGTGGTGCTGGAAAGGCTGCGACAAAGTGAAAAAGTGAGTGTGTGATAGCATTTTAAGAAAGGCGGTCAGAAATGGCTGCCTTTTTAGTAACAACGCAGGCAGAAAAATATACTTAAATTTTATTGCAAAGACGATGATAAAACCGTAGAATATAAACAGAAAAGCATTGTATGTTGCAAAATAAGAGTTGTACTAATAACTTATGATAACTTCAAATCTCAAGAAAAATTTTGTTATTTTTGGTGAGAAACAGATGGAAATGTTTGCTGATGCAATAGAATCGTCTGCCAATGACCACCTTGTTCGTATTTCCGTTGCTGCAAGGTTTGTAAAAGGAGAGACAGAACTGATAGAGTTTATAGAGAAGAGAGAAAGCAAATGCCTATTAATGATAAGTTTTTTATATCAACATTCGTGATTATCTGGCATTAGGAAATGATAATAAAGCCGGAGAGCCAATGCTTGCCAGAGTGTTTTCCGGTTTTTCATGCCCCCAAAATCCGTATGCGGAACAGTTTTTGAAGAAAACAGCATAAATGAAAGAAATAAGAAAAAATAAGGTCATAAATATTTGTTGCTCTCCTTAAAAACAACATTAATCTTAGAGCATCAACTTCCAAATGCAGGGCAATAGGAAATAGTTTTGGGATTATATAGAATGTTCCTTACTATAAATGTACCGAATGCAATGGAATAATTTGTATCACTAGTCTAATCAAAAAAATTGGGCAATATCGTAAAACAGGCAAAGAAACTGATGCAGAAAATTGCTATCATTGGATTATAGAAAAGTCGCCCGAAGAAGCAATAGGAAAGGAAAGCATAGCTTATGATTCAATACCGCCGGTTATTTGAGGATGAAATATGCCGTCCTCTATTTAAAAGCTTTATCCGTCGCCAGGTAGTGAAAGAATGCTGGCGAAAAGAAGACAACCGCTGGATGATTAAAGACGATCCCTTTATCGACGATTGGACGGAAGAAGATTACGACGCACTCATTGTCCAGCTGCGCAATACGGCGCTTGCAGGCGGGTTTCTCTATGGCGCATTTTCCGATGGAGCCCTTAAGGGGTTTGTTTCTGTAGAGGCCGGCTTGTTTTGCAGAGAGCAGAAATATTTGGATCTTTCCCATATTTACGTATCGGAAGATATGCGCAGAAAAAAGATCGGGGCAGTTCTTTTTGAGGCTGCTGCAACATGGGCAAAGGAGAACGGCGCTGAAAAGCTGTACATATCCGCCCATTCCGCTGTGGAGAGCCAGGCGTTTTATCGAAATCTGGGCTGCGTGGAAGCGCAGGTATACAGCCAGAAGCATGTGGAGAAAGAACCTTACGATTGTCAGCTGGAATATAAACTATACACATGACTTTCTGCGCCGGGTGTGGTACACTGTCAGAGTAGAGATAAAATGCAGCAACAGAGATACCCTCGATTGACGAGGGCAGGGTGGAGCAGAGACAAATGGCAGACCAAGGCGCAATAGAGATGATCGCTTTTACGAAAAACGGAATAGGCACGGCAAGGCGCACAGCGGTCGCACTGAGGCGAGCATACAGCCTGTCGCCGGAGTTTCCGGCAGAAATCCTGTTCTCAGAATGTCGGATTTGGGCCATGGGAAAGGCAAAAGAGGCGTGTGCCGAAGACATCTGTTTGGTAACCAACAGCCTTGCTGCGTGGACGCAGGAGCGATGGGGCGAGTGCAGGGCGCTGATTTTTATCGGGGCGGCCGGAATCGCAGTCAGGGCCATTGCACCGCAGGTGCGTCAAAAAACCACAGACCCGGCCGTTCTCGTAATCGACGAGCGCGGGCAATTCGTTATTTCTCTGCTGTCCGGCCACATCGGAGGGGCCAACGACCTGGCGCGCTGCATCGCTTCCGGCATCGGGGCGCTGCCGGTAATTACCACGGCCACGGATGTCAACGGCCTGTTCTCCGTAGACCAGTGGGCGAGGGAACAGCAGCTTGCTATCGACAGCATGGGTGCGGCAAAGGAAGTCAGCGCCCGCCTTCTGGCAGGCGAAACCGTCGGCGTCTACAGCCGCTGGCCGCTGAAGGGAGACCTGCCCGCAGGGCTGGTTCTTTGTAAAGATCAGTGCGACCCTTCCCAAGAGGCAATCAATAAAGCGGCAATGCCAGAATGCGGCATTGCCATTTCCGAGCGAAGCGAGGACGGCAGCCGGTTTCCTGTTACACTGCAGCTGATTCCAAAGACCGTTGTCTTAGGCATGGGATGCCGCAGGGATATTCCAGCGGAAAACGTAAAGAAGCTGGCTGAGCTGGCGCTTGCGCAGTGCGGCATTCACTGGCGCGCGGTGGCTGCCATCGCTTCCATTGATTTAAAGAAAGACGAAGCTGGATTAAAAGAATTGGCCTCTGCATGGAAAGTGCCATATCTGACCTATCCGGCGGAACAGCTGAGAGCTGTAACGGTGAAGAGCGGTGCAGCAGAAGAAGCCAGAGGAGCCTGCGATTGCCTTTCTTCCTCGGCATTTGTACAGTCGGTGACTGGCGTGGATAACGTTTGCGAGCGGGCGGCACTGCTGGCAGGACAGGAGCTTTTTGCAGCGCAGAAGCCGTTCGACAAGTCGTATGCGCCAGACACAGCCGGCGAAGCGCCGCCGGTTTTCCTGGCAGTAAAAAAGATGGCGCAGAACGGAGTTACGGCAGCGGTGGCTGCTGCTTCAAAGAATACCGCTCTTTGCTGGCCCAGGCAGGCAGCGGTCAGAGCGGATGGACCGTCTTTTGGATCGTCAGCAGTTGACTAAAAAGCAGCTGATTACAAATAATAAAAGGAGTAGGTATGAACAACAATCATCAATGGCAGGCCGATAGCCTCAATCCGTTGCAGGAAGGCGACAGCAAAACCTGGTTTGAGCAACATCCGGAAAATCACAAAAGCCTCAGCTTTATTTTCTGGGGTGTCATTTTAACCTTTTTCCTGAAGGGGATTCCGGGAATGGTTTTAGACCTGATAGGGGCAATCCTCATCGTATTTGGAACGGACAAACTGGTAAAGGAAAACGCAGGAAATTCAGCATTTTTCCGAGCGCGGCAGGGAGCGTTTCTCTTGAGCATCGTCAGAGCCCTTGTGCTGGTAGCGGAAATCCTGGTAAGCAAGGAATCCGTCTGGCGCCTGGTAGTATCGTTCTTCTTTATGGTTCCCGATTTGCTGGCCCTGACCTTGGTTCTGTACAGCATCGGTAGCGGTATCTGCCACTTGGAACAGCAGCACGGAGCGGATTTCGGCGGACAGAAGCTATTAAATCGGGCCAAGCAGTATTCCATTGCCATCGCCATGCTGATCGTGATCGAAATGTCGCTGATTATGGGCATGGGCGGAGGCATGTTTGCCATGATCGGCCTCTTTACTTCCATCGTCAGCACCATCATATTAGTAATATATCTGTACCGGCTGTATCGAACGCAGTCGCTTTATGCAGAGTGGAGAAACGCAGCGGCTTAGCGCTGCGTTTCTTTGTCTTTATCGGAAGGGATCAGGGCAGGGTTTTTTGCCGAAGCGTTTGCAGAATCGTGCTGTTTTTTAGCAGAGCGTTGCTTTACAACAGTAGCTTTGTACTGCAGGCGGTTCATTTCGCGGCTTTGCCGATTGTTCTGCTCGATCAGGGCAGCGATGCGCCCGTTTGCCCGCTCGACCTCCGCATACAGTTCTTTTGCGGAAACCCGCTGCGCGCCGTGACCGAGGATGATCATCTGCTCCAGGCGGTCGGAGGTAGCTACACGCACGCGATGCTGCTTTGCCAGGTCGTATGTCACTTTTTCGATGTAAGCGTCAGCAGTTTCCGCTTCTTTTGTATATACGACGTAGATGTTGTGCTCCTTTACGACAGCGCCCGGGTTTTGCTTTACCTTGTAGGCGTCGAACACCAAAATCAGAATACAGCTTTGAAAGCCCTGGTAGTTGGACAGGATGTGAATCAGCGCCTGCCGGGCGGATTCGATGTTGTCTTTTGCCAGCGCTTTCAGCTCGTCCCAGGCAAAGATGATGTTGTAGCCGTCGATTAAAAGGTATTCCGGCTGACGATTTAAAACCAGCTGGTGAGCAGGCTGCGGCGCTTTGGCTGGTTGCATCTGCGGGGGGAGGGTGCGCTGTTTGATTTCTCCGTAGGTGCGTTGAAAAATAGCCATCAGCTCTTCGTCCTCATCCGTTTTATTCGCTGCTTCCCGGCGGAAACCTGCAGCCGGCGCTGCTTTTTCAGAATCCCCGCTGCCAAAATCCTGCGGGGAAAGCCGCAGGCCGCTGTCGACGTGCATGTGCTCTCTGACCTGGTCCCAGCGAACGATAAGCCTCGTGCCGTGGGAACAAAAGACAGAATCCGCCGGATGCTCGGTGTCGCTGTCGCTGTCGTAGCCTGATGCAGCTACGATTTCATCCTGACGGAGGCAGGGCTCGTAGCCGCAGAAAACGCAGGAAAGCTGTCCCTGCCCGTGGGTATAGGCAGCTACCTCTCTGGAATATTCTTTCATGGCAGCCACCGGGGCAGAGCCGTGGAAGAGATAGTCTTCAGCCTGGGGCAGGGGAGACTGGAATCTGGCGTGCATGCGCTGCAGATCAGCCATGGCGCGGCCCATAGCCTGCTGGGGAACCTGCAGGCGGAACTGATACCAGGGCTCTAACAGTATGCTCTGCGCCTGTTTTAAGCCCTGGCGGAGCGCACGATAGGTCGCCTGGCGGAAATCGCCGCCTTCCGTATGCTTGATATGAGCGCGTCCGGCGACGATGGTAATGCGCATGTCGGTAATGGGAGAGCCGGTGAGCACGCCGGGATGCTCTGTTTCTGCCAGGTGGGTCAGAATCAGGCGCTGCCAGTTTCTGTGCAGAATATCCTCGCTGCATCCGGAGGCGAAGTGTAGGCCGCTGCCCCGCGGGGCAGGCTCCAATAGCAGGTGAACCTCCGCATAGTGGCGCAGGGGCTCGAAGTGCCCGATGCCCTCTACAGGGGCAGCGATGGTTTCGCGGTAAACGATGTTGCCGCTGCCGAATGCAACGGATAGGCCGAATCGCTGGGCGATGATTTTCTGAAGCACTTCCAGCTGCACATCGCCCATGGGCTGGAGGTGGATTTCCTGCAGCGCTGCATTCCACGTGATATGCAGCTGCGGATCTTCCTCCTGCAGCGGCAGGAGCTTAAGATAGGCGCTGCGGCTGTCGCAGCCTTCCGGCAACAGAAGCTGATAGGTCATTACCGGCAGCAGAAGCGGCGGCGGGGAAGAGGGCTCGCATCCCAGACCCTGACCGGGCTGGGTATGCGTCAGGCCGGTAACGGCACAGACGCTTCCTGCTTCGACCCGTTCCACCGCCTGGTATTTATTTCCGGAGTAGATGCGGATCTGATCGACCTTTTCCTTCCAGATGGATTCGGGCTCTTTTTCTGCGGCCTGCGGCGACAGGCCAGGAGACGGCACCGGGGTCTGTGCAAGCCCGTCGGTCTGCGTCTGCGTCTCGTTGGACAGAAGGTCTTTGACTTTTAAAGTGCCTCCTGTGATTTTCATGCAGGTCAGTCGAGCACCCTGGGCGTCGCGGTCGATTTTATACACTTTAGCGCCAAAGACGCTGGGATATTTTGGCGCCAGGACGTAGCGCTCCAGTGCGGAAAGAAAGGCAGAAACGCCCTCAAGCTTCAGGGCAGAGCCGCAGTAGCAGGGAAAGATGCTGCGGCTTTGAATTAACCGGGCTATGGCGCTGTCCGCGATGGCCTCTCCGCTCAGATAAGCCTCCAGAAGGGCTTCATCTCGCATGACAACCGCCTCAAAGAATGCCTCGCTTTCCGTGCCGGAAGAAAAGTCGATGCAGCCGTCGTCCAGCGCTTGCAGCTGGCGGAGGACTGCCTGGGTATCGGTTCCGGCCAGATCGGTTTTATTGATGAATACAAAGGTCGGAATCCGGTTCCGGGACAGCAGGTTCCACAGCGTCTGGGTATGGCTCTGCACGCCGTCGGTTCCGCTGATTACGAGGATGGCATAATCCAGCACTTGCAGGGTGCGTTCCATCTCTGCAGAAAAGTCCACGTGTCCGGGCGTGTCCAGCAGCGTAATTTTTAGCGAGGGAAGCGGCAGGATGGCCTGCTTGGAAAAGATGGTAATGCCCCGCTCGCGCTCCAGGGCATAGGTATCTAAAAAAGCGTTTTGATGATCTACGCGGCCCGGTTGTTTTAAGGCGCCACAGGTGTATAAAAGCCCTTCTGACAGCGTGGTTTTTCCGGCATCTACATGGGCTAAGATTCCGATTACTGATTTTTTCATGGGTTGGTTCACCGTTTTTCTTTCGTTTTTGATTGTTTTATTGTATCATAAGATTGTGAAGAATAGAAGACAAACCAAGACAGGAGGAACGTAAAAATGAAGACGATTTATCTGGCGGGCGGTTGCTTTTGGGGAGCGGAGAAGTATCTGTCGCTGGTTCCTGGGGTGCAGTCCACCAACGTAGGATACGCCAATGGAACGACAGAACATCCTTCCTACGAAGATGTCAAATACCGCCATTCCGGCCACGCAGAGACGGTGCGGGTGGAATACGATCCAAAAGCGCTGACGCTTTCCCGGCTGCTTGCGAAATATTTCGAGGCCATTGATCCCGTATCGGTCAATCAGCAGGGCGGCGATATCGGAGAGCAGTACCGGACAGGAATTTACTATACAGATGAAGAGGACCTTCCCGTAATCGAAGAGGCCTGCAGGCAGGTTGCGAAAACGTATGACCGGCCGCTGGCTGTAGAGGTAAAGCCGCTTCAGCAATACTTCGAAGCCGAGGAATACCATCAGAAATATCTGGAAAAAAATCCTGAAGGCTACTGCCATATCGACGGTTGCATGTTCGAGCGGGCCAAGCAGTAATTTTGCTTGCGCGCGTAAATTTTCTTTCGTTTCTTAAAATGTTAGACAAACCAAAGGGCGGCGCTTTTCGCAGCGCTGTTCTTTGGCTTGTCTTGGTTTCAGACCATTTTGTCGCACGGGCGGGGCGATTTCAAATAAAATTGTCCGCCATAGTCGGCGCTGCCTCGCCTGCGCGTTTGGCTGATTCGTCCTCGGTGGAGACCTCGCACTCCGACATAGCCTCGGCCCACGCGGCTAGTACGGTAAACCACGTTCTGCCTTTTCCTTTTTCACAATACATTTTTTTCAGCAAATAGCAGAACCTGGTTCTATACTGAAGAAACGGATGCGTTATTGAGATGCAGGGTAATTGTCACATTCAGTTCCCCTGCATGTTGCACAGTTGGGCTGTTGCTTTGACGAAGGATTTAAAAAACGAAGTATTCGCAACACGGATCTGAAAAGGGAGATGTCATCATTGCCAACGGGCAGGCAGAGCTTCGACACTGACAGGCGGAAGGGCATCTTCTCACAAATGGAGGAGCCGTGTGAGAGGTCAAGGCCCTCTCACACTGTCTTCTGGCGATTGCTCGATGCTTGCGCAGTATTTGCAGAGGCTTTCTGCTCTGCCAATTTCCGCAGCAGCGCAGCGTTATTTTTTAAACGCTGGTTTTCAGGCTCTAAAGCCAGAGCGAGCTCTGCCTGATGGAGGGCCTCTTCGATGCGCCCGATGCGATGCAGGGCGATGGAGCGCAGGTCGTGGGGAAGGCTGCCCCAAGAAGCGGCTTCGCAGATATATGTGCGGGGGCGGTGGGTAATCGCCAGCGCACATTCAGTAAAGTAGAGAACGCCATACCACTGTTTTTCTTCGTACAGCAGCATGGCCAGATCCACATAGGGCTCGCGCAGGTGCGGCGCTTCGGCGATGGCCCGT
>CATJIF010000021.1 GCA_949740445.1 uncultured Peptostreptococcaceae bacterium | reverse complement strand
AGAATGATCTGCCCGGCTCCCTGCAACAACTGCGGCGCATTGTCGGATACCCCTTGCAGCAATGCCTGAACCATCTGTGTGCCAGCGTCCAGCAGTTGCGGCGTCGCTTCGGCCAGACGAGTTGCTATATCCGCCAGAATGCTTCCCAGCTCCTGTGGAAGCGCTGTTACAAACGCCTGGGAACGTAAAGTGTCCGAAGCCTTTTGCACAGCCTGCTCCATGGACAACCCAGTTGCCTGATACTCTGCTGCCAGTGCCTGCAGTTCTTTGCTGCTGGGATCGACATCGATTTCATAAAACAGACGGTTCAGTCGCTGCACGTATTCGCCGGCAACCTGCACGGCGTCCTTCAGACTGCTGTCCACACTTTCGTAAAAGAGAATGCCCAGACCTTCGATCCCAGAACGCAGAAGCGTTACAGCGCCCTGCAGATTATCGTTCATGACATCGGCCATCTGCTGTGCCGCTCCACCGGATTCTGCAATGGCCTCTGTCAACTTCTGATAGTCCTCTTCACTGGCGTTGACGATGGCAAGCAGCCCGCTCATAGCTTCCTGCCCGGCCAACGATGCCGCCATCTGCGTTTTCTGTTCGGCCGTAAGTCCGGTAAAGCGCTGGCGCAGCTGTTCGACCACCTCGGCCATGGGAAGCATCTTCCCGGAGGCATCGCTGATGTGCAGTCCCAAAGCGCGGATCGCTTCTGCTGCCTCTTTCGGCGGTTTGGCAAGCCGCGTCAACAGCGAACGCAGTGCGGTTCCCGCCTGTTCCCCTTTGATGCCCGCATTGGCCATCAAGCCGATTGCCGTCGCAGCATCTTCGATGCGATAGCCCATGGCGCCGGCAATGGGCGCCACATAGCGAAACGTTGCTCCCATCATGGCCACATTGGTATTGCTGTTGCTGGCTGCAGCTGCCAGCACATCAGCAAACCGGCCGGCCTCTTCCACCTGCAGTCCGAAAGCGGTCAGCGCATCGGTCACGATATCCGAAACTGATGCCAGATCCTCTCCGGACGCCGCTGCCAAGTTCATAACGCCAGGCAGTCCGGAAATCATCTGTTCTGTTTTCCAACCGGCCATCGCCATATACTGCAACGCTTCTGCCGCCTGAGTGGCGCTGAATTTCGTCGTCGCTCCCATCTCTTTGGCGATGTCCTGTAACGCCTGCAAGTCCGCTCCGGCGGCTCCGGAAATGGCCTGTACCTGGCTCATGGCCGCTTCAAATTCAGCACCGACTTTAACAGCATAGGCCGCCATACCGCTCAAAGCGGCGCCGGCTGCTGTTACTGATGTTGCAACCGCTTTCAGTCCTGTTTTGGCTGTATGCTGCAGCCTGGATATTGTTTTTTCAAAATCGCTGTCATCTGCCAGAATATCGATAATAACAGAGCCGTCTCCTGCCAATGGTCCCACCTCTCTTTCGGGACACCATCGGCTGCTCCGGCTCTACCTGGTGTTTGGATCGATCTTTATTTCAAATAGTTTTCTGCATTTTCTGCCTTTGCACCGAACGAATACGCCACGACATTGAGCATTTTCCGTGTAAAGAATCGGCATTTTATATCCGCAGAATGGGCATTTAATTTTCTTCTGCATGCAATACTCCCATAACATCGCCATCACCCAATAACGCCGCGGTTATCGCATCGACGGCGCTTTGTTCCTGCGCTGGTCGGAACAGTGCGTACCGTTGTTTCATGTGCCGGTAATACTGCTTCTGCTCCGGCGACATCTCCTTTTGAATTTTCATGGAGCGACACTTTCGCACTTCGGAAAACAAATGATGCGTCTGCAACGCATCAAACAGCGCCCGAAACTGCCACCAGTGCAGTGTATCTTCCGTCAGATCAATCTGATATTGCGTAAGAAACGCCGCGTAGATGAGCCCGGCATCCTGCTGGTAAGAAAAATCCGGCGATATTGGCTTTCCTTCCGCTGGCTCGCTTCCGTCCGGCAGGTTCGTTCCTCCCCGAAAAAACCAAAGCATGGCTTCTGTTGCCGCTTCGATATCTTTGGGAAGATCCCCATAAAACAGCGTCAGCATGGCCATGCCCTTTTCTTCTTCGCTTCGTTCTGTCGAAAGCAGCTCATTTATCTGCAGCATGGTTCGATGATCCCAGGCGACCGGTATCTCTTCTACTCCGAGAACCACTGTTTTGGGCAGCGGCGAAGTCAGCAAACTCATTTCTTACGTTCCGCCGCCCGGCGCTGCGCCCGGTTTCCCGCCAGTGCAGCGTCTATTGGTAACGATGTTGTCTCCGTATACCCCTTTATCTCTCCGCTTACCGCTTCTGTAAACGCATAGAATGCGTCAAAACAATCCTTCAGGTTCGTGCGTTCTCCAAACAGGTGCTGAGCGGTTCCTTCGCCTGCCACATCGTCAAAGAAATCCATCACTGCGTGGCACAAAAACCGCATACCTGCTGCAGCGCTGCCCGTGGGGATTTCCTCTTTGATCTTTCGCATCTGTTCTAACTGCGACTCATAGCGTTCATACGCCTCCACGTCGAAGGGATCAAATTCCACATCTTGTCCCTGAATGGTATAGATACTCATTGCTGTTCTCCTTTCTCTTCCACCTCATCTCCGGCTGTTGGTTCCACCTCTGGTTGTTCCGGAGGCGTGTTTTGCGGCTCATCGTCCAGCTCTAACGCAGCCGCTCTTAAGGGGTTTCCTGCTCTCCCTCTGCAGTGAATGTCTTTGTCTGCGTATTGAACGTGCCCATCTCAATGCTGCTGACACCAAGCAAATCGCCACTGACACCCAACTCACCGTCATTATCCGGAAACTCCGAAACGGCGATGGCCACCCGGATTTTTCGGGCCTGGAAGGTATTGGCGCTTCCTGTTACCGCCGCATCCAAATCAACCATCACATAATCCGCTTCCGCGTCCTGCCCCGTCTTCATGGTTTCTCCGATCCTTCGAATAAAAGAAATCGCCTCCTCCGAAGGAATCTGATCGGCGCTGAAGGGCGTGCTCCAATCATAGCTGGTAATGCTCTTTGTAGCACTGTACATATTGATGTATCGCTTGGAGGAATTCTGCGCCGAAGGGCTTTCGTTCAGCTCGGTAAATCCCGTTCCCATCAGTACAAAGTTCGGCGTTTCTGCTCCGATATCGATATAACTGGCCTTGGTCGGCCGTTTTCTGACTCCCATGTTTACTCCTGCCATCGTCTTATCCTTTCTTCGGCTGCCAGTAGGTCAGCCGACACTGAATCTGGTACCGGGCTGTACTGGTCCCCGGTACAAACGCATATCCGGAAGTCACTGCTTCGATACTTCGCGACTGACGCCCATGGCCCAGCACTGGCAGCTCCTCCCTTTCATTTTTCTCTTCCAGCCAGTCGGCAAACGCTTCATAAAACGCCAGATTATTGATCTGCTGCCGCAGCTCCTCACCAAAGGCTTCCCGGCTGGCCAATACAAACAAAAACTGACGAACAGCAGAGCCGTCCGCATACCGTCGGATCACCGGCTGGCAAGGAACTGGCTCGATGCTGTAGCTGCGCTGCTTTGCCGGCAGAAAATCCACATGCAACCGGCAGCCAGCCAACGGGGCATACCGGTTCAGATAGGTTTTTACGCTCTCAATGATTGTCATTTGCTATCTTCCTTTTCGTCTGATATACGCATCCATCGCAGCTTCTACGTCTTTGCGCCGGTCTGCCATCATGCGCTTGTCCCAGAGCTTCCCCCGCAGAGGCGCTCCATGATATTGTAAATCCTTTCCTGTATAATGCTTCGGTGCCCGGCCGGCCATGACCTCGCCCACATACTGGTAATGGGCGTAGGGCGCCCGATACTGCAAATATGCTCCGTCAGGCGCTATCTCCACCAGGCCTTTCATGTGTGCTGCCGCTCCGGCGGACATAGGAATATACGGATCGCTGTAATCCCGCACGATTTCCGCCAAAAACCGCTGTGCTTCGTGGCTGCCTCCCAGTCCCCGCTGCCGCAAAATCCTTGCCCCATCGATATGGGTATTGACCTGCATCTTCATTGTCCAATCACCAAAACATGCGACAGCCGCCCTCTGCGATTATCTCCCACCGCCATCACGCGAATGGCTTCGTAATCTGCAAGTTCCGCAATCTGCGTTATTTCCGATGTTGCTCCCCGCACGACAAAATCTCCCTCCTGTGGGAATACGCCCGGTGGAAGAACCTGTTCCGGAATGCGGATCTTCGTTTCCCGCAACGCTGTCAGTCCGTGTTCCTGTAAGACCACCTTAGCTCTGTTGTACCAGCTGACGCCATCAATCACCGTGCAACGATAGGTATCGCTTTCCACGCTTTCTTCCTGCTGTACCAGCGTAATCGTCTCTGTACAGACAAGCATGGCTACACCCACCGGCACAAAAGCCCGGTACTGCCCAAATACAGGCGAACAGCATCAAACAATCGTTCTTCATCGGTTTTGGCTTTTCTGATGCCGGAGACATAGGTTACGGAAATCCCGTCGTTGGTTTCGGAGGCAATTCCACCGCCTTGTTCATTGCACCGGTACGCATCCGCTGCCGCGCAGCAGGCCAGACGAATGCGTTCTGCATAGGATTCTTCCTCCCAGTCCGGGGGAATCCGTCCAAACGTTACTGCATCAAGATAGGCCGATGCCTGCACAGAAAAACGTGCAAACTCGGCCTCGTCCATCTGTCCGCAATACACCGTCCGGTAAAATGTATCATCGGCATACATCATAGCGTATTCTCCGATTCTGTATTGAGGAAATCCCCCTCTTTCGGCTTCGTTTTCTTTTTCGAAATGCCCGACTCCTTCTGTCTCTGAAGCGACTCCTTTTCCACAAGAGAAAATCCCTTCTCCAGAAATTCCGGCAATCGCTTCGGCAAAATCTCACGGGTGATCCCGCCTTTTTGTATCTTCATCGTACTCTCCCCTATGCAGCTTTATGCAGATAGATGCCTTTCGCCTTGTTCTCATAAACAAACGCATCGTGATACAGCCGGAACTGGAATTTCCAGGCGTCCTTCTCCTGATTGATGTCCGGATCGAAAATCTTCGGCAACGCAAACTTTTTCACCTGCAACACTGCTTCCGGATATAAAATCATAAAGTTGATCGCCACCGCATCGTTCGCCTTCTTGTATCCCCACTCTGTCGTGCCGTCCGCCAGGGTAATCCCGGTATAAAACCGGGTGCTGGGCACGTAAATGATGGGCATATTGTTATACCCAGACAGCACTGTATTCACCGAGCCATCGCTGCCCCACTGCCTCTGCAGTGCATTATTCAACACCGGCTTCAGATCACTATTGATGTATAACCGCCGTCCTTCTGCAGGCACCTCGTTGGCGTCCATCTGCCTGACTCCTTCATCTACTGCGGCCAAAATCGTCTCCTTGGTCAGCGCTGCTGCTTCTGTGGTTAAAATGCCCGCCGTGCCCGCATACTTGGCAAAGCGATACGCATCCAGCTCCGGTACCACGTGGTCGCGCAGAAAGGTCCCTGTCACTTTGCCAAAAACCAGTCCCAGCGTTTCCTCGTCGTCCATGCGGTCGATAGACAGTTCCTTGCCTCGTTCTTCGGTCAGCTTCATGGTCTCCCAGGCAGCGGTGATATCCCCTTTGGGATAGCCGTCGGTGCGGCTGTAATCTCCCAATCCTGTGGTAGATACCTTCAGTACCTTTACCTCATTGGTTCCGGTAAAGTCCGCCTGCGTCGCCGCATCCATGCCCTCCGTCAGGGACTGTGCCTTGTAGATGTCATCGATGATCGGCAAAAATTTCTTTGCATACTCTAACGAATTCGCCATACTTTGTCCTCTCTTTCTTTACACTACTCTTTGGTGGTTGCCGGAAGCCCTGCACCTTTTCGGGCACCGGCAAGAAATGCGTCTATCTGGATTCCTCCGCCGACGTGTTCCCCGCCGCTGTCCACGCGAACACCTCCCTCGCTGTCCGGTTTTGCTTTCCCAAACAGATGAGGATGACTCTCCTGATAAGGCTTTATGGTATCAGCAAGTCCCACGGGCTTTCCATCGGCAAAGGCAAACTTCTCCACACCGCCCGCCTTGAAAATCAGGTACTCCGGATCGGTGACGCCGCTGGTGCGCAGCGCTTCCTTCAGCGCCATTTCCTTCTGCATGGCTTGGGCCTTCTGCTGTTCGGCAGCGATATCCGCTTTGTACTTTTCCTGCAACTGCTTCAAATCGGCCTCTAACTTCGCCGGATCCTTGCCGTCGAAGGCTTTGACCGTCTGCTGCAGCTGGGCGATGGTTTCATTGGCCTTGGTCAACTCCCCGTCTTTGGCTGTGATTTTCGCCTGCTCCGCTTCGATGTCCTTTGTGTGTTCTTCGATGACAGCATCGACTGTTCCCTGGATCTTGTCCGCAGTCGCCCCTGCTTCCTTCAGCAGGGTTTCTATGACTTCCCGTTTCATGCTCCTTCCTTTCTCCGCAGATTCTGCTTGCGGTCCCTTGATTGCAATACAAAAGAGACTCCATGATGAAGTCTCTTTGTACTCAGTTCTTATTGATATTTCTTGACAATTTTTAATCTATTTCTTTTTCAGACCTTTCTAGCGTAATTCCATATTTTTTACGAATATCGGCAATTTTTTTCATTCCCTCATCTATAATTTTTCTTTTCTCCTTTGCCCCTAAATCCATTCCCGTTTCATGTTTGTGTTCTTCTTCAATTTTCTTAAACTCTTCTTCTATCTGATCCATTACTGTCTGTGCTTCACGCTCTGCCTCTTTTCTTGCGTTCATAATATAGCCCCTCCTTCTGAGCCATCACAAAGATCTTTTGATGTTGCATCTCTGTTTCTGTCATTTCTAATGCACTGAACAACCTAATTGGGGGAGAAACTCCTTTATTACGAAGAATATATTTAAATTGTCTATCGATCCCTCGCAGTTCTGTAAGCTGGTAATGTACAAACATCTGAAAATCTTCTTTACTGAACGAATATTCCGTCTGATCGGCCGGGTGATTATGTGAAAGAATCGCACCCTGTAATGCGCTTCCCAGCACGGATGGATCTACCGTATTCCCATCGCCTGTAAATCGATAGGTCTTTCCATTCTGCAAAATCACATACGCATGTTCTATGGGTTCGTTTACAACCTCACGTTCGAATTCTCTCAACTTGGATTCTACCAGCTTTGTATCGTTCACGTCAATCTGTCCCATAAATTTCGGAACAGATTTTGATGTAGATGTTGCTGTATTTTCACGACTGTGGAGCACTTGCGCAATCTGTTCCCGATCATATTGCCGTTTCAGACCGGTCTGTTGCAAAAACTCTCGTTGCGCCTTCTGCCATTGTCCGATCTTTGCTGCACTTTCCGCCGTATCCTGCCCGGCTGCCTGCATGGCCGACTTTTCTCTCTTCCAGCGTCGAATCTGCCGCTCGATGTAACGCTGCTGCTGCATGGCTTCGTATTCTGTCAGCAGCTTGCCGTTATAGGTATAGCATTTCGCCTGGTAATCAGTCAGCAGCTCCTTGCTGTAGCTTCGGGGCATACCCTTGATATAGGCATGGTGGCTGTGCCTGCAGTTCCAACCGTAAATGCCATCGCCTCTGCCATATCCGCAGATCTCGTAAAAGTTCTGCGGATAGTCCGGATCCAGCTCCATGGTCCAGTAGATGCCACCCTGCCACAGGGCATGCTCCGGCCGTGCTCCTGCATGGGCCGTCACTTCCACCAGGTTGCAGCCCATCTCTTTTCTTCGCGCTTCGATCAGCTCGCCGTTAGTTTTGTTGACCCCGGTTACCGCTGCCCGTCGCACCGCTACTTCCAGCATATCGACGTGACCAGAAGGGTAGACTATCGCTTCCACGCCTTTCTTTGCCAGGTCTTTTACCGCCATACGAATGGCAGTAGTTTGATCGAAGGCCCCACTTTGAATTTGCAGCCATGCCCGATCCAATGCCCAGATAAATTGCCGGCTGGCAGTGGTCGCCGTGGTCTGCGTCAGATTCTGAAAGGCCTGCTTTGTCTGCCGGTATCCGGTGTTCAAAATGGCGGACAGCTCTTTGGAAGCCCGCAACGGTAGTGGATTTTGTCCTGCCCGCCGGTACACCTCATCTTCCGAACGCAGGCTGACGGTTCCTGCAGTCTGCATCAGCTGCCGCAGCTCCTGTTCGGTTTTACCGCTGATGGCAGATAGCCGCTGTACGATCGCCTCTCGCACCATACCCATCTCTTCCAGCCGTTTTGCCTGATGTTCCGCCGCCGGAATCCAAAACTGATAGGTACTGATCCGCCGCGCCATATCTGCCAGAGTATCCGATTCTACCTGCGAATACAGCCGTAGCAATGCCTCTGGCAACGCTTCGATTTCTTCCGGGTGCAGCATTACTGTTCACCACCAAAGGACAGCGCCGATTCTCCCTGTATCGCGGCTTTTGCTTCCTCTTCGCTTTCTCCATACCACTTCACACGGTATTCCCACCTCTGCATCAGGCCGTCCCTCACCTCCTGCTGGTCTCGTAGTCGCTCGGATTCTTTGTCAATGATGTAACTGTCATCAAACTGTACTTTAACGCCAGTCTGCGGATTTACCTCTGCACCGCAAAGGGTTTTTCCCGCCCACAACAACAACCGCACCAAATCCTGCAATGCCTTTTCTACGACGATATAATGCTTGCTGGCATTCTGAATCAGTTCCTGCTTATCTCCCATGTACTGCGTCGCAGTCACTACCTGCCCTGCGTTAAACTGGTAGTGCTTAGTGCCCAGCCCGCATTTGAACGACAAATAGTCCAGCTGTGCCTGCAAGCCGTCCCGGTTATCCTGCACTCGCAGTTGCGGGTTGAATTCCTGCACCAAGGCCTTTTCCCCGCCGGAAAGAACTTCATCGCCCACTCGCACAAATAACTGCTGGCAGACATCGTCTGGTGTAATTTCCTTACCATCTTCTCCATATTGAATCATTTCCTGCGTATAGAATACCTTTTTGCCGCCCAGGTGGAAATCCCGGTTGAAGTTGTTGTATGCCAGATCCACACCCTTCAGATTGTCGATGGCATTGGCATACACGGAAATTCCCAGACCATTGGCGCCTTCGATGTTGTTGACGATGTTTGGACCGACAATCACAAACCAGGGCAGCCCACTTCCCGTATGAATCTGCTCAACCATGCCCTCTGGCAACGGCCGCTTCTGCAGTTGCCCGTTCGTTTCCAACAGGTACGCATTGGTAATCCGGTACCCGTCGTTCTCCTGCTCGTGAATCTGCAAATAAATCTGTACTTCGCCCCTGACCAGCACCTCGGAAGCAAACGCTGCTTCTACAATCTTTCCTTCCCGCACGGTCAGCGGCAGAATTCCGCCTGCCGGCAAAAAATCCAGGCAAAGCTTTGTCTGTGCATCGGGTACAATGTTCCCCTGCTGCACCTGCATCTGTTTGACACGAAGCAAAATCGCTCCAGTGCCAGAGTAAAAGGCTTTCTCGATCAGAGCATTTCCCTTTATCCAGAAATCATTTTCTGCAAACACGCCGCCTGGTTCTTCTTCGCTTCCCTGCAGGAACCGGCTCGATGCCGGATCGTCGACCACGATGCGCGTTTTCTCGTTCAGCAGAATCGATGCCCAATCTTCGCAGACCTTCTTTGCCATGCGCAAAGAATATAGCTGCCGGGTTTTGCGCGTCTTTCCGTTCAGCTCCTTAAACTCGTGAAAGGGCTTATAAAACCCGCGCCACCAGGCTTCCCACGCCTGAACGTTTTGGTAATATGACGAAGACAGCGTACACCCTTTTTCCTGATTCAAATATGCAATAAGTCGCTCAATGTTCAACCTCTCACCCCTTTATACTCCGGCAGGAGCTTTCTTAAAAATGGCTCCCATCCGTATTCCCAACCGTCCAGGATATCGATATCGCTGCTGAAATTGTCCAAACGCACATCCTTGCCCTGCTGTGCTGCTTTGCTGTCCCATACTGCAGCCTTGAGTCCGTCAATCAACAAATGGCAGTCCTCGTGAATCTGTAGCCGTCCGGTATTGAACAGCGCGTTGCCGCAGTGAATCCGGTCTACGATGGGCCGTTTGCAGCTGTCACCGATCTGAATCGGCAGCCCCGCATTCTTACAAGCCTTGCGCAGCCCGGTGATTAAATATTGCGATTCGTTGTCTGCAAATCCATAACGAATCACTATGCCAGGATACTCCGCCTGCAACTGCTTCACAAAAGCAATGAATTCCCGATTGACCCGGTCGGAATCGATCTCGCCCTTGTGTCCGATGATGTGATGATCCCGCAACGCGGTCAGTTTCCGAAACCCGCGGTGCACCGCTGTCGCAACAAATGTAGTCAGGGACCGGTTACCGCCGAAGTCGATACCGATGCTTAAAAAAGCAACCTCCTGCGCAAAAGTCCATCGTTCCTCCTCTTTGGTAAATCGCAGCAGATATCTCTCCGCATGATCCGCAAACTGCGGGTAAATAACGCCATCTGCTGCCACCCACAATCCCAGGATAAAGCGCTTATAGAAAACACCTGTATATTCTTTTTTCAGATTCTGCACATACGCAGCATCAAGAAACGTGTTATCGTCCAGAAGAAACTGCATTACAAGCAGATCCAGCTCCGCTTCCCGATCCAGGTACTTCTCCTTCAGCCAGTGCGACGGGTGATCGGGATTCGTCGTTCCGATGAGCTTCGCGCCCGGATCGGACAGGCGGGATAGCAGCATGGAGAAAAAATCTTCCGTAAACAGCGTCAGCTCATCGCAATACGCGCCAGTCAACGTCATGCCGCGAATTTTACCCTCTGCCCGGGCATCGTTGACCCCTTCCAGATACACCTTACGACCGAACAGCCTTCCCTCTTTCTGGGACAGGCTATAGGTAAAATGCCGTTCTCCCACCAATGCCTGCAGCAGGTCCAGACAGTTGCGCCGCAGTGATGTCAGCGTTTTGGCTACCATCAGATAGGTTCCGTTTTTCGGCATGCTGGCTACCCAGAAGGCCCACAGCACCAGACTGATCCAGGTCTTGCCCGACCGTACCGATCCCTGCAAAATATTCAGTCGCTTCAGCTGTCGTTTCTTCCACAACGCCAGTAGTGTTTTTTGTTTCGGTGTGTAAATCTCACGCATCTTGCAATCCCCGAATCAACTCTTCCAGCTGTCCTTCACTGTCATCGTTCTTCGCTTCCTGCAGCTTTACCGTCTCCGCCCGCAGCTTGTCGATGCGCGCTCTCTGTTCTTCAGTGGCAAGGTCTCCGCGCTTGTGCAACAACTCATCATATTGCTTCAGCATGCCCTCCAGCGTCTTCTGGGCCCGGGCCTGCGCCTGCAGAAATGTCGCCTGCTTATCCCAGGCTTGTTGTACTTCCCATTTCTCGCTGCTGCTGGTATCGCCGCTGCTCTCGCCGATTCGTTCCACCGTCTTATCTTCCTGATCTCGCACATACATAATTTTCTGTGCCCGAACGATCGCTGCATAGGCAATTTGAATCTGATCCCATAAAATGTTCAGAGGGTCGCAGGGCATTTCTTCGATAATAGAAACGGCCTCTTCCGGAAGCCACTTCCGAAACAGACCGTGTTTTTCTGCATTGCTATTTTTTATCGGCGCTCCGCCATTGTTATTGACGGCATTTTTGTTGCCCTTTTTCCCGCCGCGTTTCTTTGCAACGTTGCATTCGTTTCGTTGCAACGCTGCATTGCGATCGCAGCCCCATCGGCCGCGGTTCTTCCAGCTGCGCACCGTGCCTTCTGAAAGCTGCAGTTGATTTGCAATTTCAACCAGTTTCATACCGGACAGGTACATTGCTTTTGCCTGTTCTGCTTTCTGATTCGGCGCTCTTGCCAAGCCTCACCACCTCTCATTTCGTGTTGTTTTGGACATGCAAAAAGAGACGGGGCTGCCGTCTCTTGCTGATTTGCTTTGGTTTATTTTCTCTATCCTATGGCGTGAATCTGTTTTT
>CATJIF010000020.1 GCA_949740445.1 uncultured Peptostreptococcaceae bacterium | reverse complement strand
GCTCACTACGCTGTCCGTTTTGCCAACAAATCGACTGCGCACGATGTGCTTGTCTCTTTGGGCAAAAAGGCAACGCAATCGGCTTACGCCGTTTGCTCCTACGCTCGCTTGCTCACTCACTACGCTGTCCGTTTTGCCAACAAATCGACTGCGCACGATGTGCTTGTCTCTTTGGGCAAAAAGGCGAGCGCAAAGCGCGAAGGCAGAGCCGTGGTACAATAGAACTGGTGTGCATTTGAAAGAAAGGCAGGTAAGAAAAGATAGATGAATGAGGAAAAAAAGGGTTTTCTTTTAAAGTGGCCGTGGAACTGGGTAGTCTATGGAGTGGCTATCATAGCCATAGGCGCTTTGATTGGACTATTGTGGAGTATTCTCATCGTAGCGCTGTTTGCTTCATACCAGAAGAAAAAGCATCCCGGTCCGCCTCAGGGAGGATATTGCCTGGATCGAACCAGAAAGCGGCTGTCTGGATTGGGATGGGGCTGCCTGATATTGCTGATTGGCCTTGCGGTGGGGGTTTACGGAATCACCCTGCTGTTCGAAGAAAAAGAAACCATGGACTATATTTACATAGGCATTGCAGCAATCGCAGCCCTTATCTGCTGCGTGCTGGCTGTAGTTCAGAGCGTTATATCGGTAAGAGATGCGTTCTTTCCGGAAAAGAGCCTGCTGGCACAGTCCATTCGCTCGCAGCTTGACGATCCCGAACGCGCGCCGGCTGTAGGCGAGCTCTTTGCCATGGTAGACCGGGATATTGAAGAAAACGGGCAGTGGTTCGACCGGATCGCCATCGGCAAAGAATGGGTGCTGGGAGATGAAGCAAGCTATATTCCCCGCATTCGCGCGGTATTTTCCCGCGATGAAATCAAACGCGTCCACAGAGGCGGGCGCACGCAGACCCACCGCGTGATCGAGATACATATTTTAGATGATCGCCGGCAGGTGCAGACGACCAGTTTGCGCGATTACAGGGAGCTGGAAAGCATTCGCCGCTGCCTGCACTTGCGGACGCCGGCAGCGTATTTTGAAGAGTATTCCAGGTTGAGCAGCTATACATCGAAAACCGACAGGCAGTGGCAGGAGCTGGAACAGGAATTTCAGAAGCGGAGAGCAAAGGCGATACAGGATGCTCCCGCAGGAACTGTGCAGATCATGGCAGGTGGCGCGGAATTTGCACTGATCGAGGCTGGGGGAATGCGCACATCGCAGGTGTCTTCAGAGCTGTTGCAGCAGAAAATGGAAACGCTGCAGCAAGGCGAGAGCTTTGAGATCGAGCCCCTGATTTCCCTTACTGTGGCACAGAATAAACTGTACCGCGTGCGCTGTACGGCAGAAGGCGAACAGAAAAAGCGGCTGACGGTGTTTTTGGAACAGTCGGATGGAACGTACACAGGCTGGGAGCGGCCCGTAAACGACGCTCGGGCAAAGGAAATTCTGCTTGCGCTTTTAACGGAAAAGCAGGCGCCGGATTGTCTCGGCTGGCGAATGGTACGCCGTTCGGCAATGGAAGTAAAAAACAGCGCCAACACGCTCGGTGGTGCAGAGGCGCAAATGCAAGCCGGGGCAGAAGCGCAGACAAGAACGGAAACGCAGGTGCAGGGCGGAGCAAAAACGCAGGCAGCAGTTCGCGTGGAGAAGATAAAAATTTATACCGGAGACGATTCTCAGCAGGAGAGAAATGCACAGGAGCTGTACCTGAGCGAAACGCACGGCACGGTGCGTAAGTACGACACATTCTTTACCAGAAGAGATGTAGAGCTTGCGGCACAGGGGATGGAAGCGGGCAAATACGACGGGATTTCCCTGTGTACGAAGAAGGGCGACCTGCATTTGATCGCGATTCAAAACGATCCGCACAGAATACGGGTAGAAATCAAAGAAATACCGGGAACACAGCAGACCTTTGCCACGCGGTGCTCGCGCCGCCAGGCTGCACAGTGGCTTTTGGACTGCTTTGACGGGAGGCTTCCCGCAGGATACGACCGCTGGTAAGAGGACGGTTTTAACGAAGTGGAAATTACCCCCGGCGGCAGGCGCACACCTCTTTTGCAGGAACGATCCCGCACAAGGGAAAGACTTGCCGGACTGGGGTAACAGATATGTACCATAAAAAGGAGGAAAAAGGATATGGGAAAGTATTTTAGCGATGCGGTGGATCAGGCGCTGGAGGCGATCTATTATTGCTACGACAATCAGAAAGCAGCGGCGGCGATTCCTCCGCTGATGAAAGCTGCCGAAGCGGGAGATGGAGATGCTTCTTACATTTTATCCCGCTGCATGTCGGGCCCGCAGTACAGCTGGAAATATCATCCGTTCGAAGAAAACGACGAGGGAGTCAATCACTACATCCGGCAGAGCATTTTGCAGGGAAGCGCCATGGGCGTACTGGGTTCCATGCGCTGCGGCATGCTGACACCGGAACTGGAAGAAGCGATGCCGTTTGCCAATTTGCAGGAGGCGTGGGATGTCGTCCACGAAAAAGCGCAGGCGGGCAGCCTGTTCTGCCAGAACATGATCGGAAATACCTACTTCTGGCTGGATATCGTGCGCATCCAGGGCAAGAGCGCTGACAGTTTTCCCACCCGGCAGGCCTTTGGCAACTATCTGCGCGATTGCACGCTGGCGTGCATTCCCTGGTTTGAAAAAGCCTTCCGCGGCGGCATGGGCATGGCGGGGCGCAATCTGTACAATCTGTATGCGTCCGGCGAAGAGGGTCTCGTAGAACCGCAACCGGAAAAGGCGGCGGATATCGAACGCCTGGGTGCGCAGCTGGGCTATCCGGAGTGGCAGGAGGACTACGGCAGGGAGCTGCTGAAAAAAGAAGGCCGCGAAAAGGAAGGGCTGGAGCTGTGCAAAAAGTCGGCGGAGCAGGGTCAGCTCACCGCCTGGTATCAGGTGGGATTTGCCTATCAGGAGGGCAAGCTCGTACCCAAGGATTGTCGCTATGCGATGTCCTGCTACGAGAAGGGGATGGAGTCTCCGAAGGCCATCGGATGCGCCAATAAGGCGGGTGAGTTATACTTTTTAGGAAAGGACGGCATTGCGCAGGATTACGCGCGTGCGGTGCAGCTGTTCGAGAAGGCGCACGGATGGGACAACACCTGGGGCAATGACATGCTGGGGCTGTGCTACCTCATGGGATGGGGCTGCCGCAAAGATCCGGCCCGGGCAAAGATGCTTCTGGAGGAAGTTACATACAGCAGCAACGTTCGCAATTACGCGCTGGGCCTGATGTACGTAGACGGTATAGGCGTCGCCGAAGATATTAAAAAAGGTATGGAATATCTGCAGAAGGCCAAGAACTATCCGCCGGCAGAAGAAGCGATGCTGCGGTTTAAGAAAGGGATTTTCGGAGGCTGGAAGCGTAGATGAGTTCTTACGATCAATGGCTGAAAGACGAAGAAGAATGGATTGGCGCCTATTGTAAAAAAACGCTGCGGATGAGCTTGTTTCAGGTCATTCCGGCCATGCTCCTCATCTTGCCGCTGCTCTTTGCCGGACTTTCGCTGGCCGGAGGCAGCAGCCGCGAGGATATGTACTACTGCGCATTGGGTGGCCTGCTTGCCGGGCTGATCGTGGGCGGATTTTACTACCTGATTTTGCGGATAGGCCTTCGTCCGAAGGCATACGTCCGCAAGATCAGAAAAAGCGTGGAGGCGCTGTCCCTGAGTAAGGTGGAATGCGAAGCCCTGGGAGAAGAAATGCGCAAAGCGCAGGCTGATGCGGCCAGCTGTCTTTCCTACAAAGTGACGGGCCCGAACGCCAAAGGCACGCCGGCGCGCTTTACGCTGACGCCGCACTATGCGTTTTTGGTGGGAAGCTACCCCTATTCCATTCTGGTCCGCCTGTCGGATATCGAAGAAATACGGGCAGGCCAGGAGCAAAAGACCGCGGTAACGCGCAGGGCAAAGTCCAAGACACTGCACGTATTTACGCTGTATACCATCGGGTTTTACGCAAAGGACAGAGGAAAAGAAACGCTGCCGCAGGAGGCCATGGGATTTTTTGACGAATCCATCCGCAGCCGCATCCTGCGCATGATGAGGGAAGCCGGCGCGCCGGTAAAGCCCTGAGAAGAAAAAATATAGGCAATAGACGGTGCAAAAAAACGCAGAAGGAGAAGAGATGAAATTCGTAAAAAAAGCAGGGATGATCGCTATTGCAGCTGTGCTTTGCTTTGCTGTAGGCATGGCGGCAGGGGTGCGCACGCACCGGCAGGAGGCGCCGCAGATCAGTGCGGATCTGATCAGCAGCCGCATCGAAGAGATCAGTCAGCTGAGCTCGGTGGAATACCACTACACGCGGGTGGGAAAGTACGAGGATCGTCTGGATTTTTACGGATGGCAGGTGCCGCTGACGATGAAGCGGTTTATCATATCCTACGATGGCGTAATTTGCGCTGGCGTGGACCTGCAGCAGGCGAAAATCGAGGTGACGGAAAACAGCATAGAAATAACGCTGCCGCAGGCGAAAATACTGTCGCACGAGCAGGATCTGGACAGCATTACCGTGTTCGACGAGACGAAAAATATCTTTAATCCCATCCAGATTACAGATTACATCGCCTTTTCCAAAGAACAAAAGCAGGGCGCGGAAGAGGAAGCCATCGAAAAAGGGCTTCTGGCCGAAGCGCAAAAACGCGCAGCACAGACGCTGGAGGAATGGCTGCTCGCACTTTCTGGAGGCGGAGATGACGCACCGCAGATTCGTGTGGTTTCGGCGCAGTAACGGCACGGGAGGGCAGCCATGCAACAAAAAGAAGCGGCGCGGCAGAAGGAAGGGTATACGCATATCGTTCACGGCTTTGCGCCGGTGTTCGATCAAAACAGCCGCGTACTGATTTTGGGAACGCTTCCTTCCGTAAAATCCAGGGAGGGGCAGTTTTACTACCACCATCCGCAAAATCGGTTCTGGAGGGTGATGGCGGCGCTGACAAAAGAACCGCTGCCGCAGACCATCGCGGAAAAAAAGAAACTGCTGCACAGGCACGGCATCGCCATCTGGGATGTAATTCAAAGCTGCGACATCATCGGTTCTTCCGACAGTTCCATAAAAAATGTAACTCCAGCCGACGTAAAGCGCATTTTAGACCATGCGCCCATAGAAGCCATCTTTGCCAATGGCGGTAAGGCGCAGGAACTGTACGCGCGCTACTGCGAAGCGAATGTCGGCCGGCCGGCGATCCGGCTGCCCTCGACCAGTCCAGCCAACGCGGCTTGCTCTCTGGAAAAGCTGATACAGCTATGGGGGCAGAAGCTGGCGCTGGATAAGCGAGGCGAGAAACCCCCTTTTACATAAAGGATGTGAAAGGGGGGTTTTTGTTGAAATTAATTTCTGCACATGAAATATTGACAAACATAAAAAAGAAAAGTAAGATAACAATAAGCTGAATGAAATTTCTGAAATTGAAATTTTGTTCAGCGAACTCTCCTCCTCCGAAGCGCTGGATGTGGAGGAGCGTGAGCAACAGAAGGAGGGCGTATTTGTGAGCGCTGTCAACAATGTCAGGCTGATGGTTAAGGTCTGCGAAATGTATTATTTGCAAAATCTGAGCCAGAAGGAAATCTCATCGAGGATTTCCATTTCCCGGCCGCAGATCAGCCGCATTCTGGCACAGGCGCGAGAGGACGGCCTGGTAACGATTAAAATCAATAACCCTTACAGCCGGGAATCGCGCTTAGAGCAGCAGCTGATACAGCATTACGGTCTGAGCGATGCTCTGGTGGTGGACAGCGGCGAAGGAGACAGCTACAGCCGCATGAAAAGCTTTGCACGCCAGGTCGCTGCGCATATCGACACTTGTCTTGGCGCAAGCAGCCTCCTTGGGGTAATGAGCGGCCATACCATCAGCGCCATCATAGACGCCATGCGGCCGATGTCGCGGAAGCTGAGGGCTGTCGTTCCCCTGGTGGGTGGCATCGGTGCAGAGCAGGTGGAAATCCACGCCAACAGCATTGCCCAGCGGATGGCGCAGCGCTGCGCAACCTCAGCGCTTTCGCTGAACGCCCCGGCGGTCATCACCGAACAAAAGGCAGCGGAATTCCTGCGAAAAGAGCCGGCGGTGGCCAAGGTGCTGGAGCTGGGAAGCTCCTGCGATGTAGCCTTGGTGGGCATCGGCAGCGTTTCCTTGGAGGCGACAAACGTCAAGGCTGGAGGTCTGACCGAAGAGGATATCCGCTACTTAAAATCCCAGGGGGCAAAAGCTTCGGTCTGCTGTTCTTACGTCAACGGGCAGGGACAGGAAGTGGGGCAGGAGCTGATGGAGCGGTCGGTGGGACAGTCGCTGCATTCGCTGAACGCTTCGAGGATCGTAGCGGTGGCCATAGGCGATTCCAAGATCGAGGCCGTGCAGGCAGCGCTTTCCACCGGGCGGATTCACACTTTTGTTACCGATATTGCTACAGCGCAGAGGCTGCTGGAAGAATCGTAACGTCGATTCCGGATGCCGCAGAGTATGAGAGGCAGGCGGGCCAGTTTCGCAGGCGGATTTCTTTTGCGGATAGAGGAATTGATCGATATAACGGCTGCAAAGCGCCGCCAGGACAGGGAGGCAGACGCTTTGCGGATAACGAAAAGGAGGAGCACTCAATGAAAGAACTGAAGAAAGCACTAACAATCGTGCTGACGCTGGCTATGATTTTTGCCATAGCAGCCTGCGGCGGAGAAGGCGGCGACAGCGATGGAGAGAACGGTGGAATTGCAGGAAAGAACATCTCCATTATGACGCCCTACCTCGGTTCGGTTACGACCAACCAAATGGTAGAATATCTGGAGGGCAACCTGAAAGAGCTGGGTGCAGAGGTTACCGTAGTCAATACCGATAACGACTTCGGTGCGCTGGCCAGCAGAATCGAGGATGTAGTCTCTGCTGGCACTGACGCCATCGTCTTAGTCAGCGCCGACCCCAATCAGGTGGCTAATCAGCTGAAGGAAGCCTTCGATGCGGGCATTCCCGTATTCGGATGCGACAGCGGCTTTATCGAAGGCATGCAGATCAACGCCACCAGCGACAACTACCAGATGGGAGAGCTGATCGTAAAATACCTGTTCGACGATCTGATGGGCGGCAAGGGAACCGTCATCGCGCTCACCCACCGTCCGCATCCCGGCGTAGTAAAGAGATGCGAAGCCTTCGACGACCTGATCGAACAGTATCCGGACATCACGCTGATTACCGAGCAGCACGTGCCGGCGGAGCAGCCCATCAACGACGCGCAGGACATCGTGGAAAACCTGCTGCTTGCCAACGCGGAAAAGGATTCTGTAACCGCTATCTGGGCAGCCTGGGATGAACCCGCAATCGGCGCTACGCAGGCGCTGCAGGAAGCCGAAAGAGACGAAGTCTTAGTGACCGGTGTGGACGGAAACGACCAGGCGGTCGCTCTGGTGCAGGGGGGAAGCAATCTGAAAGCCACCGTAAAGCAGAATTTTGACGGCATGGCACAGATCGTGGCAGAGCAGATGGAGAAATACTTTGCCGGAGAAACGCTGGACAAGGGCGAAATGTATGCGCCGGCCACACTGATTACTCCGGAAAGCGCAAAGTAAAAAGGGAAATGCCATATGTGGAAGCGGCGGATGCGGGGGCAGAGAACCTCCAGGCAACGCCGCTTCCTTCGAAAAACGGCAAGACAATTAGGACAGGAGGCAGAGACATTGCTACTGAGAACAGAACACATAAGCAAACAATTCAATGGGATCTATGCCTTAAACGATATCAACTTCGAGCTGCTGCCGGGAGAAATCCACGGGCTGGTGGGCGAAAACGGGGCGGGGAAATCCACGCTCATCAAGCTTTTGACCGGCGTCTACCGGTTGGATGAAGGGGAAATTTACTGGGAGGACCGGAACGTAACCATAAAAAATCCGGTGCAGAGCCGCGAAATCGGAATTAACGTGATCCATCAGGACCGCATTCTGATTCCGGCCTTTAACGGTGTGGAAAACGCCTATCTGGGAATGGAATACATTGTCCGGGGAGGGAAAATCGACTGGAAGGCCATGGAGAGAAACGTGGCGGAAAAGGCCGAAAGCCTGGGCATCGACATAGATTTGAAAAAGACGGCGGCGCAGCTGTCGCCACCGCAGAAGACCTGTCTGGAAATCATACGGGCGATGATGCAGGAGTGCAAGCTCCTGATTTTAGACGAGCCCACAGCCTCATTGACTGATAAGGAGTCGGAAATCCTGTTTTCCATCATCCACACGCTGAAGGAGCGGGGAACATCCATCCTTTACGTTACCCACCGCATGGACGAGATTTTCCGGCTGACGGATCGCATTACCATCTTCAAAAACGGAACCATGGTCGAGACAGTCCATACCTGCGACGTAACGAAGGAGCTACTGGTAAAGAAAATGACCGACCAGTGGAGCAGCCAGGCCATCGAGCATCGGCAGGAATTCGGCGAGGTGATGTTTGAGGCCAGCGGCATTCAGTCCAAAGACGGTGTGGTGCAGGAGGGCAACCTGCGCGCCAGAAGCGGCGAGATCTTGGGCGTGTTCGGCCTGGGCGGCAGCGGCCGCACGGAGCTTTTGGAGTGTATTTACGGGTATCGCGCCATGAAAGAGGGGCAGGTATCCGTGGGAGGTGCAACTGTCGCAAAGCCTTCGCCTGCGAAATCCCTGAAGCACGGCATGGTGCTCATCTGCGAAGACCGGCGGGGCAAGGCCATGATCGGCAACCTTTCCATAAAAAACAACATCCTGCTGTCCAGCATCGACGATTACCAAAGAGGCGGCGTGCTCAGCGAGGCGAAAGAAACCGCGGATGCGCAGGAGAAAGTGGATGCGCTGCAGATTAAAATTGCAGGGCTTTCCCAGCGGGCCATAGAGCTGTCGGGCGGCAACCAGCAAAAAGTAGTCTTTGCCAAAGCGCTGATGACAAAGCCGCGGGTATTTCTCTGCGACGAGCCAACCCAGGCGGTGGATGTAAAAACGCGAAGCGAAATTCATCGCCTGCTGCGGCAGAAGGCCGATGAAGGCAGCGCCGTGATCTACGTTTCTTCCGATTTGAAGGAAATTTTAGAGGTGGCTGATACCATACAGATCATGTCGCGCGGACGGACCACGCAGCAGCTGAGAAACGAAGGGCTGACATCAGAGCAAGTGCTGGCCTGCTGCTACGATAACTGATAAAGGAAGGGTATGACTATGAAAGCAAAACAGTGGAATGCAAAATATATCTTTCAGACCTACGGCACCATCCTGGCCATGATTTTGATTATTCTCATCTTCAGCATCCTGCGCCCTGGCGCATTCTGCACGCTGCGCAATTTCATCAATATCACGCGGCAGATGTCGCCTTTAATGTTCGTCGCTATCGGCGCCACGCTGATTATGAGCGTCAACGAATTCGATCTTTCCGTGGGAAGCATGGCAAGCCTGGGCGGCGTCATGGCAGCGCTGTTTGCGGTGCAGGGCCGTCCCATCGCGCAGTGCTTTCTGCTGCCCATGGTGATCTGCGGCCTGATCGGCTGGCTGAACGGATGGATCGTCGCCCGGTTTCGGGTGCTTTCCTTTATTACTACGCTGGGAATGAGCACTGTGCTTTCCGGCATCATCTACCGGCTGACCGGCGGCGCTACGGTGTTTGAAAACATTCCGCAGAGCTTTGCCTGGCTGGGAACTACCCGTGTGGGCACGATTCCTTTGCTGTCCATCCTGATGGTAATCGCCACCGCAATGTTCTGGTTTCTGATGCGCCACATGGCAGCAGGGCGGAAGATGTACGCCATCGGTGGAAATGAAGAGGCAGCGAAAATCGCCGGAATCAATGTCAAAAAATATAAGAATCTGGCCTTTGCCCTCTGCGCGGTATTGGCCTGCGTTACGGGTATGCTGGTGGCCTCGAGAGTGGGTTCTGCCAACACTACGGCGGGCGCTGGATATTTTCTGCAGTCCTATGCGGCCGTCTACATCGGCTGCACTGTATCGAAGGAAGGCGTACCCAATATTATAGGCACTCTGGTGGGCGCAGCGATTCTTACGATTTTATCCAATGGATTGACCATCATGCAGATGCCGACCTATATGCAGGATATCATCACCGGCGGCATTATCATTTTAGCGGTCATCGCCCAGAAGCTGGGCCGCGGCGACGCCAAATAAATATAAGACAGACGAGGAGAACAAGTGCGATGAAATTACATACCGTTTGTAACGAAGCCATGGAGCGGTTGCTTGTAAAGCACCGCAGAAGCTTTGTCGGGTATCTGACGGCAGGATATCCGGATGAAGAGAGCTTTCTGCGCATTGCAAAGCGCTGCCAGCAGGAGGGCATGCACATCTTCGAAATCGGCTACCCCTCCCTCAATCCCTATTCCGACGGCGAGGTCATCCGCAGGGCGCACAGCGCCGTAGACCCGGCGCTGCGGGAGAATATGGGCTTCTGGAAACGCCTGCGGCAGACCGTCAGCGCACCGATCTGGCTGATGGGCTACACGGAGGATTTGATGGATACCGGCATGTACCGCAGGCTGGCAGAGGCAGGCTGTGTCGACGCGCTGGTGATTCCCGACCTGGAGCATTCCCGAAGAATGGCGCTGAAAGCAGAAATGGAGCCGTTTCGCGTAGAGGTGCTGGGCTTTACCAGCGCTTCTGCGGCACCGCGGGAAAACGAAGAGACGCTCCACACCTATCCGATCATATATCAGCAGCTGTACAGCGGGCCCACGGGCATGCAGAACGATTCGGAGGACTATCAGCAGCTGCTTTCCCACAGCAGAGAGGTCAGCAGCTCGCACCTGTTTGCCGGTTTTGGCATTGGAACGCCCCAGAGGGCAAAGGAGCTGCTGCAGCGCGGCTTTGACGGCGTGATTATAGGAACGGCTATTATGAAACGACTTGCGCAGTCGGAGGAGGAGCTGTATGCCTTTATCCGCCAGCTTGTGGAAGCGGTGGAGTCCACCGAAGCGCAAGCAGAGGCACTGCTGACAGAGGCGGCAAAAGGAGTGGAATAGATGAAACTACACGAGCATCAGAAAACCTATATTGCGGCCTTCGACATCGGAACAACGGCAGTAAAGGGCGTGCTTGCCTGCGGGGATGGAACGCTGACAGCCTCGCGCTCCGTCGATATTCCCACGATATTTGAAGGCGATTTTAAAGAACAAAACCCCGACGTTTGGTACGGGGCATTCTGCGAAATTTCCCGGGGCTTTTTCTGCGGTCCCAACCCGGCAGTGCTGCCGCAGCAGGTGGTGGGCATTGTGATGAGCGGGCAGATGCAGGATGTCATCCCCATCGACGAAGCGATGCGGCCTTTGGGAAACGCCATCTTGTATTCCGATGGCCGCGGGAAAGCGCAGGCGCAACGGATGCTGGAAAGATTCGGTGCAGAGGAAATTGAGCGCATCACCGGCAATCACTGCGATGGCTCGCTCTCCCTTCCCAAAATCCTGTGGCTGAAGGAAAACCGGCCGCAGCTCTTTGCAAGGGTGCATCGGGTATTGATCAGCTCCAAGGATTTTGTCATCGCGCAGCTGACCGGCGAAACGGTGGGCGATGTAACGGCCTGCGCTACGGCAGGAGCCATGGACATTCACAAAAAAGCCTGGGATGCAAAGCTGATCGAAGGCATGGGGCTTTCGCTTTTCCTGTTTCCGCGGCTTTTGGCATCCCATCAGCAGGCGGGCAGCGTAACCGCAGCTGCATCGCAGCAAACGGGGTTTGCGCAGGGAACGCCGGTCTATGCCGGCGTGGGCGATGCAGGAGCGACCACCCTTGCCAGCGGCATTGCCAGGCCGGGGCAGTACAACATCAATCTGGGAACCTCCGGCTGGGTGGCGACCGTGTCCGACGATGTGCTGCCGGCAAAGATGGGCGTGTTCAATCTGGCGGCCATGCCGGAAAACGTCTACATCAATGTCGTGCCGTTTTTAAATGCGGGCAATGTACACAAGTGGATCAGCGGATTACTCTCACCGCAGGAAGGCGCAGCAGATTACGCTTATATCGACAGCCTGCTTGCAAAAAGCGATCCTGGCGCAGAGGGGGTTATGTTTCTGCCCTATCTGGCGGGCGAGCGCTTTCCTGTCATGGACAGCGCAGTGCGCGGCTGTTTCGTGGGCCTTACCCCCGAAACGGATCGAAAGGACATGGTCCGCGCCTGCCTGGAGGGAGTGGCATTTTCCATCCGCCAGGGGATCGAAAGCATCGGGACGCCGCCCACAGCCGTGTCGATCATCGGCGGCGGGGGCCGCGTGGGCACCTGGTGCCAGATTCTTGCCGATGTGCTGAAACAGACCGTCTACGTATATAAAAACGCGGAAGTGCTGCCTTCGCTTGCCATCGCCTCGGCGGCACTGCTTTCCCAGGGCTGCATCGAAAGCTACGCTCAGTTTACCGATTCGCTGCAGAGTCCGGAAAACAGCGCGGCCTATCAGCCGTCGCCTGCGGCCTGCGACAGCTACGACAGTCTGTACAAGCGCTATAAAAAGCTGTATCCGGCAGTGAAGGGGATATAGCGCAGGTACTTAGAAAAAAAAACCTGCGGCAGATGAAAACCGAATGGGAACAGAGCAGCACAGCGACTGCTCTGTTTTTGTATTTTTGAGGGAATTTATGGTAAAATACATTTGTACAATACATTTGTTTGTTTTTGCACACAATAGTGACAGATTATTTGTAAATAGAACACGAAAGGAGGTACCGGTATGGCACTGGCAACCTTAACTGCAAGAGTAGATGAAAGGGATAAGGTCAGCTTTGACGCTTTCTGTTCCAATGTGGGATTAAATACCTCGATTGCAATCAACCTGTTTGTAAAAGTTGTCTTACGCGAAAACCGCATTCCGTTTGAGATTGCACAGGCTCCCGATCCGTTCTTCTCCGATGCAAATACGGCTTATGTAAAGAAATCTGTTCGGGAATTAAGAGCTGGAAAAGGCGTTGCACACGATCTGATCGAGGTGGGCGATGACTGAAAAAATATGGTCGGCTGATGCCTGGGAGGATTATCGCTACTGGAAGATACAAGATGAGAAAATGCTAAAACGGATCAATCAACTGATTAAAGATATTGAGTGGAACGGATGCACAAAAGGGATCGGACACCCCGAGCCTCTCACCGGCAATCTGCAGGGTGAATACAGCCGCTGCATCGATGAGAAAGATCGCCTCGTATACCGCATGGAAGAAAATAAAATTTACATTGCGCATTGCAAAGGATGTTATGGCGAGAAGTAATCCCGATTTTGCTTTTCTGTTGAAATTTTTTATATTCTAAAATCCAGTCAAGACTAAAGTTTTAATAAACTTTAGTCTTGACTTATTTTGAGGCGATGGTATAATAAATAAAAAGCTAAAACTTACGTTTTAATTTAAGGAGACTGTTGTGGAAAAAAGGATTGTAGCGCAGTATACCATGTATGTGTACAATACAGGAGCAGTGGTGCTGGTGAAAAAAGAAGAAGAACTGTCCGAATGTTCTTCCTCCATTCGCCAGATTGCGGGGATTATCAATTACGTGGTGGATCACCCTGGAAAGCACATTCACTATCGGGTAACGGCCGGAGTCAACAGTGTGGCAGTACAGGAAAATGTAAGGACTGCCAGTGTACATTCGAAAATTACGAAAAAATTGGATCTGTCCATGCAGGAATTTAAAATCATGCTCGCTGAATATCTGGATGGAACCAGCGATGCGCTGGAAGAGGTCTTGCGTGGTGCCTGCGTTGCACGGACAAAACAAGCCGACGAGGTGGCAGTAGAAAAGCTGATTTGCAGGATGAAAGAGAGTAGAAACGCGCCACAAGAAGAAATTTCTTGACGAACCCCATCGAAAGGGAATATAATAAACTATAACGCAGCTAACCGGTCTGGACATGCAGCCGGAATGGGGTGCAGACAACTAAAAAGCGGGCCGAAGAAGCGGATAGAAAGAAAGCAATGTGCACTTACAGAGAGCCGGGGCAGCTGAGAGCCCGGTAGAACGCAGCTGCATTCAGTGGGCCGCAGAGGCGAGAGAAAAATGAGAGCACAGAATCGGATGCCGGGCAAATGACTTGCGGCAAGCGTCGGAAATTTGCGATGGGCGCCAGGAAAGCGCCTTCGAAGAAGCGGTTTTGTGAATGCAAGGTGGCACCGCGGGCAATCGAGGATCGAGACCCGTCCTTGGCGATATGTCAGGGACGGGATTTTTTTATGTTGTACCCGGTGATTGGCAAGCCAAAGGCGCAGACAGAGCCGCGGTACAACAGACATC
>CATJIF010000019.1 GCA_949740445.1 uncultured Peptostreptococcaceae bacterium | reverse complement strand
TTCTTTCTTTCTTTCTTTCTTTCTTTCTTCTTTTTTTTCGAGACAGGGTTTCTCTGTGCAGCCCTGGCTGTCCTGGACAACACAATATCATGGCCATGAGCGCCTACAGAAACTATACCAATAACGTATCGGCGATGAAGAAGAACCTGGAGAAGTTATCCTCTGGTTACAAGATCAATCGCGCAGGCGACGACGCTGCTGGTCTTGCGATTTCTGAGAAGATGAGAGCGCAGATCACGGGGCTGGAGACCGCACAGAAGAATGCGAAAGACGGCATCAGCTTAGTGCAGACTGCAGAAGGCGCGCTGACCGAAGTTCACGATATGTTAAACCGTATGGTAGAGCTGGCGACCATGTCCGCCAACGGCACCTACGACAACGAAACCGACCGCGCTCAGCTGCAGAAGGAAATGGATCAGCTGCGTTCGGAAATCGACCGCATCGCTGATTCCTCCAACTTCAACGGCATCAAGTTACTGGATGGCTCCATGGATGGCGCAGGTTCTGTAACTAAAACAGCTGTATCTGTAACTGGAGTACGTGATGGAGACCAGAGCGGTTCTGCGGCCGCTGCCGGCGTATATTCGTTTGATATTACAGACCTGCAGGTTAGCGATGGCAGTGCTACTAGCACTACAATCAACCTGAAAGTTGGTAATGTGGATTTGGTTGCCAATACTGTGACTGTAGCGATTACTGACGGAAAAGCTTCTGCAGCCAGCATTGCAGCCGCGATCACTGCAACCCAGATGGTAATTGACAACGTCACCTACAACGTTTCGGTTAGTGGCACGAAGGTTACGCTGACTCAGGCGACGGCTCCAACCTCTACCAGTGAGTATTTAACTGCGACTTCTGCTAACATGCAAGTATCCTTTAGCGCTGGTGTGGCAGAGAATCAGGGCTGGGACCAGGCTCTGCATGTAGAAACCAAACCGTCTGTATTTGCTCCCAGCAAGCTGGCTCAGGGTAAGTTCTCTCTGACTACCGATATGATTAAGGATGGCAATAAGCTGAATATTGCTGGTACCGAGTATACCTTCAAGGTAGGCAAGGACAGTAAGGTTTCCGGAAACAATGTCATTGATCTGTCCAAGTTTGAAGATGGAGATGCCAGTCTGGTGAAAGAAGCATCCATGGCTTTGAGTAAGATGTCCAATGATAAATTTGATATCACTACGGATGGTACTACTATGTATCTGACCGAAAAGGCTGGTAAGGTAGATTACAGCAAAGATTGGGATTTGAAGGGTGGTACAGGTACCAGCGATGGCGTATGGAATACGAAAGTGGGCAGTACCGATACGAAGACCGGTGTTGTAAGTTACAGTTCCACTACCGCCGGGGATGCAACGAAGGGTCTGACTCTTCAGATTGGAGATACTGCTGAAAGTTTCAACCAATTAAAGGTTAATATTGGTGATACGCATTGTGATGCACTGGGAATTGATGGAATTAGCATCGAAGACCAGACCAGCGCTGCTGCTGCCATAGATAAGATTAAGGCTGCCATCAATCAGGTATCTGATGTCCGCGGTACGTTGGGTGCCACTCAAAACCGGTTAGACCACACCATCAATAATCTGTCTGTTATGACTGAGAACATCCAGGATGCTGAGTCCACTATCCGCGACGTAGATGTTGCCGAAGAGATGATGGCATACACCAAGAACAACATCCTGATTCAGTCGGCACAGGCCATGCTGGCGCAGGCCAATCAGGTGCCGCAGGGAGTTCTGCAGCTTCTCCAGTAAGAAGCAGAAAAACTGCTCAGGCACTATTAGCCTAATGCAGCAAACGGGAGGCGGGATCTGCCCGCCTTTCGTTTCTTTATCATGGGACATATGGGAAAAGAACCGGACTTCGGCAGTTTTCCCATGTGCCTCAGATGCAAAGGAGAAAATGACATGTCTACCCCTCTGATTTCCATTGGAATCATCTTCAAAAATGATATCCGCAGCATAGAACGATGTCTGAAGGCGTTGCAGCCTTTGCGGGATGCAATTCCCTCGGAGCTTGTAATGGCAGATACCGGAGCAACAGACGGAAGTCGGGAAATCGCAGAAATTTATGCGGATATCCTGATTGACTTTCCGTGGACCGATGATTTTGCTGCTGCGCGGAATTCCGTGATGGATTGTGCTTCCGGGCTGTGGTTTTTCAGCGTGGATACCGATGAGTATTTGGATGAGGAGGTATCAGAGCTGACTGCATTTTTACGCGAAAGCAAAAAACGCAGCGAGCTACTGGCTACGGTAAATGTGCGCAATTACAGTACCTACGAAATGGATGGCGACTACTCTGATTTTTTTGCAGTGCGCCTGGTACGCATGTCTACAGGAGTGCGGTATGAGGGAGCGATTCACGAGCACTTTTGTTTTAACCAGTCGGAGGTAGTGGCGTGCCCACTAAATCATACGATATTGCATCACGATGGCTATGTAGCCATGCGACAGAACAGCGAAGAGGGAAAGGCGAAGCAGGAGCGCAATGTGCGTATGCTGAGAAAGAGTCTCAAAAAATCGCCGGACAATCTTCTGCTGTGTATGCAGCTCATGGAAGCGGGGTCCAGTGCATCCATGCCGGACTATACGGAACATTTGCGTCGGACGGTAGGGCTGGTCAAAGCAAAAGCATCTGGCTGGGAACGTCTGGGACCACCGATTCTTCGTCATGTGCTCTATTCCGCAGAGGCATTGTCACTTCCCGAATGGGAGGAATGGATGAACATGGCGGAAGAATGGTTTCCGGACTCCATTTTTATCCGGCTGGATGGACAATATGCAGCCTTTGCACATTATTGGAACACAGGTAAGGCACCTGAGGAAGCTCTACGCCGCGGCAGATTATATCTTCAAGCGTTAGAGGATTACCGAAATGGGGCAGATCCTATGGCACAGTTGATGAGTCCTTTGCGGATGGCATCTCCTTTTTCAGAGTGTACGGCAAAAATTTCGTTGATCAGCGCTTACTGTAATTCCGATCAGGTAAAGGCAGCCTTTGAGCTTGTAAAAAGTCTAGACTATTCGTTGTTAGATAAGATACAAATTGCCAGCCTGATGGGGTCTTTACAGGATGTTCATTTCAAAAGCGAATTGGATACGAGCCCAGTTCTTCTTGCACTTTGGGAGGAAGTGAATCGACCGAAGCGAAAGCAAACGAATCCGACGCAACGAAAAAGCGCCTTTCTTCAGATGGCAGCTGCCACGTTTTTAGAGAAGAACCGAAGAACAGAGCAAGAAAAGCATCAATTTGTCCGTCCTGCGTACACACTGTATCTTCCCCTACAAGATATCTGTGATCTTGGCAAAGCGGCAGCAGTCATGGAGATGGAGAACGCTTCTGCTATAGAAGCGATGCTGGGAAGGGTAGCAAATTGGAATGATTTTTCCATTCACGCTCTGATGTATGCCCTGGAGCAGGGAGCGGGTTTTCCCTTGGCGAATCGGACGATGCCTGTGGAAGAAATGGATCAATTGGCTTGTCGGCTGTCAGAGAATAAGGAGCGTTTTCTTTCCTTGGCGCTCACCCTTACGGCAGAGACAGATGCCGGAAATTGGCAGAGGCTAGTATGGATCCGAGCCCTGCTGATGGCCGCGATTGGCGCCTATCCCTGGAGCAGCTGGGAACAGGACGAGGAACAGGGCATGGCCATTGCCCGAAGCTTTGTCAGAGTGGAAAAGGAATTTCTGCCTCGCTGCTACGCCGCAGAGGTGTTGCAGGAGGATCAGCTGTTCGCCCTACCTCCCCTGCATCGCTTCGGTTTTTACTGTGCGCAGGCCTTTGATGCGCTGGAGCAGCAAAAGGCTGCAGAGTATGTACGCTTGCTGCGGCTAGGGCTGGACGCCTGCAAAGATATGAAGCCGATGGTAGAGTTTTTGGTAGATAATACGGAACAGATTCAGCAGATTTTAATACCGCCAGAGTTGCGGGCGCTGGCCGATCAGGTACGGGCAATTCTGGCCCGGTTCGACCCAGACAATCCAGCAGTAGTAGTGCTGAAGCAGAGCGAGACGTATCAGAAAGTAGCCTATCTTATCGAGAAGGCATCGGTTTTAGCTTCAGGTCAAAAAGTACAATAGGGGTAAGGAGGGCCAGTACACCATGAGATATTCCATGCTGGTTTACATTACGAAAATGGGAAGAACGCTGATCGAAGCTGCCCGCTATTTGCACGATGCTCTGCCGCAGGATGGAATGCGGGCAGAAATTTTAGAAAACGGAGGGCAGATGCTGGCGCAGATGCAGGATATCTTGCAGCAGAGCAGGGAAGGCTTGCATTCCGATGCACCGCTGGTGCGGCTGCGAAGAATCGGAGCGTTGTGGGAAAGCGGCAGCGGAGATACAGAGGAAATGCTGCGACAATGGATAGAAACTCTACCGCAGGAGATCAGTTATCAGATGCGGGCGGTATTCTTTGCGGAACTTGGCGAGAAGTGGGACGCAATGGAAAGCGTCTACGAATACATGAAAGACGATCCCCGATTCGATCCTGTAATCGTGCGCACGCCGGTGGGGCGGGTGGTACACCGCGATGGGAAGCAGGAGCAGGAGATTATTTATAGGGATTTTCTGACGCCCATGGGGATTTCTTCATTCGGATATGACGAATACGACATCGAGAAAGACTGCCCGGAACTGGCATTCATCAGCCAGCCGTATGAAAGTTGCACGCCGGAGCAGTTTTGGCCGGAGAATATCGCAAAGCATACGAGGCTGGTATATTTGCCGTATTATTTGCCGGACATTTTGCACGAAGGTTCTACCCAGGCGTTATGCCAGCTGCCGGTATATAAATATGCCTGGAAAGCAGTCTGCGCTTCCGAAAAACAGTTAGCTTTCTATTGCAAACATTCTGTTCACCAGGGGGCAAATGCACTTCTGGCGGGAAGCCCTAAACTGGATCGAATATTCGCATTAAAAGAGCAGGGAATTGCATTGCCCGATGGATGGAAAACGATTCGGGGAAAGACAGTCATCCTCTGGAACAGCTGGTACGATATAAATCAGTCTTCGCTGCGATATGCGGACGCATTGATGAGCTGGTTTGAAGAACACAGAGAATATTGCCTGCTTTGGCGCCCCCATCCAATGACGGATACTGTAACAAAACTGTATTATCCGGAACAATATAGTTCGTATCAGCTTATGCAGCAAAGGATGGAGCACATGCCGAATGCTGTAATAGATGAAGAAACATCTTATGAAGCTGCCTTTTTTTATTCGGATGCGCAGATATCGGACTACAGCTCTCTGTTGCCCCAATATCTTCCTATGGATAAACCGGCACTCTGGATTAAGAGCGGAAACTGGAAATTCACAGGAAAAGAACTGATTGAAAGCAGTTGGATGGAAAAGGCCGATAGTCTGGAGAATATATTCCTTTTTTTGGATAATATCCAGCAGGGGAAGGATACTAGGGCGATACTACGCAGACAAATCCGAAACCGTGATCTTGCATTAGCAGATGGTCGCAGTGGGCAACGGGTTTGTGAAGCTGTCTGGGAGCTTATGCATAAGGAAGATCAAATAATTCAGTTAATATAATGAGGTAAACAATGACAAAATTAGAGTTTGATGTTCTGTATATGCTCGGAGAAAAGGCGCCTTTTGATATACCATATCTTTCGAGAACGTTATACAAAGAAGATTCTGTAATAGCTCGCGCCTGCAAGAAACTGATAGATTATGGTTATATTTGGGAAAATGGAGATTTGACTGAAGCAGGGGCAGAAGAATTGGAACATCATCGTGTAGATAATGCAGTCATACTTGCGGCTGGTATGTCAACCAGATTTGTCCCGCTTAACTTTGAAAAGCCAAAAGGACTTCTGACTGTAAAAGGGGAAGTTCTAATTGAACGACAGATACGTCAGCTTCGTGAAATTGGAATTGATGAAATTATTATAGTCGTCGGGCATATGAAAGAACATTTTTCGTATCTTTCCCAACGATATGGCGTTATCCTGGTAGAAACCGATGCATATGAGAAAAGAAATAACCATGCGAGTGTATATGCCGCACGCAAATATTTAAAAAATACAATTATAACTTCAGCAGATTTGTACTTTTCTCAGAATATCTTTCAGCGTTACGCTTATGATTCTTACTATTCCGCGGTTTATATTTCCGGTAAAACTGCCGAACGCGGCATTGAAACAGACGCCCGGGACAGAATACTCAAAACCATGTATGGAGATCAATGTTACGATATCTGGGTTACATTAGGCTATGCATTTTTCAGCCAGCGGTTTTCAGATAATTTTCTTACTATTATGGAGCGGGAATACGATTTGCCCGAAACAGCAGATAAATTCTGGGCGGATATTCAGGACGCACATCTGGACGAACTGTATATGTATGCAAAACGCTGCGATTCAGGTATTATATACGAATTTGATTCTCTGGAGGAGCTCCGGGAATTTGATTGCGAATATGTATATCATTCGGGATCGAAAATTCTCGATCAGATATGCAAGCAGCTTGCGGTGGAAGAAAATAACATTATTGAGATCAAATCCCTCAAGGAAATAAGACCATCCTTATTTCGTTTTCGCTGCAAAGGAAATATCTATATCTGTGATATAGATCCGAATGAAAGAGAAAAAATATGGCATCGAGGACGCCTGTTTTATAAATGCAACGACTCGTACAGCGGGATTAGGCTATATAAAATGGAAAAGGGAATTTTCCTAAAGGAAAGGGTAAGTACGGACATGACTGAAAACCTTTCCGGATTGTATGAAATAACAGAACGTTTTAAGGAATATCACAACAGGGCGCTTCCGTTGTGTGCGGCAGAAAATGTGGTATCTCCTTTTGCCAATTTACCGCTCGGTTTTGGATTTCAGGAACGATACATTATGAATAATACGTATTCGTTTCATATGGATGACAATTTTATCGGATGCGAAAAATTATTCCCGTATTATCAGATGATTTCCGAATCGTGCGAGAGAATTTTTGGCGCAAAATATACAGATCCGCGTCCGTTTTCGGGTATGCATTGTTTAGATATGGTTACAAAAACCATCTGTCGCCCTGGCGATAAAATGATGATTCTTGGGAAAGAACACGGTGGCCATGCCTCTGTAAAGCCGGTGGTCGAACGTCTGGGGATTGAGGTTATCATCGCTCCATACGATTTGGAGAAAAATGATCTGGATTATGAAAAAGCAAATGAGATGATAGCGGCTGAAGGGATTTCATATGTTCTGCTTGCGCCGTCTGATCTGATTCGTCCGATGCATGTGGAGCATATTGATACGAGTCGCTGTGTTCTGTTGTGGGATGCGAGCCAGCTATTGGGGCTTATTGCGGCAGGGTTGTGCACAAACCCCATCCGCACCATGAAAAATGTAGTCATGTTTGGCGGCACACACAAAACCTTTCCGGGCCCGGCCTCGGGTCTTATCATGACAAACGAAGCGCATTTACATGATAAAATGGAACGGAATATCAATCCCAAATACCTGCGTAATTCTCAGATGCATCAAAAAGTCTGCCTGCTCTTTGCCCTGCTGGAATTTGAACAGTACGGTGCGGAATATATGAGTCATATGCTGCATTGCTCCAACTATCTGGGACAGAAGATCAGGGATTACGGTTTTGATGTGGCGGATATCAATGGCGAAATTTCCAGTACACATCAGATTTTTATCCGGTGTTCCAAAGAAGAAATGGATATCATCTATGAAAATGCCTATCATTGCGAAGTGACACTGAACAAAAAACATAAAGAATTATTTTTGGGCTACGGGATTCGCATTGGCACACAGGAAATTGCACGGTATGACTGGAATGACGAAGTATTGGATCAAGTGGCTTATATTATCAGCCGGCTTGCCATTCCCAATGTTGATACAGAGGAAATAAAGAGGCTGATTGCGTCTTTACCGGAGAAAAAAATACATTATACCTTTTCAGACGGGATTGTAGATCGATTTAAAAATCTCATGATATAAAACTATATGTAAAACCATATCGTCGGAGGCGAACCATGGAATACAATACAGATCAATTATTATCCCAGCTGGTCACCCAGTTCTTTTCCCGTAACTACGACTACCTCTGGCTTTGTGCCATGCTGCAAAAATGTACGGAGGTGCCGGAGGGCTCCACGCTGATTACCGGCTCCTCCCACGCCTTAAACGGCATTGCGGAAAGCGCCTGGCGCTGTGCGGTCAACTGCTCCATGCACTCCCAGGACATCTATTACGACTTTCAGTGTGCAAAACGCGCCGTGGCAGCAGCGCCAAAGGGGCATTTCACCCGCTGCTTTATCGTCATGGGCTATTACATCGCCTATCAGGATTTATCCCGCAGCAAGGTATCGCGGGAAACCATGATCGCCCGCGTTTATTATCCCCTCTTCCAGGACGCACACAACTGGGCGGCGTCATCCCAAAGGGATCTTTGGGATGGGCTCGGGGATATCCCCGAGCCCATAAGACGTACCTGTGAACAGGCAGCCGTGCAGAAACTTCTGGAATGCGGAACGTATTACTCGGCCATCCGTCCCCGGGGCACGCTATTCGACTTAAAAGGGCGCACTTGGGCGCAGGTGCCGGAAGGGGAACGTCTTGCCATGGGCCGGGCGCGGGCACAGGATCACAACAAGATCTTTCAGCACAGGGAAAGCTTCGAGGAAAACAAGAACATCCTCAGCGAGTACATTGCGTTTTTAACGGAACAGGACATTCTGCCGGTGGTGGTGATTACTCCGTTTTCCAGGGAGTACAACCGCTATGTGCTGTCGGAGATGAAGGCGGGAGTGCCGGAGCTTCTGGACAGCGTGCCGCTGGATGTTCACTATGTAGATTTCAACCAGGCGCCGGAGATGTTCGGCCCGGAGGATTTTATGGATACCGACCATCTGAGCGCCGCCGGAGCGGAGAAGGTCAGCTACATCCTGACAGAAATGTTCGGCGAATAAAATATTCTCTCAAAAATTCCTGTTCAAGATTGATACTGCCGGATAAGCCCCTCTCACCAATTTTACAAAAATCAGTTGAATAAACGGTGCAGCCGTGATACACTCAGAGCGATCAATGGGAAGTTCTATGGCTGTAAGGATATGCGGGAGGAGTTTATAGATGAAAAATTTCAACGAGATTGCCAGCAACATTGCGGAGGACGCAGTACAATATGCCAGGCAGAGCGGAATAGGGCTTGACTATACAAGAGAAAGCGCCAAAAGCATAGATGATATTCTTGGGGCCTACCACGATCATCTTGACCAGTACGGCGACGACGACGGTGCAAAAATCTTGTGGAATGTTGCCATTGTGTTCGGAACATATGTCGGGGAAATGCTGCTGCACTGCGGGCTGGCGGAACAGGGGTTTGTCTGGATCGAAGATGACAAGCTTCCTATACTCAGCATTTCCGACGGTCAGACTGCCGCTTCATCCATTACTAACGTTTCGCCCATTACCAAAGCCCACAAGCGGATTCTCAACGGCGCAGAGGACGGTATAAAAAGCTTCGTTGACGTGGTATTTTCTTCCATGAGTGGCCAGTGGCCTAAAACCGGGGTGCTGCGTGTTCCTGATGTAGAAACCGCAAGCGGTGAAAAAATCGAGCGGATTGTTTTTAAAGAATCGGATCACTTCATCTCCCTTGTTGCAGAGGGAAAAGAGGATTTTGTGATTTTCCAATCCCACGATGGATTTTTTCAATTTTACGGACTGGGAGATCAATTTGTCTGCGAGGCGTGGTTCAACATAGGCGGGCGCAGGGCGTATGCGATCGTCAATCCCGAGTGCACGAATACTGAGCGCGTAGCTCTTGTTACACCGTTCGGTCAATATACGCCAAGAGAGCGGGATATTATTTCGCTGAAACAGCTGAAAACAGCCGTACATGAGTATTTTTCCAACCTCGAGGAGGCGGACTTTCTTGCAAAGGTTCCCCACGAGACAATGGAAATGTAAAGCGGTATAGCTTATCGAACAGCAATCCGTTGCTGAGAGCTGTTCCTTTGCATTTTTTGAAGAAAGCATTGGCAAAAAAACGTTTGACAATGGCTGTCCTGAACAGGAGGAAGCAAAACCTTCCCTTGGCTTTTGACAAATAATATGCCATAATAACAGAAACAGACTCCTCTGAAGCATCGAAGAGAGGAAAATTGCAGTGTTACGGGAGAGCAAAAGAAGGCAGCATGCAAAGAAAATGGCGACAGGAAGGCCTTGCCGGTGCAGCACTCGCGGGCGCAGCAATCATCTGCGCGGGAATCACCGACGCATCCATGCTCCGGAGAAAGCCGTCGGAGGCTCCTTATGCACTGCTGCGGGAGATGGGCGCAGCGCTGAAGGACAGCGTTCACAGGATAGAAGACGATGAGGAAATCACAGAGCCGGTTTTAGAGCAGCCGGTTACGGTGGCGCAGGTAGATGTCTATAAGCCGCGGGTGGAAAGCCCGGTGCATTTGATTAAAATCAAAATCGCCGATTACTGCGACAAAAACGCCCTGGATTGGACGCAAATCGTTGCAGAGGCAGATATTCTCAGCGAAATGACAAATCAGCGATTGCGCAGGCAGTATGGATGTGAGGAGGGGGACCATGAGGATTGCAATCTGTGAGGACGAACCATATATGGTCGAAGATTTGCGTGGCCGCTTGCAGCGATATGCCTCAGAGCGCGGTTGCTTTCTGCAGGTATCGGAATTTCAGGAGGGCGAAGCGCTGCTGGCAGAGGATGAAGAATTCCAGATTGTTTTAATGGACTGGAAACTTCCCCAAAGCAATGGAATCCAGGTGGTGCAACAGCTGCGTAAGAGAGGAAACCAGAGCCAGGTTATTTTTATCACTGCTTATCCGGAACATGCGCTGCAGGCCTTTGAAGTGGATGCGGCACATTACCTGCTAAAACCCGTGTCTGACAAAATGCTGTATCCGGCGCTGGACCGTGCAATCAAGCGGACAGAACAGAAGAAACAAAGCGATAGCCAGACCATTGTAGTGGCCTGCGGAGCGGAGACGAGGGTCATTGCGCTGAGGGATATCCTCTACTGCGAAGTGATGGACCACAGAGTCTACATCCATACGAGAACTGTCACCTGCGATTACATCGGTACGCTGCGGGAGTTGCAGGCACAGCTGGACGACCGTTTTTTCCGCTGCCATAAAAGCTATCTTGTGAACCTGGAACAGGTCATTGCCAGGCGGGGCGAAACCGCATCGGTATTCGGCGGCAAGACGGTATTGATTTCCAGAAGAAAACAGCGGGAATTTTCCCAGAGGCTGCTTTCCTGGGTGCGTCGGGAGCTGCGGCCATGAGCATGTCTTTTCGCGTGTTTTATATGTGGTGGATCGGGTTTAACGCCTGCCTGTGCGGCGCGGAATGCGATTTTTTCTTCCAGGCGGTAAAGCGAAACCGCCGGCTGGAAAGCAGCGGTGCACAGACAGTATGTGGCGGCGTTTTGGCGGCGTGCGGCAGCCGCTGTGCAGAACGCAACTGCACTTTTGCGGGCTGCCTGCTGTACATAAGCCTGCACTGCTTTCTTACATGGGCGGCCATGGCCTTTGCGGCTCCGGTATTTCTGCGCCGCCTGGTTCATGTGGTGCTGATGTATCTGCTTGTATCCCGGGTGTTTGGAGCGGGGAAGGCAGAAAGCGCTACGCTGATATGTACTGTATGTTCTCTGAGTATATGCGTGGAAGGGATGTCCGCGGTGTGCATGCGCTGGGCATCAAGCAACATTTCAGGGCTGGGAGCTGGGCTTGTGGTGCAGACTCTGCTGTCGGCAGTACTGCTCTATCTGTTCTGGCGGGGCCTTCGCCTGGCAGGCCGGCGATACAGAGCGCTGCAGGCGATAACTCTGGCACAGGCAACAGCGTTTTTATTACCCTGTGGTTTTATTTTCTGGGCGGTACGCTTCGGATTTGGATTAAACCGCACGGATCTGGCAGGAAGCTCCTATCCGTTGACAGGAATATCTATGCCTGAGGCCATGGGCATTGTCGTCTGTGCCGCTGCTGCTCTCTGGGCTTTGCTGACCTCGTTTGAGGGTGCCGTTGCCCTGCGGGAACAGAAGCAAAGGGCAGAAACGTTGTGTTGCCGCCTGGAAATACAGAAGCAGTATGCAGCAGAGGTACAGCAGAAAGAGGAGCACCTTCAGTCCATCCAGCACGATATGGATAATCACTTAATCGTGCTTTTGGGCCTGCTTTCCCAGGGCCGTTGCCAGGAAGCCCACGAGTATACTCAGACACTGAAAGACGCTGCTTCCGGCATGCGGCGGCAGGAAGCAGCCAGACACCGGGCAGCGATGGGGCCGCCAACATATGTGCGGCCTTCTAAAGCAGCGCAGGGATTGGCACCAGTGCAGCATCCCGCGCTGGCTGTGTTGCTTTGCGCCAAGATAGAATGGGCGCAAAAGCAGCAGATTGGGATTTCCTGCCAGGTGTCTTTGCCGTGGGAGATTTCCATCGACGAGATGGATATATGCACAGTTGTCGCCAATGGGCTGGATAATGCGATCAAAGAATGCGGGAGGGTGAAACAACGTGGGCGAAGAACGCCTCACATCGACATGTTTATGGGATTGCGGGGTCACTTTGTGCTGGTAGAAATCACAAATACAGCAGTTTCCTCTAAGGCGCTGGTGCCGGGAACGGGGCTTGGCAACATCCGGCGCACAGCAGAAAAATATCAAGGAACGATGGAAACCGCGCAGGAAAACGGATGCTTTCGCCTGAGCGTTTTGCTCTGTACAGACTG
>CATJIF010000018.1 GCA_949740445.1 uncultured Peptostreptococcaceae bacterium | reverse complement strand
GCAGGTCTGTTCTTCCGCAGGCATCGGAAGAAAAAGCGAGACCAGATGTTGGAGTTGGAGGAGTTGTAAGGACAGTATTCAGAGCACCAAATTTTGATAAGGAAGAATAGTAAAAAGGATGACCCAAAGGTCATCCTTTTTATTCTATAAATACTTTTGTTATTTTACAAGTACAACATCATAAACCTTATCTGCATCTACAACATCATAGAAGTATACGGTCTGATAGTCGTCTTCGTTTCTGATGGCGGAAGTAGAACCTCTTCTCCATTCCTCATCATCTTCATCCCAGACATAGATAATAACTTCACTGTCTAAAGTGTACGTATCATCGCCCGAAGTAACGACACTGTTTCTGATTCTGTTTGTGCTGAGAACATCACAGGTCGCAGTTGCATAATCTTCATCCAGATCTGCGCTGACAGGTTCTAACTTATCAACGCGGCCATTGCTGTCCAGCGTAACTTCATACAGCGTTTCGTCAGGATTGTTTCCAACCAGAGTATTTCCTCTTTCGTCAGATTCGTAGGTAGTGGCAGTACCATCAACCATCAGGTAAACTTCATAATCTGCATCGCCATCAATGGAAGCATAGCCGTTATAAACTGCAAAGATTCCATCAGATGTTGTGCCGCCTTCTACTACAATCCACTGGATGGTTCCAACGGAAGAATCGTAGTAATATACAGCGCTTACATCGTCCTTACCCAGCAGATTGTCGTATTTGCCAACGCCCAGCTCATCATCCCAGTCGCTTTCTGCGACGTCCACGCTTCCACTGGAAACCCTATCTGCGGTAAAGATAACAGCATCACTGGCGATTCTGCGTCCATCAAAGTAGCCTCTCGATGTGATATCGCCGCTGGCTGTTCTCTTATCGGCTGCATCGGCAGGTTCCAACGCATCTAACTGACCGTCATTGTTCAGGCCATAGTATACGATTGCACCGGCAGTAATACTGCCGTCTGCCAGCATATCGTTAAAATCATTGCCATCCAGATCGTCGTCGTCGATGCTGAAGGTTCTGGTGTTACCGTCAGACAGGAACATCTTTACCTTACCATCATTTCCATTTAAGCCGGATTCATTTCTGGCAACATCAATGACAATACCCATTAAATCTGCATCAGCGTCAATTACCTCAATGTAGAAGATATCGCCGGAATAATCCAGATACAGTCTTACTTCATCACCGGTACTGATGGAAGACGCACCATCAATTTCAACTTCGGTTCTTTCATCTTCTGAAGTAAAGCTTTCTCCATCATATGCGTCATATGTGGTTCCTGCAACAGTGATTTTTTTGCCACTGGAATTGATTCTGGAAATCGTACCAGAAACCACCTGTGTGCCAACTTCGATTCTCTTGATATACCTGTCGCCTTCGTACACATATACAATATTATCTTCGCGGATATCGTCCAGGCTGTCTACACCTAATAACGCGAACTTCGTCAGATCAATTTCATCGTTATTATCTTCTTCGAATTCAGCTCCTAACAGTTCGTGATCTTCTTCGATCAGTTCCAAATCCTCTGCTTCGACCTTGGCACGATGATTATCTTCTGTTACATTCCATGTAGAAATCGAATATAACCCGGTAATTCTCTTTCCGGAGAGTTTAACGGCCAGCGTATAATCATCATCGCCGTTTACGGAAGAAAATCCTTTTGCATCATCGCCGTTTCCAAAGGTATCGGCAGCTTTTTTGTAATCTTCATATGCATCGGTCCGGATGGTATATGTGACATCATCGTCATCTGTAAACTCAACATCTCCTGAATCCAAAGCGGCAACAGTAACCGTTTCGTTTTCTTCTAATTCAAAGTTTCCGCTGATAAAGACCGATTTCACTTCGTTG
>CATJIF010000017.1 GCA_949740445.1 uncultured Peptostreptococcaceae bacterium | reverse complement strand
GAGAGCATTATGAAGGCGGCACAAAAGTATAAGATCGACCAGATTTTGTTCGCAATTCCAACGGCCTCCGGAGCAGAAAAGCGGGATATTTTAGAGATCTGCAAGGAAACCGGATGCGAGCTGAAAATCCTGCCAGGCATCTACCAGCTGGCGAAGGGGGAAGTGGCCTTAAGCAAGATGAAGCCGGTCGCCGTAGAAGACCTGCTGGGCCGCGAACCGGTGAAGGTAAAGCTGGAAGAAATCTTTGCATCCCTGCAGGGAAAGACCATCTTAGTAACCGGCGGCGGTGGTTCCATCGGAAGCGAACTGTGCCGGCAGATCGCCGGCCATGCGCCGAAGCGGTTGATTCTATTCGATATCTACGAAAACAATGCCTACGACATTGAGCAGGAGCTGCGTCGGAAATACCCTGATGTAGCATTGTCCGTGCTGATCGGTTCGGTGAGAGACGGGCGGCGGATGAGAGAGCTCTTCGAAACCTATCGTCCGGAAATCGTGTATCATGCGGCAGCGCATAAGCATGTGCCGCTGATGGAAAGCAGCCCGAAGGAAGCCATCAAAAACAATGTGATCGGCACGTACCAGACCGCCTGTGCGGCATTGAAATACGGGGCGCAGCGGTTTGTGCTCATCAGCACGGATAAGGCCATCAACCCCACGAACATCATGGGAGCCAGCAAGCGCGTGTGCGAAATGATTATCCAGGCGATGGATGCTGTCAGCAAAACCAGACGGTGGGATCTGCTGCCGAAGCTGTGCGATGCCGTGGAATTCCTGGCGGAAGAATCAGCAGCTTCGAAAGATTGCATAGAAAAGCAATCGGCGATGAACTTCACGGGGGCGATAGCAGACTCTAAAGCAGCAGTTAGCGCGCAGGCAGATGTTATCTCCAATGAACAGCGAACTGCTGTGACCGGTCAGGTGGCATCAGTTTCTGATGCAGCAAGCACTGACCTGCGCATCGAATGCGTAAAAAATAAAGACCGCAGCGGCACGCAGTTTGTCGCTGTGCGCTTTGG
>CATJIF010000016.1 GCA_949740445.1 uncultured Peptostreptococcaceae bacterium | reverse complement strand
TCGAAGATGATCGGGTCGTAGCGCCAGAGCACCCGATGCCTCCCGATGCGCCGGGAAAGGCGGATCAGCGTATCCTCGATGTCTTGTTTTTCCCGCAGGCCCGGTTCTAACGCCGTTCCGTAAGGCGTAATCGTAAACTGAAAGTAATAGGAATATCCCAAGGCGTCAATTTGCGAAAGTTTGTCTTCCATCGGCTGCGCATCCTTTGTCCAGAACACGATGCAGTCCACCGTTTCGGGCGACAGCACAAGCTTCGATACCTGGTGATAGTTCATGGGATTTCTTGTATAGACGCATCCGGCTTTCAGCCGGTTCAGCATCCACTCGCTGTACCAGCAGGGAATATCCGTGCGCCGGGAAGCGGATATAATCATGGCAGCCCCCTTTTTCTCTCGATTCTACGGCTGGAAAAACCGCCAGCGCATCCGCTCCGCCAGCACATAGGTTCCGCCGTAAGACAAATCGGCGGCCTCACAGCATCCGTCGCAGAAAAACAGACGCCCGCCCTCAAACAGCAGCGTACAGTCCAAAATTTCCGCTGTGCAGTCTTCCAAAGGCGGCCGCAGGTTGCAGGCGCTCACCCTTTCGAAAACCAGATACAGATTGCCGCACATCTGACTCTGCACCCACATCCGCAGCTGCCGCTGGTCGGCTATGGGGTACATGCTGCGCGCTTCGTCCACGTAAGCGCCGCTGATGTAATCCATGCGCCGGATGACCGAATCGTGAAGCCCTGCCGTCTGCGCCAGGAATGCGTTTGCCTCTGCATTGTTCGTCACTTCGTTCCACTCCGGTGGAAATTCATTTTCTTGTGAAAGGGAAACGTTCTCCGATGAAAGGAAAGCTCTCTCCGGTGCTTCTATCTTCCGCACAAATGCCGTTTTCTCCTCGCTGCTGTAACCGGCCTGGCGGTAAAAGCGATGGATTTCTTCCGACTTCGAACCCGTCAGAAGCATCATTTTATAGCATCCGGCCCGGCGGGCGATGTCCTCCGCACGACGCAGGCAGGCGGTGGCAAGGCCCCGCCCCCGCAGCTCCCTTCTGGCAACTACGTTTTCGATCAGCGCATAGGGCCGCACATTGCGGGTGAGGTTGGGTACAATTACACAAATGCAGGAAGCTGCGATCTGCCCATCGCTTTCTGCCACGATGATGTGATGCTCGCTGTCCTCTGTCATCTGCATCCAGACATCGAGCAAATGCTGCGTCTTTTCCGGGATTTCCGTTTCGTGCAGGTGCAGATACAGCGCTAAAAGCTCCGGCAGCTCATCTCTGCGCGCTTCTCTTACAATCATTTCTTCCTCCTGATCTGTCCCTTTACAGATCTCCATTTCTGCTATATACTGTATGGTAAGTTGATATCTTCGGCTGACGAGCCAAGGCGTCAATCGCCAAAGCAGGTGCGGCTAACAAGCGCCGTTCTGTCTCTTATCCGTCATTTCCCCATCATTTTCACAAAAGAAAAGGACTCTATTTCATGTTTATTGTTTCCTGTTTTAAGCAGCTGATTGCCTTTGCCTATGGGTGTCTCTGGGGCGACCTGATTACCATCCCCCTGCCCGGCGGCAGCTCACTGGGGCTTTCCCTTCTGGTTTTAATCCTCATTCCCTCCGGCCTGTATTTTACCTTCCGCACCCGGTTCTTGCCCTTCCGGCTGTTTCCGGATATGTTTAAGGTGGCTGTAGAAAAGCGGACCACCGCTGAAGAAGGTTCGATTTCCGGCCTTCAGGCACTGATTATCGCTACGGCAACGCGCGTGGGCATGGGAAATCTGGTAGGCGTCGTCGCCGCGATTTCCGCAGGTGGTGCGGGCGCGGTGTTCTGGATGTGGATTACCGCGCTGTTAGGTTCTTCCACCGCCTTTATCGAAGCTACACTGGCACAGCTCCACAAAGAAAAAGATCCCCTCTACGGCGGCTACCGCGGCGGCCCGGCTTATTACATTCATCACTTGTTTGTGAAGGAGGGCAGCGGGCGCAAGCGGTCGCTGATCGCCATCTTATTTGCTGTTTCCGGCCTGATCTGCTGGTGCGGCATCAGCCAGGTGATCAGCAATTCCGTATCCTCTGCCTTTGAAAACGCCTTCCACATTCCGCCGCTGTACACAACGCTCCTGCTGGTGCTGTTTGCCGCTGTCATTGTCCTGCGTAAAAACGCTACGGTCAAAGTGCTGGATGTGATAGTCCCCATCATGGCAGGGCTGTATTTTCTGATTACGCTCTTTGTTATCGTAAAAAATGCGGGCCAGCTGCCAGCGGTCTTTTCGCGCATCTTTTCCGAGGCCTTCGGACTGCGCCAGATGGCGGCCGGCGGCTTCGGCGCGGTGCTGATGCAAGGAGCCAAGCGCGGGTTGTTCTCCAACGAAGCCGGCTCCGGCTCGGCCCCCTGCGCAGCTGCGGCAGCCGACATCAGCCATCCGGCGAAAGAAGGCCTGCTGCAGGCCTTCGGCGTATTTATCGACACCATTGTCATCTGCAGTTGTTCGGCCATGATTATGCTTCTGACGCCGGAAGAGCTGACAAGCGGCCTTGCCGGCATGGATCTGTTGCAGGCTTCTATGGATTATCACATGGGCAGCTTCGGCGTTATCTTTATCGCTGCCATCCTCTGGCTGTTCAGCTTTTCTACCTTTATCGGCATCCTCTTCTACGCCCGGCCCAACGTGGCCTACCTGTTCGGCGACAACTGGACATCGCAGACGCTTTACAAGCTTCTGGCGCTGGTTATGCTGTTTATCGGCGGCCTGGCAGCCTATACCTTTGTCTGGGATCTGGGCGATGTAGGGGTCGGCCTGATGACGGTTTTCAACATGATCGCCTTAATTCCGCTGTCCAGGCAGGCCATCGCCAGCCTGAAGGACTACGAGGAAACAAAGCGGGCGCAGAAAGCCGAAACGCAGCGCTAAGCTTTATTTCATCGCTTTCCGTTCAGTAATACAAATTTTCCCTTCGGCTATTGTTCTCATATCGCAGCCCCAGTTCGTAGTTTATCAGAAAATGCGCATGCGTTCAATATAATAACCGCATCGACAAATTCACATTTGAAAGGAAAACAAAGAATGAAGATTACAGAACAATTTGAAACGGACATTGCCCCGTTTTTCTGGGTGCAGCACGAAGAAAGCGCTTCTGTTTGTCTGAATGTTGGTGAGTATTTGCAGAAAGTTTTTGATACTCGTGCAGACGAAGGTTTTGAGGGCAATGGTTATGACTGGAGCAGTCTGGCTCTGGTGTTCTTAGAGGAAAAGTGTTCCGACTTGCGAGAAAAAATCAACTTTGATCCTGAAGGCAGTATGTTCTGCGCTTACTCCAAAGATGCAGAGGCGTTAGCCAATTTCATCCTTCGGTTTAAGAAAGCATGTGAGGATACCCCTTTGATTTTAGACCTGTTCAGCAGAGCAGTATTCGATTGATAAAAGGGCAAGGCAGACCTTTATGGTTTGCCTTGCCTTTTTCATATCCTGTACAGACGCAGCAGATATGTACTATGGAATATTGGCAGACCGAGTGAGATTTTTCAAAGAGAGCAAGGAGGGAATCGAGATTATGTGCCGGGCTATGGAAGATATGAGAAACCAGACCTTAAAAGAAGGAATGAAAGAAGTTGCGCTTCGTATGTTGGCGGCTGGCAAATATGCCTTAGAGGAAATCGTTAATATTTCAGGACTTTCTCTTGAAGAAGTGAAACAATTGAAAGTGGATAAAAGTGTATAGATAGAGTTATAAAGCCGGGAATCTAAAAACGTAGATTCCCGGCTTTATTGCGTATCGGAAAAATTGCTGATCTGTTACCTCTGCATGGAAAGCCGCTTGATGACAGCATCAGCCGCCTGCGTTGTCGAAGCGCTGCCACCCAGATCCGGCGTCAGCCCTTCCCCTGCCACCAGCACTTCTTCGATGGCAGAAACGATGGCGTCTTCCCACTGCGGATAGCCGAAGTGCGTCAGCATCTGCCCCACAGCCCAGATGGTCGCCAGCGGGTTGGAAATGTTTTTTCCAGCGATGTCCGGCGCGGAGCCGTGGATGGGCTCGAACATGGATGGGTATTTTTTCTCCGGGTTCAGGTTTGCTCCCGCAGCAAGCCCCATGCCGCCGCTGATGGCTGCCCCCAGGTCGGTGAGGATATCGCCGAAGAGGTTGGATGTAACGACGATTTCAAAGCGCTTCGGGTCTTTTACCATAAACATGCTGGCCGCATCCACCAGATAGGAGTGGGTTTGCACGTCGGGAAATTCCTTTCCTACCTCTCTAAATACGCTGTCCCAGAATACCATGGAATAATTCAGGGCATTGGCCTTGCTGATGCTGGTTAAGCTCTTTTTCTTCTCTCTGGCAAGCTCGTAAGCATAGCGGATAATGCGTTCGCAGCCAAAGCGCGAAAATACACCGTCCTGGATTACCACCTCGTTGGGCTTTCCTTTATACAGCCAGCTGCCACTGCCCGCATACTCCCCTTCGCTGTTCTCCCGCACGAATATCATGTCAATATCTTCCGGAGAACCCCCCGCCAGAGGACAGGGCGCGCCTTTCAGCAGCTTCACCGGCCGCAGGTTTACGTACTGGTCGAAGCCCTTGCGTATGCGAAGCAGCAGATCCCAGAGGGATATGTGATCAGGAACCCCCGGCGCACCCACAGCGCCCAGCAGGATGGCGTCGTGCTCCGAAAGCAGCTGCATGCCATCTTCCGGCATCATGGCACCGGTTTCTAAATAGTATTCGCATCCCCATGGCAGATGGGTAAAGGAAAAGCAAAATCTTCCGTCGATGTCAGCGATGTGGTTCAGCACGCGGATGCCTTCGCGGACCACCTCTTTGCCTACGCCATCGCCGGGAATTGCCGCAATTTTAAATGGTTTCATACCCTGCCTCCTGTCTTTCCCATGTGGCTGCCAAAAGCCTGCGCTTCCGGCAGCCGTGTCATTATTGTTTCATCGGTGATTCTCTATCTACTGTCAACTGTGTTATTTTTCCTCCGCAGCCAAAACATTATCTCAGCTTGATGTGAACCTCCCGCAGCTGCTTTTCCTCTACCTCGGATGGCGAATGGAACAGCAGGTCCTGGGCGTTGGAGGTCAGCGGGAAGGCGATGACTTCGCGGATGTTTTCTTCTTCTGCCAGCAGCATCACTATGCGGTCCACGCCCGGGGCCATGCCGGCGTGAGGCGGCGCACCGTACTGGAAGGCGTTATAGAGGGCGCTGAATTTCTCCTTTACCGTCTCTTCTGTATAGCCTGCGATTTCGAAAGCCTTTACCATTACGTCGGGCCGGTGGTTTCTCACCGCGCCGGAAGACAGCTCCACACCGTTGCAGACAATATCGTACTGATAGGCTTTAATCTCCAGCGGATTCATGTGCAGCAGCGCATTCATCTCGCCCTGGGGCATGGAGAAGGGATTGTGGGTAAAGTCGATTTTCCCTGTCTCCTCGTTGATTTCAAACATCGGGAAATCCGTAATGTAGCAGAATTCAAACCGCGACGTGTCGATCAGCTCCATGCGCTTTGCCACTTCGGTGCGAATCTGGCCGGCATATTTCTCTACCAGAGCCTTTTCATCGCTGATAAAGTACAGCACATCGAAGGGCTTAAGCTTCATACGCTTTCCGATTTCCTTGCGCTGTTCGTCGGTAAAGAACTTGTCGATGGGGCCCTTGTAGCTCATATCTTCTTTGACGCTGATGTAGCCCAGGCCCTTCATGCCGATTCCCGTGGCGTATTTTTCCATGGACGAGAAGAAGGATTTCGGCTTTTTGGCGCAGCCGGGAACCACGATGCCCCGCACGATCTTTCCGCGGAAGGGAGCGAAGTCCACCGTCTCGAAGAAGTCCGAAAGGTCCTCGATCACCAGCGGGTTGCGCAGGTCTGGCTTATCCGTGCCGTATTTCAGCATCGCCTCCGCGTAGGGGATTTTAACAAAAGGCGGTTTTCCTACCTTCTTATCGGTAAAGGCGGCAAAGGTCTCGTACAGCACCTTTTCCGCTACGGCGAACACATCCTCCTGGGTGGCGAAGGCCATCTCAAAGTCCAGCTGGTAGAATTCTCCCGGCGAACGGTCCTGGCGGGCATCCTCATCCCGGAAGCAAGGCGCAATCTGGAAGTACTTATCGAAGCCCGAGGCCATCAGCATCTGCTTGAACTGCTGCGGCGCCTGGGGCAGCGCGTAGAACTTGCCCTTGTGCTTTCTGGAAGGCACCAGATAATCCCGCGCGCCCTCCGGCGAAGAGTTGGCCAGAATCGGCGTCTGGATTTCCATAAAGCCTAAGGCTTCCATCTGCCGGCGCAAAAACCGTATGACCTCTGAGCGCAGGACGATGCGCTCATGCACCTTGGGATTGCGCAGATCCAGGAAACGGTATTTCAGGCGCACATCTTCCTTGGTCTCTGTGGAATGGTCCACCTCAAAGGGCAGGTTTCTCTGGGAGTGCCCAAGCACGGAAAGCGTTGCCGCCTTCAGCTCTACCTGGCCGGTGGGGATGGCGGGATTGACCGTTTCGGGGTCGCGCTTCACCACTTCGCCCTCCACGCAGACCACGGTTTCGCGGCCTAAATTGCTGATCATCTCATCGCTCACCACCACCTGGGTGATGCCGTAGTGGTCGCGCAGGTCTACAAAGACGATGCCGCCGTGGTTGCGTATGGTGGCAATCCAGCCGGACAGCCGCACCTGGCATCCGATATCCGAAAGGCCGATGTCCGCACAGGTGCGGTTGCGGTAGCGGTTATCCGGCCGGATGGGAGCATAGCTCACATCGCCGAAGGCTTTCTTGCGCCGCTCCTGCTGGCTTTCGCCGCCCTGGGCGCTTGCCGCTTCCTGCGGATTCTCGCCATCCTGAGCGTTTGCTGCCGCCTCTGCGGTCGCCGCTGCAGCCTTTGCGGCCTCTGCCTGCTGTGCCGCTTCCTGCGCCGCAGCCTCTTTCGCCCGCTTTTCCTCCTTGCGAGCCTTCTTATCCTTGACCGGCGCCGCGTTTTCAAAGCCCTCGGGCATGGGCGCCGCATCGACCTTTTCTTTTAAAATGCCGCTGATGGTCTCGGGACGCGCCTTGCCCTTCAGCTGGCGCATGCACATGCCCACCAGAAAATCCATGGCCTTGGCCTTGCCGTTTTTGTAGTCAGCCACCGACGCTGGATAGCCGGCCACCACCTCCTGGGCCGTGCGTGAAATCAGGTCCATGTCCTCTACCACGATCATACCCTTTTCTTCGGCGTAGCCAAGCGGCTCCACATCCTCCTTAAAGATGGCTTCGATCAGCTCTTTTTCTGACTTGCGGCTGATCTTTCCGGCCGTCACCAGCTCTATGGCTGCCGCCAGCTTTTCCGCGCTGACCGACAGTTCTTCCGGCGGCTGCCCGCTTTCCTTCATCAGCCTTAACACGTCGCCGGCCACCACGTTGGCCGCCTCGTTCGCATCCTGCCCGCAGGCCGTGATGCCCTCAAAGAGCGCCGCCAGCTCTCTTGCAGAGGTAATAACCGCCGCTTTTTCCGCCGAAAGCCCCAGCTCGCTTGCGTAGCGCAGGCGCTTTTCCTGAGGCAGCTCCGGAAGAGACTGCCGGATTGCGTCGAACCACTCCTCGTCGATAAAAACGGGCAACAGGTCGGGGTCGGGAAAATACCGGTAATCCTGGGCGTTTTCCTTGGAGCGCATGGCCCTCGATTCGCCCTCGTCGTCGTTCCAGCGGCGGGTTTCCTGCGTTACCGTCCCGCCGGCTTCGATGACGCTGATCTGGCGCTGGCTCTCAAACTCGATGGCTCTGCGGATGGCCTTCAGCGAGTTGATGTTCTTCATCTCCGTGCGGGTTCCCAGCTTGTCGCTTCCCGCAGGGCGCACCGATAAGTTGACGTCGGCCCGCATGGAGCCCTCCTGCATTTTGCAGTCGGACACGCCCAGGTATTTTAATATCTGCTGCAGGTTTTCCAGAAATGCGATCACCTGCCCCGGCGTGCGGAAATCCGGCTCCGTTACGATCTCGATGAGGGGGACGCCGCAGCGGTTGTAGTCCACCAGCGTACCCGATGCATCGTGGATCAGCTTTCCGGCATCCTCCTCCATGTGGATTTCGTGAATGCGGATCGCAGCCGGCTGCCCATCGGCCGTAAAGCGCAGGCAGCCATCCCTGCAGATGGGGAAATACAACTGCGAAATCTGGTAATCCTTCGGCAGGTCAGGGTAGAAATAATTCTTGCGATCGAAGCGGTTTTCTCTGGTAATTTCGCAGTTCAGCGCCATTCCCGCCTTCATGGCGTAATCCACCACGCTCTTATTGAGGACGGGCAGGCTGCCCGGAAGCCCCATGCACACCGGGCACACGTGGGAATTAGGCTCGCCGCCGAACTCTGTGCTGCAACCGCAGAAGATTTTGGTTTTCGTCGCCAGCTCCACATGGACCTCCAGGCCCATGACAAGTTCATATTCTTTGCTCATTATCTTCTGCCTCCTTTCGCCGCATGGGGCGCCTGCGCCTTGTGAAATTCCGTAGCTCTCTGGTAATCCGCGGCCGCCGCGACCAGCGTTTCTTCGCTGAAGGCGCGCCCGATCAGCTGCATGCCCACCGGAAGCCCTGCGTCGTCTTTGCCGCAGGGCAGCGCTACCGCGGGGATGCCCGACAGGTTCACCGATACTGTATAGATGTCCGCCATGTACATGGCGATGGGGTCGCTGATCTGCCCGCCGATTTCGTAGGCCGTCGTGGGGCTGACGGGGCTTAAAATCATATCGTAGGTTTCGAAGGCCCGGTCAAAGGCAGCTTTAATCATGCCCCGCACCTGCAGCGCCTTTTTATAGTAAGCATCGAAATACCCCGAGCTCAGCACAAAGGAGCCCAGCATAATGCGGCGCTTTACCTCCGTTCCAAAGCCTTCGCTGCGGGATTTGTAGTAAATGCCCAGCAGATCATCCGCTTCTGCGCTGCGATAGCCGTACTTGACGCCGTCGTAACGCGACAGGTTGGAGCTTGCCTCAGCGCAGGCGATGATATAATAGGCAGGTACCGCGTAATCCACGTTAGGAAGGTCGAATTCCTCCACCTCCGCACCCAGGCTGCGCAGCACGTCGGCTGCTTCAAAAATCCTCTGCCGCACCTGGGGAGAAAGCCCGTCGCCGAAATAGCCCGCAGGCATACCGACCTTCTTTCCCTTTACGCTGCCGGACAGCGCCGCTTCCATATCAAACGCACGGTCGATGATGGATGTGCTGTCTTTGGCATCTTTTCCGGCGATTACCGAGAGCACGGCAGCGCAGTCCTTTATGTCGCGTCCCACGGGGCCGATCTGATCCAGCGACGAGGCGTAGGCTAAAAGCCCGTAGCGGGAAACCGCGCCGTAGGTGGGCTTGATGCCAGTCAGGTTGCAGAAAGCGCAGGGCTGGCGGATGGAACCACCGGTGTCGCTTCCCAGCGCGTAAGGAACAAGCCTTGCGGCCACCGCCGCCGCCGAACCTCCGGAGGAACCGCCGGGCACCCTGCTGAGATCCCACGGGTTTTTCGTGATGCCGTAATGCGAGGTTTCGGTGGAGCCGCCCATGGCAAATTCGTCCATATTGAGCTTTCCTAAAATGACAGCGCCGCTTTCCTTCAGCCGGGCCACCGCCTCTGCATCGTAGGGGGGCACAAAGTTGGACAGTATGTTAGAAGCCGCGGAGGTCAGCGTTCCCTTCGTGCACATGTTGTCTTTAATGGCCGCCGGCACTCCGGAAAGCGGGCCCGTCAGCTCCCCGCTGTCGATTTTCTTCTGCACCTGCCGCGCCGTCTGCAGGGCTTCTTCTTCCATCACTGTAATATAAGAATGAATCTCGGAATCGCTTTGCGCGATGGCGTCGAGATACGCCTGCGCCGCTTCTTCCACACCGATTTCTTTCTTTTGTATGCACGCACCTAACTGCAGCGCGCTCAGCTCTAGCAAGTCGCCTGCACCTGCCGCCTGTGCCGTCATCTCTCTTTCCATACTTATGCCTCCTCTCCCACGGTTTTATGCACCTTGAAATAGTCGCCCTTCTTCGCTGGTGCGTTGGAGAGCACCGCCTGCCGGTCGTCGCCGTTTTTTACTTGATCCGTGCGGAAGCAGTTGACCGCATCGAAAGGATGCGACATCTCCTTCTTTCCCGCGGTATCCAGCTCTGCCAGCTGATCCATGTAATCTAAAATATCCGACAAATCGTGCTTCAGGCCAGCCTTTTCGCCCTCCGAAAGCTCCAGCCGGGACAGCTGTCCCAGGTAATCCACAAGTTCGTCTGTAATCTTCATACGTCTTCCTCCTGCAAAAAAAATCCCCGAAAGCCTTGCTTTCAGGGACGAAATAATTCCGCGGTACCACCCAGCTTGATAAGCCCCTCTCCGCCGCGCAGTTTTTTTTCCTGCGCATGGCCGGGCCATCCTCTTTTGCGCGTTAACGGTCGCCGCCGGGCTACCGCTACTAAGGCCCAACGCCGGGCCACAGCCTTTTGCTGCCGCCTGCGTTCTCCGGTTCGCGTGCCAGCTCCCGAGGGTTATTCCCGCCAAGTCTCGACAAATGGCGCTTTCAGTCGGCGACGCCACTCCCTGCGTTGGATTTCTCTGCGGTACTTCTCTCGTTCACAGCTGTTGTCTGTCCTATGGATTTCTTTTTCCTAAAATATCACAGAATCGTTGAAAAATCAAGAGCAAAGTTAAAAAAGAGACTCCGTTTTCGGTTTTTCTTCTATTCCTGCCATCCCTTGCTCACATCGATCCAGGCTGTGCTTTTCGAATAGGTTTCCAGCTCGCCGATGGACAGCTCTATGGCGCTGTTGCTGCTTCCGCAGGCGGGAAATACCGTTTGAAAGCGCTTCAGCGATTCGTCCAGATACACCGTTACGCCTTCGTTGATGCCAAAGGGACAGACGCCGCCCACCGCATGGCCGATGAGCGTCTGCGCTTCCTCAGGCGAAAGCATCTTTGCCTTTGTCGCAAACCGCGCCTTGTATTTCGGATTGTCGATTTTGGCATCGCCTGCCATCACGATCAGTATCGCCTGCCCATCCACTGAGAAGGAAAGCGTCTTTGCAATCCGACAGGGCTCGCAGTGCAGCGCCTGTGCTGCCAGCTCCACGGTAGCGCTGGATACGGAAAACTCCTGTATGCGGTCCTCTATGCCGTACTGTCTAAAATAGTCTTTCACTTTTTCGATTGCCATATACTCCTCCTTAGGCCTGCTTCCAAAGCAGCAGGTTATTTTCAAACGCACAGTCCAGGCGGCCGGTATCCTTCATCCACGAAAGATACGAGCGGACGGTGCTTCCCACTAACACGTACTGCTCGAAGTTCATCGTCAGCCCGTATTTTGCAAACAGCGCCTGCAAAAGCGCCTCAAAGCAGATCGGCTCTTTGCAAAGCCCGTAAATCCCGTCGGCGATTTCCATTACCGTGTCGATGTTATACTGGCAAAGCGAAGCGATTTCCGCAGCTGCAGCCGCCTGTGCATGCGCCGGGACGAACAGCTTTGCCTGCAGGGTTTTCACCATTTCCAGTGTTTTTAAGTAAGCCGCCACGTCGTAGATAAAGCCGATTTTATATTTGTCCAGCGTCTCTTTGCTGGACAGACAGTCCGCCAGATACACCACGTCGTCGGGTGTGCGAAAGCCTACCATGTCAAAGAAATGTCCTGGAAGCCCGATGCACGCAAAGCCTTCGGGCAGACATTCGTCCGTCAACCGCTGCACGTCGCTTTCCTGCGCCATGAGGAATTTGTGCCGCAGCTGCCTGCAAGGGTATCCGCCGTAGAGAAACGACGGCTCCAGCACCGGGCTTTTCGTAAAATCGCACTCGATGCCCGGCGCGTAGATGCGGCATCCTGTCTGCGCCTGCAAGTAGCGGTTGCCGCCGATGTGGTCGGCGTTGGAATGGGTATTGTAAATCGCAGAAAGCTTCCAGCCGTTGGCATCTAAAATCTGCCGGACTTTGCGTCCGGCGTCCTTGTCGTTTCCGCTGTCGATGAGGCAGACCTCCTGCTCCGACAATCTGACCAGCCCTATTTTCGCCGGGCTCTCAATGTAATAGCTGCGCTCGGCCACCTGTATCAGTTCGTACATTATATATGTCCCTCCGTATTTCTCCTGCCGGTCACAATGCCGTTTCTGACCTCCACACCTTCCAGTGCCAGCAGCCTGATCTTCTTATCGACGCCGCCGGCGTACCCGGTCAGACTGCCATCTGTGCCCACCACGCGATGGCACGGTATGATGATGGAAATGGGGTTGTGCCCCACGGCGCCGCCCACCGCCTGGGCCGACATGCTGGCAAGGCCGCGCTCTGCGGCGATTGTTTTCGCCAGCTTCCCGTAGCTTGTCGTCTCTCCGCAGGGGATTTTGCGCAGGAGCCTCCAGACGGCTTGCTGAAACTCGCTGCCCGCAGGAGCGATAGGAAGCCCTTCCGCAGAGGGCTTTTCTCCTGCAAAGTAACGCGAAAGCCACTGTTTCGTCTGCCGGAACACCGGGCGATCATCGCAGGGCGTAAGTTCCTCGCGAAGGGAGCTTAAAAAATATTTCTGCCCCGTAAACCACAGGCCGATCAGCGCGTTGTTTCGTTCCGCCAGCAGGATGTCTCCCAGCGGCGAAACGTATTTTGTTGTATATACCATATATCGGTTCCTTTCTCAGCACTCCCACTGGTACTTTTTTAAATCTACATGAGTTTCATCCTTTAAGCAAACGCCCTCGCTGCGCAGAAGGCTGCCCTGATTCACCCAGCCGGGCACCAGGCGACCCGCGTGATCCACCACCCTGTGGCAGGGATATGTTCCGTAATATTCCGCCATGCCGAGCACCTTGCCCACCAGCCTGGCGTTTCGCTCCCTTCCGATCAGCCTTGCGATCTGCCCGTAGGTGGCTACCCTTCCCCGCGGGATTTCCTCTACGGCAGACAGTATCTCGTAAATCAAATCCTTGTCCATCCTCTGCCTCCTTCATCGCCTTACCACCCGTTATTATACCAGATTTTCCTGCACGCAACCGAAAAATTACATCAAAATCGTCAAACGCAACACAAAGTTAGTGGAAATAGCGGCGGAGATTCCGTATAATCAGACTCGTTACAACATCAAAAGGAGGATTGAAATACTATGAGCTTTGGAGAAAATCTTCAATACTACCGCACAGCAAATGATTTAACACAGGAGCAGCTGGCCGAACGGCTGGAAGTCTCGCGCCAGTCGGTCTCGAAGTGGGAATCGGATGCCAGCTTTCCAGAAATGGAAAAGCTGCTTACTCTGTGCGACCTCTTCCACTGCAGTCTGGATACGCTGCTGCGCGGCGATGCCAGGGCGACCAGGCAGGAGGATACCGCTGGTTACGATTTGCATATGAACCGGTTTGCAAAACAGATGACCGCCGGTACGGTACTGTGCATCACAGGCTTTGCCGCAGGCGGAATCGTCGATGCGCTGACGCGGGAAGACCACTGGTCGGGAGCCGTATTCCTGCTGTTTATTCTGACTGCCGTAGTCTTCTTTATCGTCGGCGGCATTCAGCACAGCGATTTCTGCCGGCAGCATGCGCAAATCGAACCCTTTTACGAGGAATCCGTCCTGTCTGCCTGGCGACAGCGCTTTCCCGTATTTATGGCGACCGGTGCAGCGCTGTGCTTTGCCGCTCTGATTCTTATGAATCTGTTCGAAGGTATGTCGATACGGCAGCTGTCTGCTGCGCAGAGCAACGATCTGCTCAGCGGCCTGGGCATTCTCATCATCGCCTGCGGCGTCGGACTTCTGACCTACGGCGGCCTGCAGCAGAGCAAATACCATGTAGAAACCTACAACCGCAGCCGCGCCGAGGAGCGCGATCCGCGCCTGCGCTATCTGGGCAACATCCACGGGGCGATCATGCTGAGCGCCACCGGCGCCTTCCTCCTCTACTGGTATTTCTGGCGCACCCGCGACTATGACTCCAATCAGGGGATCGGCTTTGCCGCCCTGCTCATCTTCGGCCTGGGCTGGCTTCTCTGCTGCATCGTAAGCGTACTGTTTAAAAAGGATAAATAACGCCGCGGCGAAACCCGCAAAAGCAGTTTACCCGCACTGCAACGACCGCTTCCTCTCTAGGAGCGGTCGTTTTCGATTTCGATCTGGCAGGCCCGCATGGCGTTGAGCGCGGTACTGTGGCTCTTTGGCGTTACACCTGCGCAGCAGGAGACATCCACGACGATTCTGGCCTCCGGCAGCGCCGCTTTTACAAGCATGGCGTTGGAGATTACGCAGATATCGGTGCACAGGCCCACCAGCGTTATACATCCTACCGCTTCTTCCGCATCCATCTCTTTTACCGCCTGCACCAGCGCTTCCGAGCCAAACGACGGCTTGTCGAATACGATGCTTTCTTCCGGGCCCCGCTGCCTGCGCTGCTCCTCGACGGCCGGGCACAGCTGCCACCCTTTCGTAGAGCGAACACAGTGCGCTACCGGAAGCTTTCTTCCCTCCTGTGTCTCCAGATAATCCTCGCCGTGGGTATCTCTGGTAAACAAAACGCGCCCCGTAAATCCGGCGATCTTCTCCACTACAGCTGGTACGATGGCTGCCGCTTCCGCCGTTCCCAGCGCCCCGTCGATAAAATCATTCTGCATGTCCACTACCACTAAAATATCCTGCATAGCTTCTCCTTTCCAACAGATGGTTTTGCACCTCTCCTGCACAAAACGCTGCGTTCCCCTACTGCAACAGTTCGTATCCGAATTTTACAAACAGCAGAGCCAGAACAAAAAAGATAATCAGCCGTATGTATTTCGCTCCGCCGGTGATGGCAAGCCTCGAACCGGCGTAGGCGCCCAGCACCGTGCAGCCAGCCGCCGGAATCCCCAGCCGCAGGTCGACCATGCCGTTGAGGGCAAACACTGTAAGCGAACCGATGTTCGAAGCTAAATTGGAAAGCTTCGCACAGCCGGATGAGGTTACGAGATCCAGCCCCAGAAAGCCGGTAAAGGCCAAAATCATAAAGGTACCTGTGCCGGGTCCCACCAGGCCATCGTACATGCCCGCAAACAGGCCGATGCAGAGGCCTGTCGCCGCAAATCGTCTCCGACTCATCTCCTTTTTCTGCACGGCATCGCTTCGCAGCTCCTTTCTCGTGGCGATAAACACAGCCACCACGGGAAGCACCGCCAGCATCAGCATCGTCAGATACCGGTCGCTGATCAGCGTGGCTGCTCTTGAGCCTGCCGCCGCACCGCACAAAGCCCCCAGCATCGACCAGACCGCTGTGGCGTAATTCACCTTCCCCGCGCGCATGTAATTGACCGACGCCATAGTGGTGCCGATGCTCATGGCAAATTTATTCGTTCCTGCCGCCGTATGCACTGGTACGCCGGCAAAGAGATAGGCGGGCAGAGAAATCAACCCGCCGCCTCCTGCTGCCGCATCCACAAACCCCGCGGTAAATACCAGCGGGCAGATAATCAGCAGCGTTTTCAGATATTCACTCATAGCGACTCCTTCCGCCTGTATCGCTTCATCCTCTCCGCATATTTTATCGTGCGGCAACCGCCTCTAAAAGAGAGCGCTGCTCTCTGTTACAGCGTTCCGCCCACGGTGTGAATCCGCATGAGGTTAGTGCTGCCGCCTACGCCTACCGGCAGCCCTGCCGTAATAACGACAATGTCTCCATCCTCTACGTAGTTCTTGCCCTTGGCAATGGCGACTACATCGCTAAAGATCTGATTTTCGTGTTCCACCTGGGCCATCAGCAGAGGGATGGTTCCCCAGCACAGCGCCAGACGACGAGCTACCGCCGGCGTGGGGGCAAAGGCCAAAATCGGCGTATTGGGCCGGAATTTCGCCACGGCATAGGCCGTGGTTCCTCCGCTGGTGGGCGTAATGATCGCTGTCGCCTTCAGCTCCTGCGCGCTGGTACAGGTTGCCTGGCCGATGGCGTTGGTAATCGAGCGCGTGGGGCTGTCCACGCTCATCCGCGCCTGCCCGTGATGCCTGCGGTTTTCATAATACTCCCACGACGCTTCCGTGGTTTTGGCGATGTGATCCATCGTGGATAGCGCTTCTATTGGGTATTTTCCGGAGGCTGTCTCGCCGGAGAGCATAATCGCATCCGTTCCGTCGAAAATAGCGTTGGCCACATCCGTTACCTCCGCCCGGGTGGGCCGGGGGTTGCGCATCATCGAATCCAGCATCTGCGTCGCTGTAATTACGGGAACGCCCTCGAAATTGCAGCAGCGGATGATCTTTTTCTGGATAATAGGAACCTGCTCCGCAGGGATTTCTACACCCAGGTCCCCGCGAGCCACCATGATGCCGTCTGCGGCTTCCATGATTTCGGTCAGATTGTCCACCCCTTCTTTGTTTTCGATTTTGGCGATGACAAACACGTGTTCGCCGCCGCACTCGGCAAGCACCTGCCGTATGGCCTTGACATCAGAGGCCTTGCGGATAAAGGATGCCGCGATAAAGTCGATGCCGTTTTCCACGCCGAATCGAATATCGTCGATGTCCTTTTGCGTCAGCGCCGGCAGATGGATTTTTACTCCTGGTACATTGATGCCCTTGTTGTCCTTTACGATGCCGGCGTTTTTTACCGCGCAGCGGATCTCCGTTCCCTCTACCGCCAAAACCTCTAACTCGATTAAACCGTCGTCGATGAGAATTTTATTTCCCGGCGCCACATCGTTTGGCAAACCGCTATACGATACAGCGCAGATGTGCTCATCGCCTTCCACCTCCTGCGTGGTCAGCGTGTATTCCTGCCCTTCGGAAAGCTCTACCTCCGGCCGGCAAAACCGGCCAGTGCGGATCTCCGGCCCCTTGGTATCTAAAAGGATGGCCACGTGCAGGCCCAGCTCGCCGCGAAGTTCTTTAATTAAATCCATCTTGGTCTGATGTTCTTCGTGCGTCCCGTGGGAAAAATTCATCCGCGCTATGTTCATGCCGCCCTTCATCAGGCTTGTCAGTACGGAGCGCGAATCGCTGGCCGGACCGATGGTACAGATAATCTTTGTCTTTCTCATACTCGTTACTTCCTTTTCTTCTTTTTATTCTTCTTTTTTAATACGTGTCAAGTGTATCACATTTTTTCTTCCTTTCCTATATAGGCTTTGTAAAATTCCCGTGAAAAAACCGTGTATTGCGGCTCTGCCGGAAAATGCTTTGTCTCAGGGCGTTTCGCAACCGCGGCAGGCTTTCCTCCATCTGCTGCGAAGGCCGCAGCTCGAAAACAAATCAGCGTAAATCTTATTTAATCCTATTATCTTGTCTTTTATCAGAAATATGATATACTTAATCTTGTCCGCAAAGTGTGAGAAAATCGACAGACAGGAAGCAAACCAGTATGAAACGAGCAGGCATTATCTACGCCAATTCCAAAAACGCAGAAGCGATGAACTATATTTTACAGAATTTAGAAGAAGTGTTTCGGGGATACATAACATTCACCAATTACTATCTGGATGATTTCAGCGAAGATACGCTGCTGTGCGAAGATGCCTATTTAGCCGCCAACGAGGTTTCTTTCCAGATTTTAAAAAATTATGTCAGCGATTATACCACGATTATCAAGGTCAACCGCAGCCCTGGACGCGACGCCCTGAAAAAAATCGAATCCATCCCCTCCGGCAGCAATGTGCTTCTGGTCAACGACAGCTACGAAAACTCCCTGGAAACCGTGGCTTCCTTTAACGATGCGGGCATCGGGCATATCAACCTGATTCCCTACGACAAAACCCTCAAGCACACAAACATCTACGACGAGTTTACCATTGCCATCACCCCCGGCGAAATACCGATGGTGCCGCCGCATATCCACAAAATCATCGACATCGGCTATCGGAAGGTCAGCTTCGACACCATGTACACGCTGATGAAGCTGCTGGACCTGGATATTGATATCATCAACCGCAATCTGTTCCGCCACATCCAGTCGGTATTGGAGGCCAATACGTCGTTCCACGATAATTACATCAACAGCTACCTCAAAAGCGAGATGCTCAACCACATCGCCAGCAAAAACAAGATGGCTATGGTGCTTGTGGACAGCCAGTATCGCATCGTCTATGCCAACGCCAGGGCCGCTTCTGTATTTCAGGTCAACGACGCATCTAAAATCAACATCCAGGATTACATCGGCCTGCCTGTTCTGACCGGGGCCCAGACGCCTTCCGAAACGCTGGAAATACTGGGTCAGGATTACTATTATAATAAATATACCTTTATGCTGATGGACGAAACCGTAGGCCATTACATTACCCTGCAGGATAAATCCGATATGGCCGATGCCAACCGGCAGAATCTTAAAAAGGGATATGTGGCGAAGTACCAGTTTAAGGATATCGTTCATCAATCCCCTGTGATGAAGGCCGTCATCGACAAAGCCCGCCAGATTGCGCCCGCTGATTACACCATACTCATCCGCGGAGAAAGCGGCACGGGAAAAGAGCTGATCGCCCAGTCCATCCACAATGCCTCGTTTCGCAGCAACGGCCCCTTCGTCGCCATCAACTGCGCTTCGCTGCCGGAAAATCTGCTGGAAAGCGAGCTGTTCGGCTACGACCCCGGCGCTTTCACCGGCGCCAGGGAAAAGGGAAAAATCGGCCTGTTCGAGCAGGCCAACCGCGGCACACTGTTTCTTGATGAAATCGGCGACCTTCCGCTGAGCCTGCAGGCCCGCCTGCTGCGCGCCATACAGGAAAAGCAGTTTATGCGCCTGGGAAGCGATCATCTGATCAGCGTAGATGTGCGTTTTATCACTGCAACCAACAAGGACCTGGAAGCTGCGGTCAGCGCCGGAACCTTCCGCTCGGACCTGTTCTTCCGCCTCAATGTACTGCCGCTAACCCTGCCGGCTCTGCGGGAGCGCAAGGAGGACATCTGCGAACTGATGCAGCATTTTGCAGGCAGTGCCTGGCGCAGCATAACCAAAGAGGAAATAAAAATCCTGATGGATTACAACTGGCCGGGAAATATCCGCGAACTGGAAAACGCGGCAACCTATTACAATGCCCTCTCCGCCCTGCCCGACTATTTATACCGGCAGGCAGCGCCGCTGTGCCGGACAGCGAAGACAAATATGCAGGACCTGGACCGGCTTCTGCTGGAAATCATCTCCAGCGGTACTGCCGTCTCCCACGGCATCGGACGCTCTGCTATCCTCCACACCTTAAAAAACCGCGGGATAAATATCAGCGATGGCAAGCTTCGCGATATGCTGGCTTCCCTGAAATCCCGCGCGCTGATCGAAATTGACAAGGGGCGCGGAGGCACCAGGCTTACTTCCTCCGGAAGCGCCTGGCTCAATGGCTGATGCCTGCCCCAAAAAAACAAACGACCGCTCTTTTGCGGTCGTTTGTTTTCTCCATCACGCCACCTTCATACTTCCATCATAAATTCTTCACCGAATAGCTGTAAATCTTATTTAATCCTGTTTTCTCCTATTTTTTCCGAACTTTTTCTTTTTCCCGCAACGCTGTCATAATCCTCAAAGCATTGCAATTATTCGCACAATACAGATTTTTTCTCTCTGGCACAATCCTTGCTTGTAATATAATTGTGAATGCCGTCGCATATCACCGAAAGCGGATACATAGAAAGCGACGCGCCTTCATATAACCGAAAAAATTTGCGAAAGACCTACAAGCAAAGGAGGCAAAAGAATGAAAAAGAAGTTATTCGCAGCACTGCTTTCTGCTGCGATGATTGCAACCTGTCTGACCGGCTGCGGCGGTGGCGATAGCGGCAGCGGCGACGGTAACGGCACAGGCGGCGTAAGCTACGACGACGGCTTTGCCGAAAACGTTCTCCGCATCACCTACGACCACGAGTGCGAATCGGGCGACCCGCGGCAGACCACGGCCGACTATATCATTCCCATGAACATTTTCGATACCCTGCTCATCACCGAATCCACACCGGATGGCGGCTCTGAGCTAAACCCGGGCGCTGCCGAGTCCTACGAAATTTCCGAGGACGGCAAAACCTACAGCATGCACCTGAGACAGGGCATCAAGTACACCAACGGCGAAGAGCTGACTGCCGACGATGTGCTCTACACCGTTGACAGCATGCTGGACCCCGAAAGAAACACGCTGAATTCCCCCTGGATGGATATGCTGGTAGGCGCCCAGGACGTGCTTGATGGCAATGCCACCACAGTGGAAGGCAAGGGCATCATCATTCACGACGATTACAACTTTGATATCGTCCTCACCGAGTCCTATGCGCCCTTCCTGGCCACGCTGAGCACCCCCGCCTGGTCTATCCTGAACAGAGAAGCCTGCGATGCGGCCGACGAAGCCGGCGGCGGCAAGACCGGTACCTTCTTCGGTTCTGAGCCCGAATACACCATCGGTTCCGGTCCGTTTATCCTGAAGGAATGGGTTCTCAACGACCACATCTACCTGGAATCCAATCCCGACTACTGGCGCGGCGCTCCGAAGATCGACGGCGTTTTGATTAAAGTCGTTACCGATGCCGAAACCGAGCGGATGATGTTCGACCAGGGCCAGACCGATATCTTCGACCTGGATAACGCTCCCCACCTGCTTCCGGAATACACCACTTCCGAGCAGTGGAAAGACTGCATCGTTCCCAAGGTAACCTTCGGCGTCAGCTACCTGGCTATCAACGAAAACATCGAGCCCTTCGGCGATGTCAGAGTCCGCAAAGCTCTGCAGATGTCCGTTGACAAGCAGACCATCCTGGATACGTTATATCAGGGCGCGGGCGTAGTCGCTCACGGCATGTACCCTGCCAGCATGCTCTGCTACAACAAGGACCTGCCCGAAATCCCCTACGATCCCGAAGCTGCAAAGGCTCTGCTTGCCGATGCCGGCTACGCTGACGGGTTCGATATGACCATCGCTACCAACAGCTCCGACGATGCCAATACAAAGGAACTGGTACAGATCCTTCAGGCGCAGTGGGGCCAGATCGGCATCAACGTAACCATCGACCAGATGGACGAAGCTTCCTGGTACGATGTCCGCGCTACCGGCGAACTGCCGATGTACAAAGCGACCTGGTGGGGCGATTTCAACGATCCGGATAACTTTATCTACACCTTCTTCTCCGGCGCCTCCACCAAGACCCGTTCTTTCAACTACTACAACACGGAAGCCATCGCAAGAATCGAAGCGGCACGGCACATGGTAGATGAAGCAGAACGTATGGAAGAGTACAAAGAGCTGGAAAAGATCGTTATTCAGGACGACGCTGCATGGATTCCTCTGTTCCACCTGGAAAAGACGAGAGTTGTACAGCCCAGAGTCAAGGGCTTTGTACCGCACTGGGCGGGCTGGGGCGACTGCAGCTACTACTCCGTAGAACTGGTTGCTGCTGAGTAATTCAGAAGCCATACATCTTATACTATCAACCTTAACTGTTTATAATCAAAAAGGGATTGTTCTCAGCTATGAGGGCAATCCCTTTCTCGTTCAATTCAGCACATGTTCTGAACACATTTTCGAAAGGATAGAAGAAGCACATGGGAAAATATATCACCAAGCGTATCCTGATCTCCATTCCACTGATGATTGCCGTGGTTCTGGTCGTGTTTCTGATGCTGCAGGTTCTTCCCGGTAATCCCGTCTCTGTTATGATGGGAGAAAAAGCCAATCCTGCGGTCATTGAGCGCGTTACCGAGCAGATGGGACTAAATGATCCCGTTCTGGTACGATTCGGTCGCTATCTCATAGATGCGCTTCACGGAGATCTCGGCATCTCGTACAAGCTCAACCGACCGATTGCAACGCTGATCGGCGAAGCCTTCCCCAATACGGTAAAGCTGGCCATCACAGCCGCTCTCGTGGCGTGGATCATCGGTATTCCCGCCGGCGTCATCTCCGCTATTAAAAAGGATACCCTTCTGGACCGTTTCCTCATGGGGTTTTCGCTGGTGGGCATCTCCTTGCCGGTATTCTGGGCAGCCATGCTGATGCAGTTTATCTTTTCTGCCCAATTGGGACTCCTGCCGATTTCCGGCTACACCACCTGGAAGCACATGATTATGCCGGCCTTTGTGCTGGGCTGGGCTTCCTCTGGCACCATCGCCCGTCTTACCCGCTCCAGCCTTCTGGGCATTATGAAAAACGATTACATCCGCACCGCGCGAGCAAAGGGAATTAAGGAGTCCTTAGTGGTCGTCAGGCACGGCCTGAAAAACGCCATGATTCCGGTGGTTACCATGATGGCCATGCAGTTTGCCAGCCTTCTTTCGGGCGCCGTAATGACAGAAACCGTATTCGGCATCGGCGGTATCGGCGTGCTGATGGTTTCTGCGGTCAATACCAGAGATATGCCGCTGCTCCAGGGTTCTGTCATTTTCTCGACGATGATTATTATTTTGGGTAATCTGGTTGCGGATATCCTGTATTCGTTCCTCGACCCCAAGATCCGTGAACAATAGGAGGGCGCACTATGGGATTGAATAAAATGAACCGTACTGCCGATATTCTGGCAGATAAAATCGTCAGCGGATTCTCCATGGAGGGGACTGACTGGATACCGGAGGGCGCTACGGAGCCTGCTGTGGTAGAAGAAACAGCAGAGGCCGAACTGGCGCCGGACGAAACCCTGAAGGAACAGATCTTCAGCATGTTCCGCCACAACAAGCTGGCGCTGGTTTCCGCCATTATTATTTTATTGTTTATTATTGCTACTATTTTTGCACCATTCCTGGCGCCCCACGACCCCAATGTACAGGATATGTACAACCGCGCTTCCAACCCCTGCGAGGGCCATATTTTAGGAACCGACAGTTTAGGGCGCGACGTATTCAGCCGGATGCTGTACGGCGGCAGGGTTTCTCTCCTGGTAGGGCTTCTGCCCACCACGATTTCCATGATTCTCGGCACAGCGCTGGGACTGATTGCAGGCTACATCGGCGGTAAGATCGACAATATCATCATGCGTATCGCCGACGTGCTGATGGCCTTCCCTTCCCTGCTGTTAGCTATGCTCGTTTCGTATACCCTGGGCAAGGGAATGCTTACCATATTTATCGCCCTCAGCTTTGTCGGCTGGGCCGGCACGGCGCGCATGGTCCGTTCCGAGGTATTATCCCTGCGCGAAAAAGAATACGTAGAAGCTGCCACATCCATCGGCGTAAAGCGCTCTACGATTATGATCCGCCACATCCTGCCCAACTGCCTGTCTACTTTAGTGGTTCTGTTTACCATGAACGTGCCTGGCAATATTCTGACCGAATCCAGCTTGTCTTTCCTCGGCATCGGCGCTCAGCCGCCTTCGACCAGCTGGGGGCTTCTGGTATTCGAAATGAAGAAATTCCTGACACAGGCCCCGATTCCCACGCTTGCGCCCGGCATCGCCATCCTCATTTTGGTGGTCGCCTTCAACTTCCTGGGCGACGCGCTGCGGGATCAGTTAGACCCATCTCTCAAGGACTAAGATAAGGCGGTGAAATTATGAGCAGTAGCGATACAATATTCCAGATCAAGGGATTAAAAACCCAGTTTTTCACCTCCAAAGGCATAGTTCCCGCCGTGGATGGTGTGGATGTTACCGTAAAAAAAGGCGAAGCCGTAGGACTGGTCGGGGAGTCCGGCTGCGGTAAGAGCATGACCGCCATGTCCGTCATGCAGCTTCTGAAATATCCCGGCCGCGTGGTGGAAGGAGAAATCCTTCTGGACGGAGAGGATTTGCTGAAAAAGACAAAAAGGGAGATGGACGACATCCGGGGCAACAAGGTCTCCATGATCTTCCAGGAACCCATGACCTCCCTCAACCCCGTCTATACCATCGGCAACCAGGTGTCCGAAGCGATTTTGACCCACGAAAAAAACGTGTCGAAGGAGGAAGCCAAGCAAAGAGCCATCGACATCTTCCGCAAGGTCGGCATCCCCGAGCCGGAAAAACGCTATTCCGTCTTTCCGCACCAGCTGTCCGGCGGCCTCAGGCAGCGCGTTATGATCGGCATGGCCATGGTGTGCAACCCTCAGCTGATGATCGCCGACGAACCGACCACGGCGCTCGATGTTACCATCGAAGCGCAGATTCTCTACCTGATGAACCAGCTGCAGAAGGAACAGGGCACCGCCATTGTAATGATTACCCACAACCTGGGCGTCGTAGCCGAATCCTGCGATTATGTCTACGTGATGTACGCCGGCAAAATCATGGAGGAAGCCCCTGTGCGGGAGCTGTTTAAGCACCCGATGCATCCGTACACCTACGGCCTCATGAACTCCATTCCAAAGATGACAGAAAGCAAGGAGCACCTCTATACCATCAAGGGCCTGGTTCCCAACCTGCTCCACCTGCCGCAAGGCTGCCGTTTCTGTCCGCGCTGCGATAAAGCAATGAAGATCTGCACCATGTATCAGCCCGACCTCTACGAAACAGAGGACGGCCACAAAGTCAGATGCTTCTTGTATAACAAAGAGGTAATGAACAGTGGAAAATAAAAAAGTTTTGATCGAAGCAAAAAACCTGACAAAGGAGTTTGCGACCGTATCCAGCTCCTGGGGAAAGAGCAAGGGCATCGTCCATGCCGTTACCGATGTCAATCTGCAGGTCTACGAGGGCGAAACCTTAGGTGTGGTCGGCGAATCCGGCTGCGGCAAATCCACTCTGGGCCGTCTGCTTCTCCACCTTCTCAAACCCACCCGCGGCGATGTCATTTTCGACGGGCAGAATCTGAATGCGCAGAAGGAAGAAGACATGCGCAACCTGCGCAAGCAGATGCAGATGATCTTTCAGGACCCCTATGCATCGCTTAACCCGCGGTTGAAAATCCGCGATGTGGTGGCAGAACCGCTGGTAACGCACAAAATGGCAGCAAGCAAGGAAGAAGAAACCGCCATCGTAGAGGACCTGCTGCGCAAATGCGGCATCCGTCCGGAATTTATGTACAGATATCCCCACCAGTTTTCCGGCGGCCAGAGGCAGCGCGTCAGCATCGCCCGGGCGCTGGCTCTCAATCCCCGCTTGATCGTCTGCGACGAGCCCGTATCTGCCCTGGATGTATCTATTCAGTCTCAGATCTTAAATCTTCTGGGCGATCTGCAGGCCGAGAGAAACCTGACGTATATCTTTATCTCTCACGACCTGTCCGTAGTCCGATACCTCTCCGACCGCGTGTGCGTTATGTTTCTCGGAAAAATCTGCGAGTTAGGGATTACCCGGGAAATCTACGCCAGTCCCATGCATCCTTACACGAAATTCCTGTTAGAGGCAGTTCCCCTGCCCGACCCGGAAAAGCGCAAGGGAGCCAAGGACATGCTGACCGGCGAAATTCCCAGCCCGGTCAATCCGCCCAGCGGATGCTATTTCAGAACCCGATGCCCGCTGGCCACAGAGCGGTGTGCCGCCGAAGCGCCGGAACTGAAAGAGGTCGAACCGAACCGCTTTGTCGCCTGCCATCTGGTATAGCAGCGCACTCAGCGATGTAAATTTTGAGAAACTCACTCCTTTTCTTATAAACACGAAAGACAGGCCCTGCCCGGGTAGCGGAAGGATATTCCGCATGCCCCGGACAGGGCCTGTCTGCCTGTCGTTTTATCAGTCCAGCTCCACCGCTCCGGTCGAAAGCTGGTAGTAGCGTCCCTTTAGCGCAAGCAGGTCTTCGTGCGTACCCCGCTCGATAATCCGGCCCTGCTCCATAACCAGAATCGCCTGGGAATTGCGCACTGTGGAAAGGCGGTGAGCGATCACAAAAGTCGTCCTCCCCTCCATCAGGCGATCCAGCCCCCGCTCGATGTGGCGTTCGGTCCTGGTATCGACAGAGCTCGTGGCTTCGTCCAGAATCAGAATCGGCGCATCGGCCAAGGCTGCCCTGGCGATATTCAAAAGCTGGCGCTGCCCCTGGCTGAGATTGCCGCCATCGCCTTCGATGATGGTATCGTAGCCCTGGGGAAGTCTTCGAATAAAGCCGTCAGCGCTGGCAAGCCTGGCTGCCTGCTCCACTTCGCTGTCGGTAGCTTCCGGCCGCCCGTAGCGGATATTATCGCGGATGCTGCCCGTAAAGAGGTGAGTATCCTGCAATACCACGGACATGGCATTCCTCAGCTCTTCCCTGCGGATGCGCGAAATGTCGATGCCGTCGATGGTGATGGAGCCGCTGTCGATTTCATAAAATCCGGTCAGCAGGTTGATGACCGTCGTCTTGCCCGCGCCGGTCGAACCCACAAAGGCTATTTTTTGCCCCGGCTTGGCAAAGAGCGAAATCCCGTCTAAAATCCGCTTGTTTTTATCGTAGCCGAACGCGACCTGATCAAAGCGCACGTCGCCGCGCACCGGCCTGCGCTCCGTCGCATTCTGCCAGAAGAACTGTCCGCGCCCGTCGGAGGCCAGGCTGTAGAGGCCGCCTTCCCGCACAATTTCCGGCTCGGATGCCCGGCGTTTTTCTTCTTCGGTTTCCGGTCTCTGTTCCATCACGTCGCAGATGCGCTCTGTTCCGGCCAGCGCCGTTACCACGGCATTGTACTGATTGGACAGCTCGTTTAAGGGCCGGCCGAAACTCTGTACCAATTGTAAAAATACCACCAGGCTGCCCACGGTCATGCTGCCGAATATCGTTAAAAGGCCGCCCACCGCAGCGATGACCGCATAGGCTACGTTGTTGATATTCCTCGCCAGCGGCATCATCATGCCCGCATATCCCTGGGCCGTCTGTGCCGCGGTCTTCAGCGCTTCGTTTCTGCGGTAGAACTCCTGCCTGGCGCGGTCCTCGTAGCAGAAGGTCTTTACCACCTTCTGCCCGCTCATAATCTCTTCGATATAACCGTTGACCTCGCCCAGGCAACGCTGCTGCTCCTGAAAATAATTGCGCGACAGCTTCATTACATTCTTTGTCGCAAGAAGCGTCAGCGGAACGGAACACAGCGCCAAAACCGTAAGCAGCGGGCTTCTCCACAGCATCAACCCGAAAATCCCCGCTACGGTAATGGAGCTGGAAAACAGCGTCGTCAGGCCGTTTTGCAGCGCCTCGTTGAGCGTATCTACATCGTTGGTAAACCGGCTCATCACATCGCCGGTGGTGCGGCTGTCGAAATACCGCACGGAAAGCCCCTGCAGGTGGTTGAATAAATCCCGCCTCACCTGGTTGATGGTCGTTTGCGATACCCTCACCATCAGGCGGCTTTGCAAATACGATGCCACTACGGAAACCAGGTAGATGCAGGAAAGCACCGCCACGCCGCGGGCAAGGCCGGAAAGCCTGGCCGCTGCTCCGGCGGCGGCTGTCGCAGGGTCTAAAAAGTTATCTATGATCGGCTGCAGATAGTTGGTTCCGGCCAAAGATGCCCCCGTATTGAGCAAAACCATGGCAAAGGCCAGCGCTAAGAGGCCTTTTCGGTGCTGCAGATACTTCCACAAAAAAGTCAGGCTGCGCCGTATGCTCTGCGGCTTTTCCACCATCATCGCCGCACCGCCCGGTCCCCTGTGCCCGCCGTGCCGGCCTCCTTTTTCCTCTCTTGTCTGCGTCATTATGCCTCCGCCTCCTTTCCCATCTGCGATTCGTAAATTTCTCTGTACTCCCGGTTCTCTTTCAGCAGCTGCTGATGGGTCCCCATGCCTGCAATCCGCCCGTCGTCCAACACGAGAATCAGATCCGCCTCTTGCACAGAGCTGATGCGCTGTGCGATGATAAAGGTCGTCGTATCGGCAAGCACTGTGTGAAAGGCTCGACGTATGCGGCTTTCCGTCGCCGTATCCACGGCGCTGGTGCTGTCGTCCAAAATGAGAATCGGCGGCTTCTTCAGCATGGCCCTGGCGATGCACAGCCGCTGTTTCTGCCCGCCCGATACGTTGACGCCGCCCTGGTCGATCCAGGTATCGTACCCGTCGGGAAAGCTTTCGATAAAATCGGCAGCACAGGCCGCCTCCGCTGCCTGGCGGATTTCTTCGTCTGTGGCATCCTCCCTGCCCCAGCGCAGATTGTCCTTGATGGTTCCGGAAAACAGAGTATTTTTTTGCAGCACCATGCCGATCTGCGAGCGCAGCTCCTGCAGCGGATAGTCGCGCACGTCGATGCCGTCGATGGCTACGCTGCCGCCGGTCGCATCGTACAAGCGGGGAATCAGCTGAATCAGCGAGCTTTTCCCCGCGCCGGTGCCACCGATGATCGCGATTACCTGCCCGGGCTGCGCCGTAAAGGTAATGTTGGACAGTACATCATCGCCGTCCGGACTGTCGTTATAGCGGAAGCTCACCTGCTCGAAGCTTACCTGCCCGCGGATGGTGTGGCCGGCCACCTGGTTTTCGGCTGGCGCTTCCTTCAGATCTACCTCTGCCATCAATACCTCTTTAATTCTAACGTACGACGCGCTGGCCCTGGACAGCATAATAAACAGCATCGAAACCATCATCAGCGACATTAAAATCATAAAAATGTAGTTGATAAAGGCTGTCATCGTAGCTACATCCAGTTCCCCGGCGATGATTTTCCGGCCGCCGATAGAGAGGACGGCGATGATGGAACCGTTGATCAGAAGCATCATCACCGGCATTGTGAAAATCACCAAATTCATGGCGGAAAGCGATCGCTGCATCAGGTTGTCGTTGGCCTGGGCAAATTTCTCTTTTTCAAATTCTTCCTGCACAAAGGATTTTACCACGCGGACATTTGTTACGTTTTCCTGCACTGTCTGATTCACCCGGTCGATACCCTTTTGCATCTGTTCGAAGCGTGGCATCCCCTGCCGGACGATAAAGCCTACCGTTATCAGAAGCACCGGCGTTACCACTGCCAGCACCCAGGAAAGCGACGGGCTCATGCGGATGGCCATCCCCACGGAAAATACCAGCATCAGCGGCGCCCGGATCAGAAGCCGCATGCCCATGACGCAGATATTTTGCAGCATGGTAACATCGTTTGTCAGCCGCGTAGTCAACGATGCGGTGGAAAAAGCGTCGATGTTCTTAAACGAAAATTCCTGCACCTTATCGAAGAGCGCCCGCCGCAGGTTGGCGGAAAACCCCGTGCCCGCCATGGCGCTGAAGCGGGAATTGGCCATCCCTGCCGCGATGCAGACTACAGCTACCCCCACCATCATCAGCCCGGTTGTGGCAATCAGCCGCATATCGCCCTCTTCTATGCCCTTTCCGACGATGCGCGCCATCAGCACGGGTTGCAATATTTCTGAAAGAACATCGACCAGCATGCAGGTCACAGCCAGCACTACGGCGCCCAGATACGGCTTTAGATACGAATACATTTGTTTCACGAAGTACACTCCCCCTTTTCTCCCGTTGCCTTTTCGGATAAATCGTCTCTTTCTTCGCTGTTCTTTTTTAGATAGTCCTCCATATTCTTTCGAATCCGGTGCTGAAAACTCAGAAGCTGCGCCAGTTCTTCCGGCGCAAAGCCCTGCAGCTGCATGGCCGCTACCTGTTCGGCACACCGCAGGCTCCTTTCTGCCAGCTCCTCTCCCCGCTCTGTCAGCAGAATTCTCGTGCTGCGCAGGTCGTCGGGATCTGCCGCCTTTTTTACATAGCCGGATTTTTCAAGCCGTTTCACCGACACGGCGATGGTAGCTGCGCTGCACCGCAGCGCCTTCGCCAAAGCTCTCTGGTTGCAACCTCCCTGCTGCGCCAGCGTAATTACAATCCCCATCTGTCCCGGATGTATTTGCTCTTTGCCGACCATGCGAAAGCGGCAACGAAATAAAAGCATATGCAGTTGTCCGTCTAAAAGCAAATATTCTTGTATTTTATCCATGGCATTCACCCAAAAAATTAGTAAGCCGACTAACTGTTAATCGACTTACTAAATAGTATCTTATATTTTTCTCTCTGTCAACCAGCTTCACCAACTCTTCATAATCTGCTTTTGATACAGCCGGCTCTCGTAGCGCCGGGTTTCGGCACAGACAGCGCCGGACAGCGCCGCCAAAGCGATCAGGTTTGGCAGAGCCATCAGCGCATTGAAAATATCGGCAATATTCCATACCAGTTTTACGCTTAAAAAGGGGCCGACAGCCACGGCGGCTACATACAGCGCGCGGTAGGCTGCCAGCGCTGCCTTTGCAGCCCCACTGCCGCCTGTGTGGCAGCGGCACAGGTATTCCACACATCGTTCGCCGTAGTAGTTCCAGCCTAAAATGGTGGTAAAGGCAAAAAATACAAGGCAGGCGGTCAGCACGCCGTCGCTTGCGCGGCCGGACAGCGGCAGGCCCTCCCGAAAAGCCTCTGCCGTAACAGCCACCCCTGCAAGGCCCTGCCGGTGCGCCCCGGTTACGAGGATGGAAAGCCCCGTCATCGTGCAGACGATAAAGGTATCGATGAATGTCCCCGCCATCGCGATCATACCCTGGCGGGCCGGTTCTTTCGTCGCTGCCGCAGCCGCGGCAATGGGTGCGCTTCCAAGCCCCGCCTCGTTTGAAAAAACGCCGCGGGCCACGCCCTTCTGCACTGTCATCAGCAGCGTTCCCGCGGCTCCCCCTGCCACCGCTTCCGGCACAAATGCACCGCAGAGGATTTCTTTGATCGCAGCAGGGATATCGGAGGCGTGCGTCAACAAAATCACCGATGTTGCCAGCAGATAGCCGGAAGCCATCAGCGGAACGAGCAGCTCCGATACGCCGGAAATGCGCTGAAGCCCGCCTGCGATGACAGCTCCTGCCGCAAGTGCAGTGAGCAGCGCCGTCCAGACTGCCACAGCGGAATGCGAGGTGCCAAGAAGCTCCACGCGCCACGCGCCCTGCGGGTCGAAAAAGCCGCGCAAAGCCTCGGCAATGCCGCTGACCTGCGTTATGGTGCCAATGCCCAAAAGCCCCGCTCCTGCTCCAAACAGGGCAAAGCTGCCGGAAAGCCACCAAAACCTGCGCCCCATGCCTCTCTCTATGTAATAAAACGGGCCGCCGAGCACGTGCCCGGCGGCGTCGATGGTTCTGTATTTTACGGCCAGCAGGCCTTCGGCGTATTTGGAGGCCATGCCTAAAAAGGCCGCTGCCCACAGCCAGAACAGCGCTCCCGGCCCGCCCTCGGCAATGGCTGTCGCCACACCCACGATATTTCCGGTGCCGATGGTGGCAGAAAGCGATGTGCACAGCGCACCGAACCCGCTGACTTCCCCGGCGGCACCATCCTCTACCCGCCACACGCAGCGCAGCGCGTGTGGCAGCCTCCGCAGCTGTACAAACCGCAGCTGCAGGCTCAGCCGAAGGCCTACGGCCAAAATCAAAAGAATCAGCGGCCAGCCCCAGACAGCGCGGTCAAAGGCCGCGATGGCCCTGTCGATGTTTTCCCACATGATCAATGTCCTCCTGTAACGCGGCCGCATCTTTCGCAGGCCTTACAGCTATTCTATCGACTGCGGGCGCACAGAAGAACAAAAATCAGAAAATTCCCAGGTGGAAGAACTGGTCGATCTGTCCGATGAGGACAAGCAGCATGACGAACGGAGTAACAAAGCGCAGGCAGAATATATAAAACCGCTTGGTGCGAAATTCGCTTCCGATTTCCACCTCGTTAATGACGCGCTCTGGCCCGATCAGCCATCCCAGCAGCACCGCAGTCATCATGGAGCCCAGCGGCATCATAAAGCCCTCGGAAAGCAGGTCGAAAAAGTCCAGCCAGCAGAATCCCAGAGGCTGGAAGATGCCGGTGGTTCCCAGACCATCCGCCGCGACGATACATCCCAGAAGCAGAGCCCCGCCTCCGACGATCAGCGTCGCCTTTTTACGCGATACCCGCTCCGTACCGTATTTTTCTTCGGTCCAGTCCATCCAGGGTGATACGACAGCCTCTAAAATCGAAATCGAGGAGGTGATCGCCGCGATAAACACCAGCGTATAGAACAAAAAACCGAACAGCGGGCCGATGGTTCCCATAGAAGAAAAGACCGCCTGCAGCGTAACAAACAGCAGCATGGGGCCGGAGTCCGGCTCCATGCCCAGGGCAAATACCGCCGGCATAACGGCAAGCCCCGCCATGATGGCGACCACCGTGTCGGCGATGGGGATAATCAGGGCGCTGCGCTCCAGGTTCTCGTTCTTTGAGAGATAGGAGCCGTAAGTTACCATAATGCCCATGCCCAGAGACAGCGAAAAGAAGGCCTGCCCGCCGGCAATGGCAAGCACGCTGATCCATCCGGTACCCTGAAAGGCCCGGAAATCCGGCTGAAACATAAAGCGCAGGCCTTCCGCAGCCCCCGGCAGCGTTACGCTGCGCACGATGGTAATGCAGAGCATGATAAACAGTGCCGGCATCGCCACTTTGGAAAAAGACTCGATGCCCTTCGACACGCCGCCCACCACGATGAGAATGGTTAAGCCAATAAACAGCAGGTGATAGCCGATGGCCGACGGCTGATCTGCAACAAAGCGGAAAAAGAAGTCGTTGCTGGCAGCGCTGGCCGCTTCCGCGCCCATGGCACCGGCTCCGCCCGTTCCAAAGGGAAGTCCCAGAAGGTCGCCGATGTTGCCCGCGGCATAGCGCAGGCAGTAACCGCCCAGCACGCTGTAAAAGGCTAAAATCAGGAAGGGCGACAGCGCCCCCATCATGCCGATCCACGTATAGCGCTTGCCGATAGCGCGGTAAGCGTGTACCACGCCTTTGCCGGCGCTGCGCCCCAGGGCCAGCTCCGAAACCATAATCACATATCCGACAAAGACGACGATGATCAGGTAGATCAGCAGGAATGCAAATCCGCCCGCCTTCCCCATCTTATACGAAAAGCCCCAGATGTTTCCAAGCCCTACCGCAGAGCCTATCGCTGCCATGAGAAAGCCGAAATTGCTTCCCCACTGGCCTTTTTTCTGATTCATAATGTTCTCCTCAGTACATAATACAACAATAACGCAACTTGTTACAAAAGACCTACCTTCCGCGTTCGAAGTCCGCCTTCATCGCCGCAAACCGCTCCTCATCGCCCAGCAGTTTGATCGCCTGCAGCGTCAAAAGCTTCGCTCCCTGCGCGATGGCTTCGTGCGCTCGCGGCGTTTTCACCAAGGCCTCGAATTCCTTGCTGTGCAGCGCCACCGGCGGCTCCGCAATGGCGATGGTGGGATGAAACGTCGGACAGAGCATGCTGACGTTTCCTGCGTCGGTCGAAGCGAAAATCTCATCGAATTCCCGGTCCAGCGGAAGCCCGAGCTCTGCAAAGCCTTCTTCCAGCGCTGCAAGCCCGATAGCGTTGTTCTTTAGATTATCGTAAGCGCCTCCGGTGACTTCCCGCTCCATCCGCGTCTGCGTGGCTATCGCTGCGCCTCTTGCGCAGTCATCCACTTTGGCGACCACTTCGTTCAGGTAATCTCTTGAAAGCGCCCGGATATAAAATTCCGCCGAAGCTTTCTCCGGCACGATGTTGGGGGCCATGCCGCCCTCGCAGATGACGCCGTGAATGCGGACATCCGGCCGCAGGTGCTGCCGCAGCATGTCCACCGCGTGAAACATCAGCTGCAGGCCGTTTAGCGCATTGTCGCCCTCCCAGGGAGATGCCGCCGCATGGGCTGATTTTCCGTAAAAACAATAGCGGTACGAATCTTTTGCCAGCAGCTTTGTAAATGTCAGGTTGCGGTTGTAAAGGTGCACCATCATCGCCATATCGTAGCCGTCGAAGGCCCCGGCAGCGATCATATTGCACTTGGCCCCGTAGGTTTCTTCCTCTGGTGTGCCCACGATGTGAACGTCGACATTGAGCTCCTCAGCAAGCTCCGAAATGGCAAGCCCGGCTAAAACGCTGATGGCTGCGCTGACGCAGTGCCCGCAGGCGTGGCCGATTTCAAGCGCGTCGTATTCGGTTAAAAGCGCGATTTTCCTCCGGTGCACATCCGGCCCCTTTTTCGCAAGAAACGCCGTTTCGTAGCCGGCAAAGGGCTGTTCCACAGAAAAGCCCTGGTCCCGCAGATACGCTGCGAGCCTTGCCGAGGATTTGTACTCCTGCCCCGAAAGCTCCGGCTCGTCGGCCAGCGCATCGCTGAGGGCCACCGCTTCACTGTGATGCGCGTCGATCACGGAAAACCCAAGCGCCTTCCTTTCCTCGTAATTCATGGTTGCTCCGTTCCTTTCTCTCTTTTTTTCTCCATTTCCGGACCGTTTTATCCTCGTTTTTTGACAATAAGCAAGGCTGCGCCAAAACGCAGCCCTGCTTTTGTTTCTGCATTTATTGACATAAAAATCGAAGCTTATGTCCGGAAAATGTCATTTCTCCTGCAAGGATGCCCCGTTGCGTTAGCCCAGCAGGCGGCATACGGTTTCGTAGGTCAGATTGGGCACGTTTTCGAAGGTGTGCTTCATGTCCACCCGCTCGGTCAGCATGTGGCCATCGCGGCCAAAGGTTCCGATGTTGACTACAGGAACGTTGATCTGCATGATCTTTTCGATATCGTGATAATACTTCGCCGGGTTGGACGGCATGTTATCGTTAAGCGCATCAATGGTGGACGGGTCGCCGCAGACCGCCATAAAGCTCGAGTCGGAGATGTACGGGTAGAACATGCGGGTCTTGATCTGGCGCTCCGCCTCGGGGCGCACCACCTCGACCGCTGCCTCTACTGCATCCAGCAGAGCCCGCTCTGCCGGCGTATTTCTCGTCATCTCGATGTTGGCGCTGTAAATCGAACCGAAGAACACCACCACTGCCGGGGATTTATCCTCCGACCACTTCCAGGCTTCTTCTGCCACCCGCAGCCCGAACAGGCGCAGGTCCAGCGTCGGCTCCTCGGCCTGCAGCTTTGCGGCAAAGTCGCCGATGGCTTTTTTAAAGGGCTCGCCGTGGGCTTTTGCAAGCTCATTGTAAAATTCCTTCCAGGTATAGACGCGGCTCTTCCAGGGCAGTTTAACATATTCTACCCTGGACAATTCGCAGAACTTTTTATACTGGTCGTTGAGATAGACGATCAGCTCGTCGAAGGCCTGCTGTGCCACGCCCTTGCACTTTTCGATAACCTGGCCTGGGTTCATGCCGTGGGTAAAGAAGTTGTAGTATCCCATGGCTACGAGGGCCGTCTGTACTGTATAGGCGGGCTTGGTGTCCATCTGCTTTAAGGAAATCGGCGGGATGGTGACCTCTCCCTGGGCGATGTCGCAAAGCTCCGTGTTCAGCGACATCTTTCTCGTAATTTCCGCAATCAGCAGATTGGGGTCCAGCGCGCTGAAGGCCTGCCCCACGTGCGCTTCCTTTCCAAAAGCCACGAAGGTGGGCAGCAGCTTGCCGATGCTTCCGTAATACAGATACCGGTTTTCGTCGCCGGGGTTGTAGTTGGTGGAATAGTCGGCGTTGATGCAGGCTACATACTCGAAGCCCTGGGTCTTTTTCAGCTCCACCAGCTCGTCCAGCGCCGTGATAATGCCCTTGGAATTGTCTTCCTCGTCGCATTCGGCGATGGCGATGATGTTTCCGTCAAGCTCCTCCGGATGCTCGGAGAAATATTTGATGATATACATGTGGCCAGCCACGCCCGCCTTCATATCCAGCGCGCCGCGTCCGAACATGTAAATGCCGCTCTTAATGTCGTCGATGACCTCCTGCGGAAGCTGCAGCGTCATCAGTTTTTCCGGCAGCTGGTCGGGGTCGCAGGCGTATTCTTTAATCGTTCCGAAGTCGTCGATTCCCACGGTGTCGATGTGTCCGATCAGGATAACGGTGCGGTTGGAGCTTCCCTTTGTCCCCTTTACAAACGCATAGGTAGAGTGGCGCTCCACGAAGTCGTTTTTCGTCTGGAATATTTTAACGTATTCCGGATGCGCCTGAAAATACGGCTGCTTCATGTAATAGTCGTATACGTACTGCGCAACCTTCGTTTCGCCTTCCGGCTCTTTGTTGATGCTGGGAATCTGCACCATCTCTTTCGTCAGCTGCTTGACTTCTTCAAAGGACTGTAAACGCATAATTTCCTCCTATTCTGCAGAATATACTTCATCTCCCGCAAGATATGTCTTTTCTACTTTCATGTTCAAAATATCTTCCGCCGGACGCGAGAAGATATCGCGGTCCACGATTACCAGATCGGCAAATTTTCCGGTTTCGATGGTTCCCATATACTCCTGCTCGCCGTTGGCGTAAGGGATGTTCTTCGTGTACATCGCCACGGCATCGTAGAGGGATACCAGCTGATCGGAATGGTAGCCGCCCTCGGGATAACCTGCAAGGTCTTTTCTCGTGGCTGCAGCGTAGATGCCAAAGCGTGGGTCGTAGCTTTCCACCGGGCAGTCGGAGCTTCCGGTCAGGATAAAGCCCTCGTCCTGGTAGCGCTTCCACATGTAGCTGTACTTGGCCCGCTCTGCGCCGATGCGCTCTTCGATCCAGTGCAGGTCGGTGATCAGGAATACCGGCTGGATGTCTAAAATCAGCGGCAGCTTCTTCATGCGGGCGATCAACTCCTCGTTTGCCATCTGCACGTGGATCAGCCGGAAGGGCAGGCGGGCTTTCTGCTCCTCTTCAGTCATGCCGTGCTCGCGGCTCTTTTCTACGGTGTATTCGATGGCAGTGAGTACAGCGTCTAGTCCACCGTCGCCGATGCAGTGGATGGCCGGCTGCAGGCCCTGCTCGTAGCCGCGCAGCACTTTTTCGTTTAAGCCATCCTGGTCGATTACCATAATGCCCTTGCTGTCGGGCGCATCGTTATACGGCTCTAACAGCGCCGCCGAACGCGAACCCAAAGAGCCGTCGGCAAAGATTTTATAAGTACCGTACTGCACCTTGCGCTTCGGATCTTCTTTTTCTTCTTTCGTCAGCACGGGCTTTTCGAACAGCTCGTCGAGGCAGATGGTAACGCGCACGGGCAGCAGCCCTTCCTTATCCAGCGCCGCGTAATCGTCGAAGTTTTCGGTGTACTTCCAGATTTCTGCCGCATAGGTGTGCAGCATGGTAACACCCTTTGCGGATGCATCTTTCAGCGCCTTCAGCATCAGTTCCTTCTTTACCGCCGGGTCTTTCAGCGGATCGGGAATCAGCTCGTCGTAAATTTTCGAGGCTTGCTCTCTCAGGATACCGTTGGGCATTCCGTCGGCATCAAGCTCCACTTTTCCACCTACGCCGAAATCGTAATTTTTACCTACGTTGGCCTTTTCCAGCGCCATGGTATTGGCCACAGCGGTGTGCAGGCAGCAGCGCTTGATAACGATGGGATGCTTATCGCTTGCCTTATCCAGGTCTTCTTTTGTCGGAATCTGGTCTTCGCAGTCGGTCCACTTGGACTGGTCGAAGTTCGACCCCTTAATCCACATGCCCTCCGGCGTTTCCTTCGCCTTGTCGGAAAGCCGCTTCAATGCCTCGGCCTTGGTCGTCGCCCCGGCCAGATCCACCGTGGTCAGCGTCTGGCAGTAGGCGTAGAAATGCAGGTGCGAATCGCCGAAGCCCGGCAGCATCGCCTGATCGTCTTTCAGGCGAACCACCTCCGCCGCATCGAATTGCTCCTGCGCCTGCGCCGCAGCTCCGGCAAAGACGATCTTTCCATCCTTTACGCCGACAGCCTCAACCTTGTCGCCTTCCGCTGCCATCGTGTAGATGTTTTTTCCTACAAACAGCTTGTCGATTGATGTCTTCATAGTATCCCCTTTCATATAATCCACCTTTTTGCCGCATCCTCTGGTTCTGCTAAATGCAGATAGGCATAAATGCAGGGCCGCATTTTGTGCGGAGGAATGCGCATTGTATCTACTGAAAAAGGGAGCGCCGGATGGCCCTCCCTTATGCAGCCTATTTTAACAGGTTCATAACGGTCTTATACACCAGCTCCGGAGCGACCTCAAACGTATATTTCTTTTCGATGCGCTCGGTAAATTTGTGCGCATCCTTGCCGTAGGAGCCGATATCCAGCACCGGTAAATTCAACCGCTGCATCTGCGCAAGCGGCAGCTCATAAACCGTTCCAAAGCCCGGCATGTTCTCCTTAAAGGCTTCGATGATGCCATCCTCCTTGGGCGCAGCCCCGTAGCTTAAGTCGGAAATGTACGGGAAGAACTTCTTATATACCAGTTTATAGTCGCTTTGCGTCGTATCCACCGCATCGGCCACCGCAGACAGCAGCGCCTTCTCCTTCGGCTCGTCGCCTTTGATATAGATGTGTGGATAGTAGGGCTGGGAAAAATACACGATCACCACCGGGTTTTTATCGGACCACATGCCGTGGACGAATTCCACGATCTTCGTGTTGCGGTCTCTGGCGTCAATGGTCTCGTCCTTCATCAGCGTTTCGGCATACTCCTGCACCTTTGCGTCAAAGCCTTCTCCTGCCTCGGCGCGCACCACCTCGCACAGCTGCTGGTAAGACATGGTTCTGGCTTCCCAGGGAAGCTTTGCAAAGGGCCGGTTTGCCATTTTGCAGAAGGTCTCGTAGCGCTCGTTCAGCATATCCACCACGGTCTGGAAGCACTCCTGGCCAGCCTTCATCATCTTCTCCAGCACCTGGTCGGGCGTGCTGCAATGGGTCGCATAGTTAAAAAATACGCAGGCCGTCTTTGCGATCTGTACGGAATATTCCGGCTTTAAGTCTCTTTGGCGCAGCGTTACTGGCGGCAGCGTTACTTCGCCTTCCGCCACATCGCAAAACTCCGGATTTAAATTGATTTTTCTCGTGATTTCCGCAGCGATCTGGTTGGGGTCGATGCCCTTAAAGGATTCGCCCACGTGGGTTTCTTTTCCTACCACGAAAAACGTGGGCATCAGTTTTCCTACCGTGCCGACGTATACGTAGCGGTTTTCGTCGCCTTCGTATTCCGAGGTCGTATAGTCAGTATCCAGCAGCGCCAGATAATCGTATCCCTTTTCGTCCTGCAGGCGGCACAGCTCCGGAACTACGTTTAGCATGCCGCCGGAATTGCCTTCCTCGTCGCAGACTGCTCCATAGATCAGGTTTCCTTCAAAATTCTCTATGTCGTCGGAAATCTTCTCCATGAGCGCCATGATGATGGCGTCGCCGGATTTCATGTCGAAGATGCCGCGGCCAAACAGATAATCGCCAGATTCGAGATCCCGTTTTACTTCTTCCGGCAGCTCGATTTCCTTAAACTTTTCCGTCAGCACCAGCGGCTGATTGGCATACTGCGCCAGCGGGCCATAGTCCGAAATGCCTACGGTATCCATGTGGCCGATCATAACCACGGTCTTGTCCGATGGCTTTTTCTCTCCATTTACTATCGCCACTACGCTCTTTCTACCCAGCTTGTCGCCCTTTACCGGAACATAGTAGAGATTTTCGGGATGCTGCTTAAAATACTTCATCTCCGCCATAATGCCGTAAAGCTTCTCCGCGATCCGAATTTCGTCCGGCGTATCCAGTACGCTCAGCTGTCCGGTCAGATCCAGCGCAATCTGCTCAATTCTCTTCGTGATCTCAGGTGTCATAAGTGTTACCTCCTCAAATTTCGGTATCGTTCCGATTTATCTAAAAAACGCCACAACCGCGTTTTCAGACAACACATGTGACGCGAAAGTCCGGCTTTTCGCGTCTTCCTCTCCGCTTCTCCTTTGCTTCCGCTCCTGCTTTTCTATCGCTTTTATCTATGTTTACTAGAGTTATCCTTTTATTTTTCCCATTTGTTTTCTACCAATACCTTTACAAAGTACCGGTAAAGAGTTTCTGCTGTTTCTGTGGCCGAAGGCAGGTCTACGTATTCGTCGCTGCCGTGAAAGCGACTGCCTGTCGGCCCGAAGAGCACTGTAGGAATCTCCAGCGTTCCGCCCACGTAGTTGAAATCGCCGATGGCCGAAAAATAGGCAATTTCGGCTTTTTTTGCGCAGGTTTGCTCCACCGTATCGACAAACTGCTTTACGAAGGGATTTTCCTCGTCGGTACAGTAGGGTGGAAACCCGCCGTCGAAGCCCGCAGCCGGCGTATCGCGAAAGCGGATCTCACAGCGGCAGCGCACATCTGCGCGCCGTATGGCCTCCTCCGCCTCTGCCCGCAGCGTCTGCTGGTTTTCCCCGCGGACCACGTGGGAAAAGACCTCGATTTCCGCATAATCCGGCACGCTGCATGCCGCCCCTCCGCTGCTTAGGCGGATGACGCAGTTAGCGCCATCACCCAGCTTTTCGTCGCTTCTCTTTTCCATCGCCTCTAACTGACAGACGATTTTCGACGCATCCAGCGCAGCACTGACGCCCAGGTGCGGTGTCGCCGCATGCGACGAGGTTCCGTGCACGGCAATCGTATAGTTGTAGCCGCCCTTGGCACCCATGCAGATGCAGGGGTGGGGCAGCCCGGAAAATCCGGCGCTGGGCTCTGTTATGATGGCGATATCGGCCTCTTTTCCCGCATTGTGAACCTTATCGTTGATGAGAAACATCGTTCCCAGCCCGCAGGGCCCCTCTTCGTCGGACACAAAATGGTAGATAATCTTTCCGGCAAAGGTTTTGTGCGCCTGTGAAAACGCTTTCAGCGCCAGCAGGATTCCTGCGCATCCGGCCTTCATATCCAGCGCTCCCGTACCGTAGAGCTTTCCATCCTCTACCGTCCCTTTCAGCGGGTCTTTCGTCCAGCCCTCGCAGACGGCTACGGTATCCAAATGCCCGTTGCAGTAGATGACCGGCCCCGGCACTCCGCTGTCCAGGACGCCGACTACGTTGCGTCCGGCAAATCCGGTAACGACTTTATCCTCATAGCGGTGGCTTTCCGCCGGAAGTCCGTTCTGCTTCAGCCAGCTCTCCACAAAATCCATAATCTCTTCTTCGTGAAAATATGGGCTGTGAATGGATACCAGCCTCTGTAACAGCTCTATCAGCTCTTGCTCTTCGACTTTGTTGCTCATACATCCTCCCCCGTCTATCCTCGCAAGTCTTATTCTCTATGCCTCATTTTGTACCTTATGCGGCAATCGGCAAGGCTACCGATGCAGATTCTTTACCGTTGTGCGAAAAATCAGACAGGAAGAACTGCATCTATAAGTGTATTTATCATACCACAAATTGGCGGTGTTGTCATCTTATTTGCACTGCTGCCTGCAAAAAACAGCAACGGCGGGGAAATTCCCCACCGGCGATATTACTTCTCTCTTTCTATTCTTCGATGTGCTTCCTTTCGCCGCGCAACCGCCGCGATTTCTTCGCTTCGCTGAACGCTTGTCCGTTTATCACAATTCCAATCGCATATAAACAACTTCTTGAAATCCCGTCATACGGGAACAAAAACCTTTGGGATTTCTACCGTATTCAACAAACCCGGCTTTCTGATACAGGGATAACGCTCTTACATTTTCAGCAACCACATTCAACTCAAGCTGAATGTATCCCGCAGACCTTGCGCATGCAATGCACGCTGTCGTTAATGCCGTTCCAATCCCAAGCCCCCAAAACTCCCTGGCGATGCTGATGCCGAATTCGGCGCGATGCCGCACTTTGTATTTCCAGCCTATCGCTTTTATTCCGGCAGTTCCTGCAACTGCATTGTCCACTGCGGCAACGATTTCAATTTCATTTTCGCTTTCGGATTTTTCTTTCAAAAATTGGCTTTCCTGCACTGCATCGAGGCAATTCTCATCCGGATAGGAAAGTAAGTAATCGGTTTGTCCATGTGTTATATTAAAATGATCGAATACCGCCTGCCCATCGTTTTCTGTTCCATTTCTCAAGCAGCATTTCATGCCATTTCTCAACTCTATGATCTGATGATATTTCATCCTTGCTCCTTCTTTATAGCTGCTTCCTCTTTCTCGCTATTCCATCGGCAGGTTTTGCTGCTTTAGGAAAGAAAGTTTATCCCAATATCCGCGCTGAAACGAAATTCTGTCATCTACAATATGAAAAAATCCACATCCGCGCAGGCCTAATGGATCTTTCCACTCTAAAATCGCCCATTGTCCATCTTCAAAAATATGTTCGACAATGCAGACCATTTTTGCTGCTGAGAACTCGTCTGTAAACATTTTTCTAATCGCTTCTATCCCCACAACGGGTTCATTTGCAACTTGATGGTTTGTTGCATCTTTGTGATACAGGGCAACAATCGCATCTACATCGCCGGCATTAAAAGCGTCTACCCACTGGCGTACTACTTCTTTTGGACTTAACATAAGCTCTCATTCTCCTTTTTTATTTTTATATCAATCTTATCATAACGTCCATACACATACACACTGAACTTATCATATTAAGCGCGAACTTTATTATTTGCACACCTATCGTGCGTTCCAAATTCATCGTACTTTGAGTCTGCTGCTTTTTGCTGAATATCCGAAGCGCGAGGAACACCAACAGCAGGATGAAAAAGGTTCTGCTATAGGCATACATAACAAATCCTGTGCCATAGAAAAGAAAAATGACAGTGGCACTTGCAGCAAACAGCAAACCTGTCAGCAGCACCATTTCTCTTCGCAGTAGCCGGGGATGCTTTATCCAAACTGATAGCGTCGGAAGCAACAAGCTATATAGTAAAATAATCAGCCCGATTTTCCAGTCTGATTTAAAATGTATGGTCCCCATTATAACAAAGGCCACCAATATAATTCCGTTTTTTATCAGTTCTTCTATTTCTTTTCTTACACGCATAAACATTCCTCAAACCGCAAGCCTATTCCGTTACAGGCGGCAGCTTTCCGGCCTTTCTTGCCATCCATTTTGCAACAATCGCTATAACGACAGACATGCACCAGTATTTCAAACAGGAAAGAATACTCCAGCTGTTTTCCCACATCAGCATCATCAGGAACGTGCCTGCACCGCCCAGAACGATCACCCGGATGGCTCTGCTGCGCGGCGACAGATCGTCCCAATATGTCCATATTCTAAAGATCAGCAGGAGAAACAAAAAAATCTGCGTCTTAATATTGAATTGCTGAATCAATATTAAAATCGCTGTACTTGCAGCTCCTAAAGCGATCAGAGCGAGTGCTTTCGCATATACAGACATATTTTTTTCCGGCACCCAACGAAAAATCTCAGTAATGATTAAAAGTTTAATTACCAAGCCTAATGCAGGCTGCCAACGAATCTGAATAAAGAAAATAAAGAACACCCCGATTACAATGTAAATCATCACATCCGTTATAAATTTTTTCAGTAATGGGTTCATTGTTTCCTCCTTATTAAAAAATTATTTTCCACAGAAGAAAATTAAATATCAAAAAATATTTTATGAACTGCGCAACAAGCCGTTACGCAGTTCATTTCTTTTACATTATAGTGCTTCTCTTCCTGTGCTAAAGTGGTCTTTAGGTAATAAGGCAACCTTTCCATCTCCATAAAGATTTGTATATCTTTCATAATAAAAGTACTTGCCATCATCACCGTAACGAATTTTTCCCTTAATTCTGACAAAGTCATAGTTTTCTTGAATATCATGCGCTATTCCTGCTATAGTGCTTACAGACATCCATGGTGCAGCAACACTTATAACTCCCGTTATTGCCGCTGCAGTTTTTCCTCCTGTACGAACATCTTCGGAAAATGTATTCCATTTTCCCCAAGCAATATCTCCCGTTGCCATGATTTCAGAAATATTGGCAGAAATAATCTCTTGCGGAATCTGGAAATTGAAGTTGCTAACGATCTCTCCATCCAGATACAATGTTCCTTCCTTATTTATAGCTGTATGGTTCTCGCTGCCATCAAAAGATTCCCATGTAGCAATTACTATCCCTTCTTCGGTAATGGTTCTTTTCAGAACGCCATTCAATTCGTAGCTTATGTAAGTTTCCGTTTTTCCAGCCACTTCTGTCTCTACATCATTAACAGCTGCAAACGCCGGCACCGTCAAGCTGCAAAACGTCATACACAGAACCATGACAAGCGCAAATAATTTTCTCTTCATAGTGTTTTCCTCCTTTGCTTTGTAGAATACCTCTTTGTCTCGAAGCATTACCGCGGCTATTATTTTTTGCTTCTTATTTAGATAGATGTGTTTCATCTGCCAAAAGTTACATCCAAACGAAAATTTTCAGCAAAATTTTCAAATACTTTAGTCTTCGAAGAAAAACCTGAAAATCGCAAAAAAGATTTAAAAAAGCTGTAACTTTTCTTTCTTTCATGCATCTATAAATATAAATGGTATATTTTTCTTGCATTGATGAAAACAAAGGAGGACATTATGAACCGGAAAACTTTCAAAAAAATCTTACTTTCTTTATTAATGGCTATGCTCCTTGCATTCCCTTGTCTTACTCATGCAGCATCAACAGACATCTCACCTTTTGAAACGTACTCCATTACTGCTACCTTTGATGCCATTTCTTCCAAATCAGCCAAATTCAACGTGGCTGCTATGCTCCGTAAACCAGCCAGCTATATTACAGTCAGGGGCGTGCTGCAATCCTCTGCACCCAACGAAAATAAATTTAGAGATGTCGTCGGCATAGACCCTATAATTAAAACCGTTTATAATGCAAAATCCATTTCAGCAAGCGGTAATTTCCCCATCACCTCCTATCTTGATTATCGTATCAAAGTACAAATTACGGAAAATAGCGATGGATTCGATGCCACCAAAACAAAATACGTAGATCTGAATTAATCAAACAGCGGGGAGGCATGCTCCCCGTTATTCATTTATCTTCATGGATTCTGCAATTTTGAGTAACTCGTTTTCAGAAACTTCATCGCTACTGATTGATATGATCTCATTTTCTTTGATAATGCCTACAGCGACAGTTTCCCCAATAAATGGCTCGCTGACAAACGGTTCCCCCAAAACGATCTCCTCCGGCATGGTGCCGTAAATCGAAACGCTGGCCTCCGCAGGAAATCCGCCCATCTGCGTAATATAAAACTCTTCCTCCTCGTTTTGAAACACGTAGTCCGCAATATAGCTTCCGTCCCCTGTCTTCGTAACCGAAAGCGACTGCAATCCGTAGCCTTCGGGAATGTAGGCAGGAACGCACAGCTGCGGCAGAAAGCGCTTCGCTTTCTGCAGATCGTCGATGCTGGTATATTTTACAGTGACGGAATCGTCCGATATCTCGTCCTTTGTGGTATACGAACCGTCCTCCGCAACGTGCAGCTGCTTCACCCATCCGGCCTCCGTCGCACTGGACTGGTTGGAGAGCATCCACGCCGCAATGCCGCCGGAACCGACCAAGCATACGGCCAGTATGCAGGCCACCCGTGTTACCGTCCGCTTCCACCGCTGCCGTTCTTCTTGTTTTCGTTTCTCTGCCAGGTCCAGAATGGCCTGAAAAGGCGGAAGCGAATGCGGCAGGGCATCGTCGCCATACCGGCTGAAATATGCTTTGAACAGAGGCTGCCATTCGCGTTCCAGCCGGGTCCATTCTCCATCGTCCATCTGACTTTCTTCATCGTCCATCAGACTTTCTTCGTTGCCTATCTGAAGCTCTTCACCGTCCAGCCAGATTTCTTCGTCATCCGCCATATCTTCCGCATTGCCGTTTACGGCCTCCGTTACCGGCGAGCACGCTTCATATTCTGATTTCATTTTCCCTCTTTCCTTTCCAGTTCTTTATAAATATCCCGACATTTTTTTACCGCACGATGCACCTTTACCTTTGCGGTATTCACATTTAATCCCGTCATCTGTGCAATCTCCGAAAACTCCCGTTCCTCCTGCCATCGGAGGCGCAGTAAGTATTGTTCTTCCTGCGAGAGGCAGGACAGTACCCTTTCCAGCGTTTTGAACTCTTCTTTTTTCAACAGCTGTTCTTCCAGCTCCGCTTGGGGATCGGGAATTTCCTCCCACAGGAATTCCTCTGCATCTGGCCGCAGGGGAACCGCCGCTCCGAAAACCGATCTTCTTCTGTAATGCTGCCGGAATTCATTTTCCGCAATCCGGTACAGCCAGCCTGCTGTCCGCTTTTTATCCTTTCGCTGGTCCCAATGCAAAATCGCCTGGATATAGGTTTCCTGAAGCAGCTCCTCCGCCAGCATGCGGTCTTTGGTTTTGCGGTACAGAAAATAGAATAGCGTTTCTGCATACGCTTCGTAGGCTCTCTCTATCTCAAGGTTTCTGTCATCCCGTTTGTTGCTGCATTCCATGCCGAGTCTCCCTCTGCCAGATCATTTTTTCGTCGATTCCAAGTATACTCTCCTGCTATATAAAATGATTACCTACAAACTATCCATACAACCATATCAAACCCGCTGCGGACCTAACCTCCGTATCGGATGTCGCCATACGTATGGCAATACTTATAATGCTTCAGCTCAGAGCCTGCATCGACGCGGAAGATAACCCTTCCGCCTTCCCCTGTCTTCAGATTCAGCTGTCCGCCGCCTTCCACCGACGTTGCTCCGTTGTCAAAAAAATCACCGTTGATATCCCAGTGCAGCCGAAACTCCGATTGCAGATGAACAAACAATGTTCCGGCAAACTGCTTTGTAACGCCCTTATATTCTCTCTCCAGATCCGCGTTTACAATTTCGACAATCCCCGTTTTCATCGTCGCCACCTTCGGATGATACCAGCCCGCGCAGTACAGAGAAATCGTGGGCCTGTACTCCTCCGTTACCTGAAGGGAATCCCGCAGGTAAAAATAGGCGCAGCGCAGCCCGTCATAGGTGTACGACGTCCTTTCCCTGCCGGAACCATCGCCGGAGGCGTTCAGCTGCCCCGCGATATCGGGAATTTCTCTCTTTACCTCCTCCACCGAAAGGCCCTTTCTTCTGGCAATGTCCGTTACCATCTGCTCGTAGGAAACGACGGTTCCGTTCCGGAGGTCCAGCTCTCCGCACGCCGTCCCGGCCGGCATCGCCCTTCCCGAAGCCGCAAAGCACGGTACTGCAATCAGCAATAACGACAACGCCATCAGCACTGCCCTTCTCATTTGTATCCCTCCTTTTCTCTAACGTTTCCGAAACTATTTAGTCAATCTAAAATTTGCACTGCCGGCGATTCGCACAGTTTTCATCCGATCAATGGATTGCAACGCCAATGGATTACGCTTCCCCTGCACTTCTCTCCTGTTCTTTCCTGCCCGCGCTGCAACTTTCTGTTCTGCACTTTCTGCGCCTTCTTTGGCTGATACAGGCCACCGCATAAACCACAACACCTATCACAATGGAATCCCAATGGATGCTTTCAAAGCTCCTTCCAAAATATATAATTTCTAAAAAACATAAAACAGCAGTAATACCTGCCAAGCCGAATACGTATCGCCGCATCTTCCCTTCTCCTTTCCGCCACATCCGTTTTTTCAAGACCTGCGCAATTCAATAACGCTGCTTCTCTTTCCCGCCTGTACCGGCAGCACCGCTCTCTCATCGAAAAAACTGCGCATACCTGACAACCGGGAGTTCCCTCGTTCAGTGAGAATATAATCCCTTATTTATATAGATGCCTTTTTCGCGAAAAAGTTTCACTTTATTCAAAGATTCCTCATTCCGATCATCTGTTTGAATAATTATATCATGGAATTTGTTTGAGATGAAAATGTGTTTTATTTTTCTAAATACTATAGCAAGGGAACCATCATTTTCGTGTAAAGTGGAGGTTTCGTTAATATAGGGACTAATTTTTTGAACATACGATTCTCTCCTTTCGTAATTTGAGCAAAAGAAAAAGCCATAGATTTTACTCTACGACTCGTCTTTCGAAAGGATCAATTTGATATTATTACACGCTATAAAATACGCTTTGGCAACAGCTTTACTCAGAAACGTTAAATTGCATATCACTTCATTCCCATACAATTGCCCGAAATATACAATTATTGAATCTTGTATTCTCGATACAATCGCAGCCGCGCATTTTTATCTTTTGTTACCAATTCTATATCGCCCATTCTCTGATCTGTAATCAGACAACGAATTAACTGTGCAAATAAAGATTCTCCCGCCTCCCGGCCTTGTTCCAAGCCATCTTCCCTGGCCAAAGCCCATGGGGGCACATTTTTTTATTTACCTCCCTGTGTATCCATACATTACATTTTTTGTTCAAATCCTCTGCAGATCCCTGTCTTAAATTCCCCTCCCACCGATTGACAGGCAATCCTCCAACCGATACAATGTGTGTAACGCCGGCTGTTCCGGCGCACGTGATGTTTCGAAAAGGAGAGAATACAATGATCAGTCAGGATATCCGCGCAATCGCTCCCGAACAGGACCCTCTGCGCATGGGCATGGGCTGGACAGCGGAGGATCTGTCCAAGCCCCAGATTATGATTGAAAGCACCTTCGGCGACAGCCATCCGGGCAGCGCCCATCTGCTGTCGCTGGTGGAACAAGCGGCCTGCGGCGTGGCGGAAACCGGCGGCAGGGCGGCCCGTTACTTTACCACCGACATCTGCGACGGCATGGCCCAGGGCCACGACGGCATCAACTACTCGCTGGCAAGCCGCGATACCATCGCCAATATGATCGAAATTCACGCAGGGGCCACGCCCTTCGACGGCTGCGTATTCATTTCCTCCTGCGACAAAGGAGTTCCTGCCCACCTGATGGGAATCGGCCGCGTCAACGCGCCCGCCGTACTGGTTACCGGCGGCGTCATGGATGCCGGCCCAGAGCTTCTTACCTTAGAACAGCTGGGCATGTACAGCGCCCAGTTCCAGCGCGGGGAAATCACAGAGGAACAGCTGACCTACTACAAGCAGCACGCCTGCCCCTCCTGCGGCGCCTGTTCGTTTATGGGCACAGCATCGACCATGCAGATTATGGGCGAAGCGCTGGGGCTGATGCTGCCCGGCTCTGCCCTGATGCCGGCCACCTGCCCGGAATTGCAAGAAGTGGCAAAGCAGGCCGGCCGCCAGGTGATGGAGCTTGCCAGAAAGGGGCTGACGCCCCGCAAAATCGTTACGGCCCAATCCTTCGAAAACGCGGTTATGGTGCACGCCGCCATTTCCGGCTCCACCAACTCGCTTTTGCACCTGCCCGCCATCGCCCGTGAATTCGGCATTCCGCTGGATGCGGAAGCCTTCGACCGGCTGCACCGCGGCGCCCACTATCTGCTGAACATCCGCCCTGCGGGAACCTGGCCTGCCCAGTTCTTCTACTACGCCGGAGGCGTGCCCAGGATTATGGAAGAAATCCGCTCCATGCTGCACCTGGACGCCATGACGATAACCGGCCAAACGCTTGGCGAAAACCTGGACCGTCTGAAGCGCGACGGTTTTTACGAGCAGTGCGACGCCCGCTGCGCAAAGGTGGGGGTAACCTGGCAGGATATCATCCATCCCTTCGATAACGCCATCGGCACCGACGGGGCCATCGCGATTCTGAAAGGCAATCTGGCGCCGGAAGGCGCTGTGATCAAGCACACCGCCTGCCCGAAGGAAATGTTTTGCGCCACGCTGACCGCCCGCCCCTTCAACAGCGAAGAGGAAGCCATCGAAGCGGTTCTCTCCCGCAAAATCCGGCCCGGCGATGCTGTTCTGATCCGCTATGAAGGCCCGAAAGGCAGCGGCATGCCGGAGATGTTCTACACCTCCGAGGCCATTTCCTCCGACAAGGAACTGGGGCGTTCCATCGCGCTGATTACCGACGGCCGCTTTTCCGGCGCTTCCACCGGCCCTGCCATCGGCCACGTATCGCCGGAGGCTGCCGACGGCGGCCCCATTGCGCTGGTGGAGGAAAACGATTTGATTCACATCGACATCCCCGGGCGCGTTCTGGAGATTGTGGGCGTAGACGGCCAGCCCAAAACGCCGGAAGAAATCGAGGCTGTTTTGGCCCGGCGCCGCGCCGCCTGGAAGCCCCCTGTGCCGAAATACCCTTCCGGCGTGCTTCACATTTTCTCGCAGCATGCGGTTTCGCCCATGCGGGGCGGGTATATGGAATAGCACCCAATACAATCGTTTGCAGACAAACAGAGAGCGGGATCATCCGCTCTCTGTTCGCATATGTCAATAAAACGGGCGGAAATGGAACCTTTGCTTGGTAGACTCCTATCCGCATCTCATTTATAATGGATTCACAACTTAACTTAACGCACACCATCAGGGAGGTGATAGTGATGAGCTTAGGAAACCATCTGTTGCATGCCCGTAAAAAACGCGGGCTATCGCAAGAAGACGTTGCTGAACGGCTGGGCGTCAGCAGGCAGACGATCTCCAAATGGGAGCTCGACGAAACGCTGCCGGATATCTGTCAATCCAAAAGGCTTGCAAATTTGTATGGAGTATCCTTAGATGAATTGATCGAATTCGACATGGAAATAAAAGAAATCCAGGAACTCATAGACAGGACAGACGATGCTGTTTCTGAAAAAATCGACTGGACCAAAGCGTGGAGCAAAAAGTACCCTGTTCTCGCTGCCTATCAGAAGGAAGTCGATACACAAATGTATGAAGCAGAATTGAGCCGGCTGCTTTCCCTTCTGCAAAAGGAATACGGCTACGATACATTGGATGCCTTTCTCGTTTTAAAAGATATCCTGTCCTGTGTCTGGAACCGTCAGAAAAAACAAAAATAACAGGCTGAATCTACTGAAGTCGTTATGCAACGGATACGGATGATGAGGATTGAACTCTGTATTGAGCAGAATTCAATCCTTTTAATTTTGTCTTTCCGCCCGTAATTGTAGTAATCAAAAAGGCTGCCGATGTTATTCCGCTTCAAACAAGGCAAGCGGTGCGGAAATTACAGCAAGTAATTATTTTCCCGGTTTGCAATCTGTAAACCGACTAATTTATAGGTCGCATATCCCCCCATAACCAAAGGTTCTGTCTTGCAAATTTCTTCCGCTTCTTCCCGGCTTTCTGTTTTCAGGATATACATGCCTGCCATTCCCGGATACCCTTTAAAAACACCGCAGATTTCCAGCTTTTCCGCATCATCTAACTTTCTTATGTTCTCAACGTGTTCCATTACCACCTGTTTTGTCATTTTATGATAGGTCTTGCTTTTCTCAATCATCATCATGTACATCAAGTTTTCCATACGATTTTCTCCTTTACAATCTGTAATTGTTATAGAATGTATCTGGCATCAGCCATCTGTCTGCCATTTCCCAAAAGCAAACGTAATCAGCCACACGATACCTCCATTTCTTCTTTGCAGGTGCTGCCTGGTTTTGTTTTCGCGCCGCATTGCATTTGGGATACCGATAGTTTATCATAGAATAGTGACAAGAGTTGTCACCATTCTATGAGGAGTTTAAAAAATGTCAAAGGCGAAACGGCTGATCGAAATGATGATAACAATAAACGCCAAAAAGGATTTTACAGTGGGCGAATTGGCAAAAGAATTTTCCGTATCCAAAAGAACCGTATTGCGCGACCTGCAAGAGCTGGAGCAAGCGGGGTTCCCCCTTTACTCCGAAGTTGGGGCAGCGGGTGGATATCATATTTTAAAAGAACGCATGTTACCGCCCATTGCTTTTTCGGAAAGCGAAGCAAAAGCCATCTTCTTTTCCTGCCAGGCCCTGCAATATTACCGCGACCTGCCTTTTGAGCAGGAAACCATATCCGTCTTAAAAAAATTCCTGAATTGCCTGCCTTTAGATGTACAAAAAAGCATCGCGCAAATTCAGAACAAGGTAGTATTTTGGATTCCCGACAGACACTGCAATTCCCCGCTGCTCAAATCCATGTTTCTTGTTGCCATAAACCGCCACGCTGCAACAATACGGTATTCATCTACGCATTCCGAAAGCACGCGCACGATACTGCCCATCGGCTTATACGCTATGAATGGGCTTTGGTATTGCCCCGCTTATTGTACAACAGCAAAAGAAATCCGGGTGTTCCGGGTCGACCGCATCAAAGAAATCATAGAGGAACATCCCTGTCCCAAAGAGAGCTGTCCTCCCCTTGTGTCGATTCAAGAGTATCTAGAAAAAACAGAGGTGAACAGCGATTACCACCTGAAAATCCAACTGACAGACATCGGCGTTAAGCGCTGTGAGAGTGAGTATTTACTTGCAAGCGGATTAAAAACACTGCCAACAGGCGGCGGGATTATCGACATGGAAATAAACCATGCGGCTTTGGAATGGGTGGCCGATTATATGCTGCCGTTTGGCAGCAACGCCACGGTGTTAGAACCAGCGGAGCTCGTAGAGCGAATGCAGCAAAAAATATACGAATTGTATCAACAGTATTGCAAATCAGAACAATAGCGTATTACCTGCAGCGATGAACGTACATCCGGGTTTTCTCCGGCTCTCCATCCCCCTGCACCAGGCAGAGAAATTCCCAGCCGTACCGCTCGTAAAACGATGTGTGGTCGGTAATCAGATATAGCGTATGGATGCCGCAGTCCCTCATGTCTTCGCACACCCGTGCAAGCAGCCTTCCGGCAATTCCTCGGCAGCGATACTCTTCTTCCACATAAAGGGCGCAGACGTTGGGCGCAAGGTCCTTGCGGTCGTGAAAGTCGTTTTCTATTACGCCAAGCCCTGCGATGATGTTTCCCTCAGCTACAGCTACATACCACTGGGGAACCAGAGCGCTTTCGCTTATGGAAGCCTCCATACTTTCTTTATATGCGCACAGCGCAATGCCCCATTTCGCATGAAACCAGCCGGCTGCAACATCCAGAAGCTCCGGATGCTGCTGTATTTTATATATGCCATCTTTGTTCATCCATCTATACCATACTTCGAATCAGATCCAGCACGAGCATGTGCACTGGATAAAACGCATACGAACCGTATTGCAGCGCTTTTCCGCCACCGCCCTTTTCGCCGCGATACAGCCAGATCAGCGGCAGCGCCAGCACCGCAATCCCCTGCGTCTGCACCTCAAACGTATGGCCTAAAAATTCCACCGGCACATACAAGCCCTGAAAAAACACCATGTTCAGCAACACCATAGCAATTATCTGCCCTGCCCGCGCAAGGGGAAACCCCCGCAGGCAGTAAAACATTACTACAGTTAAAACACCCTTTGCGCCGTAATCCGTCATGCCAAAACCCGCCGCAGCGCAGGCGAGCAAAAGGCCGGCGGCTCCTGCGATATACGCCTGTTTCGTCTTCTGCCTTCGCGCCCGGTGGATTGCGCCAATGGCCAGCAGCCCCAGAAGCAGTGTAAACATAACGTTCTGATGAAAGGGATATATAATCGAGCTGGCGTACATCAAGTTGAAGGGAATCTCCGACAGGCAGGCAAACAGCAGCAGTCGCCAGACGTAGCGCCGAAAATGCGACGTGTGCAGAAATCCTTCGGCAATCTGAAAGGCAAAGATCGGAAACGCCAGCCGTCCTATGTAGTTCAGCCATTGATTGCCCGGAATCACTGTAGCCCACAGATGATCTAAAAGCATGGCCGCCAGCGCAATGAACCGCAGCTGTGCTGCGGTTAGCTGAAAGAAAGGCCTTTTTTCTGCGATGTTGACAGGGAATGCCATAGTTTTGCTCCTGATTTGCCACATTAACTTACCCCATTATTCTACCAGATCTACAGTTAAATGAAAACCACTCCCTGTACAAAAAAACGGATGCCCTGTAAAAGCATCCGTTTTTTATCGTATTCGATTGGCAGTTATCTTGCCGGCTTCGGCAACCGCTCGTCGATCACATTCATCAGATGATCGGTATTCTTCAACTCATCGACATAGGCGCCATCCTTTACCGCAATCAACTTCGGCTCTTCGCAGGCAAGCACGCCTTCCCAGATCTCTCCGATCACGGCATACTTGTATTCCAGAACCATGTCGTCCATCTCTGCGGAGATGTCGCCGGCTTCGTCGAAGTTCCAATCCACTTCGAATACGTGGGCCAGCTCTGCGGCGATTTCCCAGTTGTTAAACGCAACATCTTCATCCACCGCCTGCTCCACTGCCTGCAGCCGGCGCTCGGTGTTCGTATAGGTTCCGTCGGCGCTGGCAAAGCCCGTGCCAGGAATGATGACATCGGCCTTCTGGGCCGTGCCGGTCATGTGCGTGTCGCTGACCATCAGGAATTCCAGGTCGGACATGTCGAAGTCCGGGTCTTCGCCAAAGCACAGCAGCGCTTTTACGCCCTCCATGGCTTCTGCACCGGCGCGCACGCCCAAGTCGATTAAGCCCTGGCTGTTGTTCTTGGCCTTCAGCTGCAAAATACCGTCTCTCGGTGCACCGATATGGCCGGAGATCACAGCGATATCCGCAAGCAGTGCAGCTGCATCGGTAGTAATCAGGTTCTGCTGGAACACGATCATCGCCTTCTTTGCATCAGCATACAGCTCGGCGACCGCCGTCGCCTCATCATCGGCCTTCGCGCGGCTGAGACACTTCTTAAAGTCGTCGAAGCCCTCGACAGTCTCGCCCTTGCCCGTTTTAATCAGGCTCTTGGCTACAGCCTTCAAAAATCCGAGCGTGTTTTCGGTATAGATTTCCCTGGCTAAGAAATTCATGTGCTGCGGATATTCCTTTGGATTGATTAAAACAACCTTTGCGCCGTTTTCCGCCGCCTGCTTCAGCTTGATCTGAATGACCGGATTTTTTACAGCATCGAAGCCGCAGACCAAAATGACCTCGGTGGACAGCAGCTCGTCGATGGTATTGGGCGAAGCGTCTCTGCCCAGCACCTTGGCGATGCCGCTCTCTCTATTGTTAAAGCACAGCGTCTTCGCCCCGATTTCCGCAGCGAATTTCTTAATCGCATACGCTTCTTCGTTGGTGTAGCGGTCGGAAATGGCGACAGCAACCGCCTTTTTGCCGTAGCGCGCCGCTACCGCCTCCGCCTTTTTCGCCGTGGTTACAAAGGCTTCGTGGTAGTCGCATTCTTCGAATTCGCCGCCCAGGTTCTTAATCATCGGGTCGATCAGCTTGCCTTCCAGCTCTGCGCAATCGAAGCCGAACTTGCCCTTGCCGCACATCAGGCCGCGGTTGACCACGCCCTCTTTATCCGGCACAGCCTTTACCAGCATGCTGCCCTTGGTGTGCAGGTGCATGGAGCAGCCCACAGAGCAGTAGGAGCACGTGGTATCGGTTACCTCGGTCTGCAGCGGAACGGCCTTCTGGATGGACAGGCGTTCTCCCAGAGCACCGGTGGGGCATACGCTGACGCACTGGCCGCAGGATACACAGCCCGATTCGGTCAGCGGCATTTCCAGACACGGCTTAACTACAGTGTCGAAACCTCTGTGCACCAAACCCAGGGCGCCGATGCCCATGACCTCGTCGCAAACGCGCACGCACAGGCCGCAGAGGATGCACTTGTTGGGGTCGCGCATGATAAACGGATGCTCATCCTCGTAATCCACCTTGTTAATCTCTCCGGCAAAGCGCGAGGGATCGACATCGTACTGGTTGGCAAAGTCGATCAGCTTACATTCGTAGTAATCGTGGCAGCCGCACTCCAGGCAGCGGTTGGCATCGGCCAGCGCCTGCTCTTCGGTGTAGCCGCTGTAAACGACTTCGCTGAAATTATCCTTTCTCTCTGCCGCAGACAGCTGATCGGGCACCGGACGGCACTCCCGCTCTCTGTCCTCGAAGGTTTCTCTCGTAATGTCGGTTCTCTCCACCGTATACTGCGGCTTGTATTCCACCTCTTCGCCGTTCAGATAAGCGTCGATGACATAGCTTCCCTTTCTGGCATCCGCGATGGATTCGATGGCGATGGAAATCTTGTCGTTTCCGCAGTCGCCGCCGGCAAATACGCCGGGAATCGAAGTCATAAAGGTTCCCTTATCGTAGACGATACCCTTCTTCTTCGTCAGCTCCAGGCCTTCGAAGCCGCTGGGATCTACCGCCTGGCCGATGGCTAAAATCATGGTGTCGATGTCCAGCGTTTCGGTCTTGCCCTCCACGGGAACGGGACGGCGTCTGCCGGATGCATCCGGCTCGCCCAGCTCCATCACCTGCAAAACGACCTGCTTTACGTGGCCCTTGCGGTCCTTCTTTACTTCGATGGGGTTGGTCAGGTTTTTGAAGATTACGCCTTCTTCTTCGGCCTCTTCAATTTCTACCATGTCCGCAGGCATTTCGTCCTTGGTGCGGCGATAGATGTTGTATACGTTCTCCGCGCCCAGGCGAACCGCGGTGCGGCAGGCGTCCATCGCGGTGTTTCCGCCGCCGACGATGGCTACGTTCTTGCCCAGGACGATTTCTTCGTTTCTTACGACTTTGCGCAGGAAGTCGATGCCGCCGATCACGCCCTCGGCGTCCTCTCCCTTACAGCCGACGCCGGTGGATACCCAGGCGCCGATGCCGAGGCAGACAGCATCGAAGTCAGAGCGGATGGTTTCGAAGGGGATGTCCTTTCCGACCTTCGTGTTGGGCTGCAGCACAACGCCCATGGACTCGATCAGGTTGATTTCCTCATCCAGCACTTCCTTGGGCAAACGGTATTCGGGGATGCCGTAGCGCAGCATGCCGCCAAACTTGGGCATGGCCTCGAATACGGTAACGTCGTGGCCCATCACCCGCAGGAAATACGCCATGGACAGTCCGTAGGGGCCGCCGCCGATGACGGCGACGCTCTTTCCGGTGTCGGGAGCCACCTCCGGCATCCAGGCTTCTTCTTCGCCCAGATCCCGGTCCGCTGCAAAGCGCTTCAGGTTGAGGATGGAAATGGGCTCGTCGATTAAACCTCTGCGGCATTCCTTTTCGCAAGGATGCGGACAGACGCGGCCGATGGAGGCCGGAAGAGGAATTTTATCCTTAATCAGCTTGATCGCTTCTTCGTACTGGCCGTTGGCGATCAGGCCCACGTAGCCCTGGCAATCGGTCTGCGCCGGGCAGGCCTTGGCGCAGGGCGGACGGCAGTCGCCCACGTGGTTGGAAAGCAGAAGCTCCAGGTTGGTCTTTCTGGATTCGATTACTCGCTCCGTACTGGTTTTGATTACCATGTTCGGCGCGATGGTCGTAGCGCAGGCCTTGCACATTTTGGGGTTTCCCTCTACCTCTACCACGCAGATGCCGCAGGAGCCGTAAATTTCGGTCCGCTCATCGAAGCAGAGAGTAGGGATAAAAATATCGTTTTCCTTGGCAACCTCCAGGATGGTCTGTCCCGGAATGCCGAGGACTTCTTTTCCGTCGATGTTGATTCTGAATTTATTCACGTTGAGGCTCCTCCTATTCTCTTACAATCGCGCCGAAGCTGCAGTTTTCTTCGCACTTGCCGCACTTGATGCACTTGGCCTGATCAATGGAGTGCTTCTGCTTCACTGCTCCGGAGATGGCATCTACCGGACAGTTTCTGGCGCACTTGGTACATCCGACGCACTTGTCGCCGATTTCGAAGTGGATCAGTGCCTTACAGGATTTTGCCGTGCACTTGTGATTGTAAATGTGATCCTCGTATTCGTTTCTGAAATACTTGATCGTCGTCAGTACCGGGTTGGGCGCCGTCTGTCCCAGTCCGCACATGGAGCCGTCTTTAATCTTGGCGGCCAGCTCCTCTAAAAGCTCGATATCGCCGTCACGGCCCTTGCCTGCGGTAATCCGCTCCAGGATTTCCAGCATGCGCTTCGTACCCACGCGGCAGTAGTTGCACTTTCCGCAGGATTCCTTTCTGGTGAAATCCAAGAAGTATCTGGCCATATCCACCATGCAGGTGGTTTCGTCCATGACGATCATACCGCCCGAGCCGACGATGGCGCCGGTCTTATTGATATCCTCGTAGGTAACGGGGGTGTCGATCAGCTCCGCGGGGATGCAGCCGCCGGATGGGCCGCCCATCTGCACGGCCTTAAAGGCCTTGTCCTGCTTAATGCCGCCGCCGATGCCGTAGATGACATCTTTTAAAGGCAGGCCCATGGGAACCTCTACGAGGCCGCCTTTCTTGATTTTTCCGGCCAGGGCAAATACCTTCGTTCCCTTGCTCTTTTCCGTTCCCATGCCGGCAAAGGCAGCACCGCCGTTTGCTAAAATCCACGGAACGTTGGCAAAGGTCTCTACGTTATTGATATTGGTAGGCTTCTGCCAGTAGCCCTTGGCTGCCGGGAACGGCGGCTTTAAGCGGGGCATGCCGCGCTCGCCTTCCAGCGAGGCGATTAAAGCCGTCTCTTCGCCGCAGACGAAAGCGCCGGCGCCAGCCTTGATTCTCAGATCGAAGCTGAAGCTCGTTCCAAACAGGTTCTTGCCCAAAAAGCCGCGTTCGCGCGCCTGCTGCATGGCGTTTTCCAGACGCTCAATCGCCAGCGGATACTCGGCGCGGACGTAGATGATACCTTCGGTAGCGCCCATGGCAAAGCCGCCAATCGTCATACCTTCGATCAGCGAATGGGGGTCGCCCTCCAATACGGAACGGTCCATAAACGCGCCGGGGTCGCCCTCGTCGGCGTTGCAGACCATGTATTTTGCACTTCCGGGGTTCTGCTTGGCGGCGTTCCATTTAAACCACGTGGGGAAGCCCGCGCCTCCGCGGCCCCGCAGCCCGGATATCTTGATTTCTTCGATGACTTCATCCTGCGACATGGAGGTTACGACCTTCTTTACGGCCTCGTAGCCGCCCTCGGCGATGTATTCGTCGATTTTCTCCGGATTGATTCTGCCGCAATTTCTCAAAACCACGCGCTTTTGCTGGTTCAGGAAGGCTTCGTCCTCCGCGGAAATGGCAAGCTCCGCCACCGGGCTCTTGCCGATGAGGTGCTTCTCTACGATTTCTGCCACCTTGTCCGGCTGTACTTTTACATACCGGGCTTCCAGCGCTCCGTCGTCGCCGTATACGTCTACGATGGGCTCCAGATAGCAGGTGCCGATGCAGCCGGTCTTATCAATGATAACGTCTGTCAAGCCTTTTTCAGCGATCAGCTGTTCAAAAGCGTTGGACGTTTTTCTGGCTCCTGTGGCGATGCCGCAGCTGCCCTGTCCTATCACAACTTTCATATGGTTACCTCCTACGCTTCTCTCGCTCTAATATCGTCCAGAATGGCCTTTACCTTATCCTTGGTCAGATTTCCGAAGGTTTCTTCGCCGTCGGCGCTCTTGATCATCATGACGGGTGCAAGGCTGCAGCAGCCCAGACAGGCTACGTTGTTGAGTGTGAATACGCCATCCTCCGTCGTTTCGCCATCCTTGATGTTTAAATGTTCGCAGACTGCTTCTTCGATCAGGTCGGCGCCATTGACGTGGCAGGCCGTTCCCTTGCACAGCATGATCAGGTGCTTTCCGATGGGCTGCAGGCGGAACTGCGCGTAAAACGTGGCTACGCCGTAGATCTTAGCCGCTTTGATCCCGGTGCGCTCAGAAATGTAATTGATCGCATCAATGGAAAGGTAGCCGTAGATATCCTGCGCCTTTTGCAGAATGGTAATCAGGCTTCCCGGTACTTTTGCATATTGATCCAGTACGGGAGCCAGCTCTGCAAAGTCCTGCCCGGCATTGCCACCGCACTGGCAGTTGTGGTTCTTGCATGTCATAACTAATCTCCTCCTGTCGGTTTATAAAGCAGAACCTGTCGCCCTTCGACAATTCTGCATAACTCTGATAAAATAACCTCAGTCAACTCCTGAAAAACAGGCGGACGGCTCTTGGCCGCTCGTCTAAGCATAGCAAAAAAATTGTTGCAAATCAACAACTTCACCAAAAATTCACCATTTAAATTCTTCCATCGCAGCTCTTTTTCCGAATTTCTTCCGCGTGTTTTTTATCGTCTATGCCTTCCTGTAAAGAATTTATATTATTATATCAAAAATCTGTCAGCATTTCAATAAATTCAGCTATAAAAAAGACGGCGGGAATGGCACCTCCCGCCGCCTGTGTGCCGTGTTACAGCGCTTCAAACTCCAGGCGAATCTCTTTTAACAGCTCCGGATTGACGATCACATCGTAGCCGGTCTGCGCCATGGTGAGCGCCGCCCTCTGAAGAAGCTGGCGCCCCTCTTCCGTTGCCGTACGGTCGGCGAAATCGCGGGAGTGAAGGATCAGGCTCGCATCGCCGAAGCCGAACCAGCCGTGAACGCAGGGTGCCTGGTGGCTGACGTTGCCCAGGTCCAGCGAACCGCTTCCATCGCCCGCCGGGTTGACGGTGTCGCCTGCAGCCTTCTGGTTTTCCACGAATACCTTGCACAGCGCCTGGTTGGTGCAGAGGTCGTAGTAATCCGCTTCGAATTTACAGACCTCCAGCCGTGCCCCTGTCATCAGAGACGCTCCCTCTGCGATTTTTAGAAGCTTTTCCATCGCCATTTCCGCCGTGGCTTTTTTCGCCGCGCGGACGTAGAACTGCGCCTCTGCAAAATCGGGAACGACATTCGCCGCCGCGCCGCCGTTGCTGATGATGCCGTGGAACTGCACATCCTTTGGCATGTGCTGGCGGATGGCATTTACGCCGTTAAACAGCTGGATTACCGCATCCAGCGCGTTGATACCCGCTTCCGGGCAGGCGGAAGCGTGGGCGGCCTTTCCATAGTAGCGGAACATCTTCGGCAGCAGGCACATGGAAGTACCGCTGGTTTCGGATACGGGGCTTGGATGGGCCATCATCACTACAGAAGCCTCTGCGAAGGCGTTCTTTGCTGCCATCTCTACCTTCGCTCCGGCGGTTTCTTCCGCAGGCGTACCGTATACGATCACTTTGCCGCCCGTTTCTGGAAGCTCCTTTGCCAGGGCGATTGCCGCAAGCAGCGCGCTGGTGGCGATCAGGTCGTGGCCGCAGCCGTGTCCCACTTCCGGCAGAGCGTCGTACTCCGCGCAGTAAGCGATCACCGGACCCGGCTTTCCGCTGTCAAAGACGGCCTTAAACGCCGTCGGTATGCCGCAGAAGCCGCGCTCTACCTGAAAGCCGTGCTTTTCGAAGGAAGTGCTTAAGGCTTCGCAGGCTTTGACTTCTTCGTTTCCGATTTCCGGATTTTCGTACAGGTATTTTGTGATTTCAAATATTTCGTTAAGGTGTTCCTGTACTGTACTGCGAATCGTATCTTTCATGGTCGTGCTCCTCCTCTATGTTTATTTTTTTCTGTAAAACGGGCTGTTGATAAATCTTCCCGCCCGTTCGTTGACAATGTTGCTCTCCCAGAGGGCTACCGTGCCGCCGACGATGACGGCGTCGATTCCTGTGGGCTTAATGAAAAGCGTCTCGAAATTGGCTCCATCGGCGATGGTTTCGGGGTCGAATACCGTAATATCCGCATCGCATCCGACAGCGATTTTCCCCTTGCCTGACAGGTCCAGTCTTCTGGCCGGCTCGAAGGTCATCTTGCGCAGCGCGTCGTAAAGCGAAAGGCACTTGCCCTCTCTGACGTATTTGCCCAGCACCCGCGGGAACGTTCCCGCCGCGCGGGGATGGCCGCTGCCGCGGCTGATGATACCGTCGCTTGCCACCATGCCCCCGTTGGGATTGGCGATGGCCGCTGCGATTTCATCCTCATTCATAACAAAGGCCACGACATACTGGTCGGGGTCTTCCCTGCGCACCTGTTCGAACAGTTCTTTATCGCAGAATTGGTTTTTGTGTGGGCCCGAGGTAAGCAGAATGCTGTCGTAGCTCTTGTTCCACTTTTCGAAGCAGCCGTCGTCGAATACCGCTGTCCCGATGCGGGTAGAGAATGCGTTGTACGGATAGGTATCGTAATCCAGCTTCGGGTTTGCTTCCATGGCTTTTTTAATCTCCGCCAGGACGCCTTCCATCTGCCCCATGGCGGAGCAGCTGCTGAGGTGGGAGATCTGGAACTTCTTTCCCGTCTCCTCTGCGATGTGTATCATTTCCGTAACGGATTCGGGCGAGCCCGTGGAATCGTCGCGGTAGTGCATGGATACAAACAGGTCTTCCTGTGGCTGTGCCTTGATGACCTCTACAACCTCGTCGTAGGTAATCCCCGGGTCGTATTCCAGTCCAAAGGAAATGCCGAAGGCCCCGTTTTCGATGTCTGCCGTCATCTGCTGCGTCAGCGTCCGGATCTGCTCTGCAGAAGCCGCGTCATAGCGGCTGATCCCCATGTCCTCTCTGGCCGTGTTGTAGCCGGCCAGCATTAAGTAATTCACCGGCGCGCCGCCCAGCTTTTCGATGGTATCCTTAAAGAGCTGCAGGCTCTGGTGTGCCGTGCCGCAGTTTCCGCCCAGACAGGTCGTAACGCCCATCTGCAGCATCAGCTTGGCAATGCCGTACTCCTCGCCTTCGGTTACGAAGTTCTCTTCGTGCATGTGGATGTCGATAAAGCCCGGGGAAACTACGCGCCCATCGGCTTCGATTACGCGCTTTGCCTCGCCGTCCACGCGGCCCAGCGCAACGATTTTTCCATCGCTGATCGCCACATCGCCCTGCACCATCTGCTGCTTCTCAAAATCGGGGTAACTTCCCCCCTTGATTAGTATATCGTACATGTATCCTCCCTTTCCGGCGGCATCCACCAGCCCATCGGATGTCCCGATCCTTCCGGCGGCACCGTCCGCACAAATGCTCTGACTGCTTTCAGTATACCGAATTTTTCGCAGCATGTCAAAGAGAGGCTTCTTTTTTATTTTTCCGGATTGTGCTTTTTGATAGCAGCAGCGATCCGCGAAAGCCCCTCTTTGATTTCGTCTCTGGGCATGGCTAAATTCAGCCGGACAAAGCCGTCGGCGTTTCCGACAAACAGGCGGTCGCCGCCTTCCAGCAGCACGCCGGCCTCCATGGCAAAAAACATAGACGGATTTTTCAGCTCCGGCAGGCAGTTCCTGAGATCTACCCAGGCCAGATATGTAGCCTGCGGAATTTTGCATATGGCACCTGGAATATTTTTTTCGATAAAATCCACCGTAAACGCAAAGTTTTCGTCCAGATAGTCGCGCAGCTGCGAAAGCCAGGGCCATCCTTTCTCGTAGGCCGCCTGGTTTGCCGCAAGGGACAGCGGATTGAGCCCGCCAATCAGCTTGTCGTTGGCCTTAAATGTCCGCCGTAGGGCTTCGTCGCGGATGATAATATTGGAAAACATCAGACCCGCCATGTTAAAGGTCTTGCTGGCCGCCATGCAGGTAATCAGCTTTTTATACCCGGGCATAATCTTACCCATCGGAATGTGCTTCTGGCCGTTGCGGATCAGGTCGCAGTGGATCTCGTCGGAAATCAGCCACAAATCGTATTTTTCTACAATCTCCGCCACGCGCCGGGCTTCTTGCTCGGTCCATACCCTGCCGGTGGGGTTGTGGGGATTGCACCAGAGCACCAGACGCACCTTCGGGTCGGCAGCCTTTTTCTCAAAATCCTCAAAGTCGATAGTAAACTCACCATCGGTATTGATAAGCGGCGAGCAGACGTAATCGCGCCTGTTGTACTCCGCCGTATGCTGGAAAAACCCGTAGGCGGGCGTGGTCATCAGAATCTTTTCGTTCGGCGCCGTCGTATCGCCTGCGATTTCGTAAAGCGCGGGGATAATCCCCGGCGCAAAGGTCAGTTCTTCTTTCGGAAATTCCCAGTCGTAGCGGTCCCTGCACCACTGGCTGAACGCGTCGTAGTATTCCGAACCGGACAGCTTGGTGTAGCCGAAGATCCTCCGGTCTACCCTCTCCTTAATGGCCTGGCAGATTTCCGGCGCTACGGCAAATTCCATATCCGCCACCCACATGCGCACAAAATCGTCGTCGGCATACGGAAATACGACGTCGGGCGTATCGGCGAACATATACTCCCGAAACCCTTCAACGTTCATGGCATTTGTGTTCCTTCTGTCGATTCGTTCATCAAAGTTATACTTCACTGCATTCCCTCCTCTTGCACCTCAATTTGATTTGCCTTGCATCGCAAGCCGCAGTCGTTTGCGGCTGCAATCCCCGGCGTTGTGCCCTGTCCTGTGCAACAGCCGGGGATGTCTGACAGATTTCGCTGCGCTAAGTATATAAAAAACAATTTATTCCTGTCAACCCTTGTACTGCGGATTTTTTTATACGATAATGATGTTTGAACCGGGCGCCGCATCCGATGGTGCCGCCCTTGATTTCCAGGCGTCCCCGCCACGCAACCGGAGGTGTTTTATGCTGAAGCTCATCATATCGCCAGCGAAGAAAATGAATGTCTGCAACGACAGTTTCCTGCCGCAGACCGAGCCCGTTTTTCTCGCTCAGTCGCAAAAGCTGCTGGAGTATCTGCGCACGCGTTCCGCCGCGCAGCTGAAGGAGCTGTGGCGCTGCAACGACCGGATTTTGCAGCTGAATATGGCGCGGCTTTCCTCTGCGGACCTGCACCGCAACCTGAGCCCCGCTCTTTTAAGCTACGAGGGGCTGCAGTACCAGGCGATGGCTCCGGCCGTATTCGACCGGGCGCAGTGGGATTACGTAAAGACTCATCTGTTTATCCTCTCCGGCTTTTACGGCATCCTGCGGCCCTTCGACGGCGTTATTCCTTACCGCCTGGAAATGCAGGCCCGGCTTGCCACGCCTTTCTGCCGCGACTTGTACGACTTCTGGGGCGACAGCATCCTGCGGCAGCTGACCGCTTCTGCAAAGCCGGCTGGCTCCTATCCGCCGACTGCCCACGCGGAAGAACCCCCTTGCGTGATCGTCGATCTGGCATCGAAGGAATACAGTAAGGCCGTCCGGCTCCGCCCGGCGGCCGGCGCCAGTAATGCGGCGGAGGCCGCTTGCTTTCTCACCTGCATTTTCGAAAGCGAGGCTGCCGACGGCAGCCGGAAGGTAAAGGCGACGGAAGCCAAGATGGCGCGGGGCGGGATGGTGCGCTACCTGGCATCCTGCGCCGCCGATTCGCCGGAAGCGCTGAAGCAGTTTTCGGAGCGCGGTTTTTGTTTCGATCCCCGTCGTTCCTGCGCGGAAGAGTTTCGCTTTGTAAAGCCCTATCGCCCGAGGGTCGGAACTGCTGGTTCTGCTGCCCGGCCATGACAGAGCCGGCACCTTAAAAACAGCTGTTTCTTGGCAGCGCTTGGCTCTTTATTTAAAAACAATCGCCGCCCGCCGGCGCACAAAGCGGCAGCGGATGGCGATTTGCATGTTTTTTCTCAACGGTGGTTATATGCCATGATGGCTTTATTTTGCCATTTCCTTCATGTAAATACCGATGGAAGCGCCCGGCTCTACGCTGATTCCGCAGCGGATGAGAGCCCGCTCGATTACGCCCAGCACAGCGACTTCGTCGTTGATGTCGATGTTGCCCATGTGGCCCAGACGGAACATTTTTCCGGCATAGGCGGCAAGGCCTCCGGCAACGGTGATGCCTTCCTCGTAGAGCGTGTTGCGGAAGGAGACGTCATCTAACCCTTCCGGATAGACCAGATTGGACAGGGTAACCGCTCTGTGCTCCTTTTCGGCCAGGACGGTAAAGCCCAGGCTTTCCAGCGCTGCCTGCATGGCGCGGGCGTTTTTCAGATGGCGCTGGTAGCGGACCTGATAGCCTTCTTCGTTGATGATGCGCACGGCTTCTGCCATGGCCCACACCAGATTGACTGCCGGCGTGGCAAAGTATTTGGACGGGGTTTCCATAATCGGCAGCCACTTTTCAAAGTCCACATAGTATTCGGGAATCGTGCCCAGCTCCTTGCGGCGCGCCAGCGCTCTCTTGCTGGCCCACAGGACGAACATGCCGGGGCAGACGCCAAAGGCCTTCTGCGAACCAGTAAAGAGGATGTCGATGTTCATGCCATCCACATCTTCGAACTGGCCTACGGTGGCTGCTACGCCGTCGACGATGTACATGGTCTGGGGGAATTTCTTCATCATTTCGCCGATTTCTTCAATGGGCGCACAGACGCCGGTGGCGGTATCCACGTGGGATACGGTCATCGCCGCGTAGTTCTTGCTCTGCAGCTTGGCTTCGATGTCAGCTACCGGGATGATCTGGCCCCATTCAGCGCTCATCACATCGACGTTTAAGCCCTTGCGCTCGCAGATTTCGATAAAGCGGTCGCCGAAGTAGCCGTGGCTGATGATCAGCACGTTATCGCCCCGCTTTGTGGTATTGGAAATCGCCATTTCCATGGCCAGCGTGCCCGTTCCGGCCAGGGGGAAGGTCTGCCCGGAGCAGTTTAAGAGCTTTCCTAAATCCTCGATCAGCTTTTTGTAATCCGCTACGAAGCGCGGATCTCCGAAAGCCTGAATTTCGCGTCCCATCTGATCCTGAATGGATTTGACGACTGGGGTTGGTCCGGGAATCATTACCATTTTTTTCGTTTCCATGTCTGTTATCTCCTTTTTACTGCTTCACCTGCGCCGCTGGATCAGCTGCAACGGCGGCCGCAATTGCGAAGGCGCTTTCTCCGCGGCAATTTTTTCTCAGTTCTCTTCAATTTTACATATTGAAATTCAATTTCAATTTTGTTATACTCATCATAACACGAAAAAAAAACAGCGTCAACGGCCCGCTGCTTTTTTTACATAACTTTTTTGCAGTGCAGGGGCAATCTGCCTGCCAGCACACGAGAGAAACGGAGGATGCCTGCTGTGGAACAAAAGCTTTCCAAACCCAACCAATCGGTAGAAAAAACGCTGACGATCATCGAGCTCATGGCGCAACACAAAGAAAAAATGCGCCTGCAGGATATCGCCCTTAAAGCCGGCCTTCCCGCAAGCACGGCTCTGCGCCTGATCAACACGCTGCTTTTATACGGCTATGTTACACAGGACAGCACTACGCTGCGCTACGGCCTTTCCATGAAGCTGGCGCGCCTTGGCAGCATGGTCAGCGCTCATCTGGATCTGCGCGAGCTGAGCCATCCCATCCTTTTACATCTCTCCGCCTGCTGCAGCGAGTCGTGCAGCGTCGCCATTGCAGAGCGTTGCCAGGTCGTCTATATCGACGTAGTGGATGGCCCGGAAGGCATCCTGCGCATTACCCAGCGCATCGGCAAGTCCGCCCCCATGCACTGTACCGGCATCGGCAAGCTGTTTCTCTGCGACGACGAAGCCCTGCTTCAGGAGGTGCTGCACAGCCCTCTCTGCGCCTTTACCAATTATACGCTCTGCACAGAGGAGGCCCTGCGTCGCGACCTTTCGGCTGTAAAAAATACCGGGATCGCCTTCGATACGGAGGAATGCGAATTGGGCGTCCGCTGCGTAGCGGCTCCCGTCAGGGACTATACCGGCCGCGTGGTGGCAGGCATCAGCATTTCCGGCCCCATGCACCGGCTGACCGACGATTACATCGCGCAAACGCTGACAAAGCCGCTGCTTTACGCCGCTCACCGCCTGTCGGCGCAGCTGTCCGGAGAAAAGGAGGCCGCTCTGTTTTCAGAGATATAAAGGGCAGTTGCCTGCGCGGTGACGCTGTTGTTGCTACTGCTTGCCAGCACCTATATAAATCAACTCAATCCCTTCGCTCTTTCCAAGATTCCGGCTGTACTGCTTCTGTGTGGAATTATTCCAATGCTCGTGAACCCCCAGATTGCTGACAGAATTCGCCTGACTGTCGGTATAGGTCGTCTTTGAAGGAGCGTTAGAAACCAGTCCAGCTTCATGGAGATAGTTCTCCACTGTAGCATTATTGCGCAGCGCACGATTGCGGCTGATGATGGTCGGCTCATTCATCAGGAAATCCGCTCCCACGCTGTCAATGGCTACTGGGTCTTGGGAGATGAACACGCTGGAGGTATAGTTCCCGTTAAAGGGCGCCTGCTGCCACCGGGAGTTCTCCCCAGTGATGGCTGCTCCCTCAGAAGGGGCGCAGATCAGCGCGTCCAGCATATAGAGGACCGTCTTGCCGCCCAGCTCGGCATTTGCCATCAGGTCTACCAGCGGGCTGTAAATGCCCATCTCATTTCGGGTCAGCCACTGGTGGAGGTTTGCCCCTTCCGGGGGACGCATTCTATTTCCGTTGATAAAGGAGCCAAAGTGATTTTTACCGCAGAGGGTAATCCCATAGCTGTGCCCTTTTAGATTGGCGAAGTTAATAACGTATTTCGCCTCAGTAACGCAGGTGGGAAGATAGTTTACTCTGCCGCTGAATTCATGCGACCAGAGAATGGGAGCGCTTTCGTCTGCCGCACCATTGTTGCGTCCCACAAAATTTACGCCCCGGAGGCTGCCGCTGGTACACATCTCCACCATGTAGTCCGGAAACAGCCGGGACACATCATAGACGGTAATATCGGCAGGGGCAACCCCTGCCTCCTCTATCAGCGAGGTCAGCAGGGCTTTCAGCAGAACAGGGTTGGTGTAGCTCATTTGCGTCTTGCCAGAGGTATCGTCGTCCATAACACCAGAACCGTTAATATTGGCTTTGATAGCGATTTTTTCACCAGCACGATACCCGGCACCGCCGTTGTGGGCCTGAAACAGAGCCATCCAGCCGTCCTTTGTGCTGTCCTTGCCGCCCAGAGAAGCAATGCTGGCGTTTACCATGCGCTGGACCGTCGCTTCGTCAAAGTTGTCTGACTGCCACCAGTAGCCCTCGCCGTCCCAATCTACGGAATCCGGGTCATGTACCCAAACGACACGTCCTGGCATGGCTCCAATGCCTGTACCATACGGCTCATGCCGGGGATATACCCCATCGTAGGGAAGGCTCTCTTTTGCAGGATTCAACCAGAAGTACAGCATGGCAGCGACCTCCTCACGGATAATATTGGCCTGAAGAGCAAACAGAGGATTCCCTTTTCCGCTGACAGTCCCAGCGTTTCTTGCCCAGGATACCCCGTCAGAGCCGTATGCGCAGGCGGGCAGCGTAAGCAGCATAGATGTTACTAAACAAGCAATTAGCATTCGTTTCATAGAAAACTCCCCGTTGTTTTGAATATACGCTATAAGCAGCCAAAATAGACAGCGGACTTTTATAACCCGCTCTTTTTCAGCCAATCCGCGCTGTTGTTGTTTGCGTCTGAACCACCATCTTCGTAGATGTTCAGGCTGTTCAGCACCTTCGCCCCCCTGGCCAGCGCCTTGATGTCGGCAGGGATGTGGCCCAGCCCGCCGCCGCCGTTGGTGACGAAGGGGATGATGATTTTGCTGGTGAAGTCGTTTTCCGCCAGGAAGGTGGCTACCGGAGGCGCAATGGTGTTGAACCAGTTGGGCGTTCCCAGCAGGATGACGTCGCAGGCGCCCAGGTCGGTTTGCTGTGCCAGGGGCGGCCGGTAGCCGTCACGTATTTCCTTGCGGCCCTGCCGCTCGGTGGTGTTGTAATCAGGATCGTAGGGAATCGCAGGGCGAATCTCAAAGAGCGTACCGTCGGTGATGCCCCGCATCTTCTGAGCGATGCCCCTAGTGTGGCCGGTATAGGAAAAATAAGCGATTAAAGCGTTCATGTTTGTTCTCCTTAATGAATACTCCATTTCGTATAACTGCGTTTACTCAAACACGCCTGTTATTTCTTTTAAGCGAGACATGATTTTAAGCCGTTGGGGGCAGTGATTTTCGCATTGACCGCACCGGATACAGTCGCTGGCCCTTGCGCATTCCGCTGCCATACGCTGATAGATGGGCTGTATCTTCCAGTCCTCGCCGGGGTCGCGGCGATAAGCGTTATACATCGCAAAGAAATCAGGAATCGGAATGCCTTTGGGACAGGCAGCTGTACAATACCGGCATCCGGTACAGGCTACAGCGGTTTCTTCCTCAATGATGCGGGCGGCCTGCCGGACAATAGCCTGCTCCAGCCCGGTCAGCGGCTCTACATCCGCCATGTTCTCCACCACCTGCTCCAAGCGGTTCATACCGCTTAACACAATATCCACTTTGGGCAGGGATTGGGCAAACCGCAGCGCCCAGCGTGCCGGGCTGTCTGAGCTGTGTGCCCGAAAAAGTTCCTCCGCTTTTTTTGGGAGTTTTACCAGCGTACCGCCCTTAACCGGCTCCATGACGGTTACGGCCTTTCCGTGCCTGACTGCCACCTCGTAGCATTTCCGGCCCTCGATCGCAGCGCTGTCCCAATCCAGGTAGTTGAGCTGGAGCTGAACCACCTCTGCCTCCGGGTGGGCGGTTAAAATTTCATCCAGAAGTGCAGCGCTGTCGTGATAGGAGAAGCCGATCTTCCCCACCTTCCCCTGGGCTTTCAATTCCCGCAGGAATGCAAACTCATCGTATCGCTCGCATATCTCGTAATTCTGCTGGTTCAGCCAGTGGAGCAGATATACGTCGAAATCGTCTACTCCGCAGCGTTGCCTCTGTTCATCAAAATACCGCTGACAATCCCGCGAAGAGCGTACCAGCCAGGAGGGCAGCTTATCCGCAATCCGAAACCGCTCTCTCTGGTGGCGCTTTACCAGGGATTCGCGGAGAGCCGTTTCGCTTTGGCCGTCCAGATAGGTATACGCTGTATCGAAGTACACACCGCCCCGCTCTAAAAAGGCGTCTACCATTTGATTGAGAAGCGCCTTGTTAATTGATCCGCTGTCTGTCTGCGGCAATCGCAGAAATCCGAACCCCATTTTATTCATCGCTGTTTACCTCCTTGTCGCTGCCAGTGTCGATGAGATTCTGATAGAAAATCCGTTTCGTATCTGATACTTCTGACACGTTTTCACCGCTCTATGGCAAGAGTATACCTCCGCACTTCTGAAATAGCAAATACCCGTTTTCTATTTCAAGATATGCTTGTATAGCATAACTGAGACTATTATACTGGAGATGGAGGTGTTATCATGGAACTGCGAGTTTTACGCTATTTTCTTGAGGTTGCTCGTGAAGGAAACATTACCCACGCCGCCAAACGGCTCCATATATCCCAGCCCACGCTGTCAAAACAGCTGAAGGACCTGGAGAAAGAACTTGGAAAAAAACTGTTTCTCCGGGGCAACTATAATGTCCGTCTGACTGATGAAGGAATGCTTTTGCGAAAGCGGTCCGAGGATATTTTGGACATGGTGGGCAAAACAGAAGAGGAGTTCAAAGCTTTGAGCGGAATTACCGGCGGAGATGTAAGGATCGGCTGTGCGGAATCGGATGGAATAAAGCATCTGGCCCGGCGGGTCAAGTCGCTGCAAGAGCGGTATCCGCGTTTCCGGCTGCATTTATATAGCGGCAATACGGAGGATGTGGAGGAACGGCTGGATCGCGGTTTGCTGGATTTTGCTGTGATCGCGCAGGAAGTGGACTTATCCAAGTATAACTATCTGAAGCTCCCTGCTGCCGACATCTGGGGCGTTGTTATGCGAAAGGACAGCCCCCTTGCGAAAAAGGAAGCTGTCCGTATGAAAGATTTATTGAACCTGCCGCTGATCTGTTCCCGGCAAGGGATTACAGAGGATTATCCCAAATGGTTTGGAGAAAAGGTCGATACGCTCAACATTGTCGCAACCTTTAATTTGTCGTACAATGCCGGGATACTGGTCCGGGAAGGAATGGGGTATCTTATCACATTTGATAAGCTGGTCAATACAGAAGCGGACAGCGAACTATGCTTCCGTCCTTTAGTGCCGGTTTTGGAGACAAAACTGTATTTTATATGGAAGAAATATCAAGTGTTTACACCGGTGGCAGAGTTGCTTCTCAATGAGATGAAAACTCATTGAGAGCAAATACGATGTAATTTTCTAAACAGTTGGAGGACTTCTCCGCTGGAGGTCATCTCCTTGTTTGCTGTATGATTCTCACGACCGAAAGCAAGCTGCTTCTGAGGCAATGCAGCTGCCTGCCTTGCGTCTACAACGGCTGCTCCTGCATCTTTTTCTTCCAGTGTCCGCTGAAATAATAAGCCCCCAGGCAGAGCGCACAGGTAAACCAGGAGAGAATGTACGCGTAGAAAATAAAGTCCACGGTCTCGATGCGCGCGGACAGAACCCGCAGCGCCAGCACCCGCAGAACGCACATGTTGCTTACCATAATCATCATGGAAATCAGCGAATTTCCCGAGCCGTTGATGGTGCCGCTGAACAGCTGCACCAGCGCCAGCAGGAAGTAAAAGGGGATCATGCCCTTCATCATGTAGATGCCGTAGCGCAGGACCTCCGGTTCGTCGCAGAAGATTTTTAAAACGCCGCCGCCCCAGAGGTACATCAGCCCGGAGCTTACCACGGCGAAGCTGCAGCTCATGGCCGCCGTTACCTTTACGCCGCTGCGGATGCGGTCCAGCCGCCGGGCTCCCATATTCTGCCCTGTAAAGGTAATCATGGCCATGCCGAAACTGAGAAACGGCAGCAAAAGGATGCCGTCCAGCTTGCTGTATGCGCTCCATCCCGCCATGGCATCGGCTCCAAAGCTGTTGATATAGCTTTGTATGATAACATTGGACAGGCTGACGATCATCTGCTGCAATCCCGTAGGGATTCCCACGTAGAGAATGCGGCGCAGCCGCGGCCAGTGAAGGCGTATCTCAGATAGAATCAGCTGGTAATCTCCCGCAGCGCGAATCAGCTTGCGCACCACCAGCACCGCGGAGACCGCCTGGGCAATGACAGTAGCCAGCGCCACACCTTCCACACCCATCCCCAGGATGGCCACGAAAAGGATATCCAGCGCAATGTTGATGCCGCAGGCCACGCCCAGGTAGTGCAGCGGCGTCTTTGAGTCGCCCACGGCCCGCAAGATGGCCGCTCCCATGTTGTACACGGCCAGAAAGATAATGCCGGAAAAGAAAATGCGCAGATACAGCGATGCCTGGTCAAACACCTCTGCCGGGGTCTGAATCCAGCGCAGCACGCTGTCCGAAAGCAGCACGCCAAGCACCGAAAGCGCAACGCCAAACAGCAGCGTAAAGGCTGCTGCCGTATGTACCGTCTGCCGGAGCTCTTCCCTGCGCCCGGCTCCGAAGCACTGGGCGATGACTACGCCCGCTCCGGTAGTCAGCCCCATAAATACGCCGATCAGCAGGTTGATGATGACAAACCCCGCGCCCACCGCTGCCAGTGCCGTTCCACCGATAAAGTTGCCCACCACCACGGAGTCTACCATATTATATAGCTGCTGAAATAGATTTCCTAAAATCAGAGGAAAGGCGAACACCAAAATCTGTTTGTAGATGACGCCCTCCGTCATCAGCCCTTTTTCCTGGCCCTTGCCTGTGCTCTGTACCTGCTCAGCGTTCTGTTCCTGTACAGTCTGACCGTCTACGATCCGGCTCTGCCCTGTGGTTTCGATTGCCGTTTCTTCGTTCCATTCCCGCTCTGTATTCTGTACCACACTCTCACCTCTTTCTTTTATCCATCCACTCTCCCCTCAGCCATCACCAGCGCAATGGTGGCCCTCATGTTGATGGCAAAGGCTTCCTGCGGCTGCTGCTCGTCGTCGCCGCTGCGGTTTTCCCAGAAGTCCCGGATGCTTTCTGCAAGCATCTGCTCCGCGCTTTCACCTCTGTAAAAGCGCTCCCGCAGGTATTCGTGCATGGCGCAGATCTCCCCGCGGGCAATATCGAAATATTCCTCTGCGCTTACGCTGGTTACCAGCCCGTAGTGCGGGCTTACCACAAATTCCGCCCGCTTTTGCCGGCAGGCTTCCACCGAACGCAGGGCTGCTTCAAATCCCGTGAGAACGGAGACGTCGATCCGCCTGCCGCCGATGTAGCAGCCCACGGTCTCCGACGGGAAGATCATCCGCTGCTGCGGAAGAAAAAAGGATAGCGAGCAATTCGTGTGCCCTGGCGTTTCTATCACCTGCACCGTCAGATCGCCCAGCGAAATCACCCCGCCATCGCCCACGGCCCGATCCACCCGAAGCAGCTCCTGCGGGTACTCCGTCAGCGCCCGCGCCTTCTTCTCAAATTCCTCTTCGCCCAAAAACAGCCGCCCCGCCACCTGCGCCATGCGCCGCATTTCGCGCTGCGCACCCGCTCGTTGAAACACCCGCTTTGCGTGAGCAGCTGCCAATACCTGCACCTGCGGAAAGCGCCCGCAAAGCGCGGCTACCCCTCCGGCGTGATCGTAGTGCGAATGCGTCAGCAATATATAATTCAGCGGCCTTCCGGCAAGTTCCCGTTCCAAACGCTCGATCAAGCGGTCAGCACAATAGGCCATGCCCGTATCAATCACCGCCGTTTTTTCGCTGCCCAAAAGCAGCGTGCAGTCGCCGCCCTTTCCGGGAACGATTCTGCGGATAGTGTCCCGAATTCTGCAAACGCTCTCCATTTTTCCCTTGCTCCTGTCTGAAAATGTCTATCTTTGCAAAGCCGCTGTTCAAGTTCACGGTAAATTGTAAAAACATCAGGGAAAATTACCTTCGCCCCACGTTTTGCTATGGCTAAAACATCGCGGGCATTCTTCTCCACATCAGCAGCTATGCGGTCAAATAGTTCTCTGTTGCCGGACAGATATTTTGAATTAGAAATGCTGTATGCCTGCCAAGAACGGTTCCGAAACGCGAAAAAACAAGGTCGATTGTGCAGAACTCCATCAATCATATCCTTGTTTCTCATCAACCGATCATCAGGAAAATCAAGATACTATTGATCTGAAAGAAAGTATAGTTGTGCCTGTAACATGGGGAAGCTTCCCATATAAAGGTAACGCTCTGTCAAAAGGCAGAGCGTTGCAAACATTTTAATCCCGACCATTTATCAGTCGCATATCGGGGAGCGAACACTATTTTACGGAGAGTTACTCTCACACTATTATTATATGCAGAGCCAGCAAATCTGTCAAGCTGGCTCCGTGCCTAAAATGCACCCGCTTAAAAGCGCTGGAAGCCATCCCGCAAATGTAAATCATATTTTTGCAGTTTGACATCGAGAGCCTGGCGGCTGATGCCCAGGTTTTCCGCCAGGGCCTTTTTTGTGCGAAATCGCTTTATCCTCTGTTGAATCAGCTTCTTTTCCAGCTGGGCCATGGCCTCCTTCAACGGAAGATCCGCTGAAACAGCGGAAAAATCCTCCTGAATTTCCAGCGGCCTCCCCGCGGAAATAAACCCTCCGCCGGTCATCTGGTTCCAGCGGCTGTCAAGCAAATATGAGGGAATATCACTCAAGTGAATCGTATCGCCGTCAGCATAGACAAATGCCCCTTCAATGAGATTCTTCAATTCCCGCACATTTCCGGGCCAGGAATACTGCCGGAATACATTCAGGACATCGGAATCTATGTAAAAAATCTGGCGGTGCATCTGCCGGCGGTACTTTGCCATAAAAAAATCGCACAGTACGGGAATATCGCCCATACGCTGCGTCAGCGGCGGCAGCTCCAGCTGCACGGCACTGAGCCGGTAAAACAGATCGCTGCGGATGTTTCCGCTTTGAATACAGGCGATGGGATGCTCGTTGGCGGCTGCAATCACACGGACATCCACAGGGTAGGATTTTTTTCCGCCCACGGGAGTTACCTCCCCGGACTCCAGCACCTTCAGCAGCTTGGCCTGAAGATTCAAATCCATCGAGTTGATCTCATCCAGAAATAAAGTTCCGCCGTTGCACTGCCGGAAAATGCCTTCGCTGGCAACCGCACCGGTATAGCTGCCCTTGACGGTCCCGAAAAACATACTTTCCAGAAGATTGGCGGGAATGGCGGCGCAATTCTGTTCGTAAAAGGGCTTTGAAGCCCGGGAACTCAGCTGATGGATGGCCTGCGCGGCCATGCCTTTTCCGGTGCCGGTATCGCCGTAGAGAAGCACGCCGGAATCGCTTCTGGCAATCTGGCAAATGCGGCTTCTGACCATCTGCATGGAAACGGAATCCCCGATCAGTTGATGAATGGCCTCTGCCGGAGCATCTTCGGGCAGCGCTTTCTCTTCGACCTGAATTTCGCGAATCAGATGATCTTCATATTTGGTAAATGAAACCGCACCGATGGCCTTGCCCTCCGACTTCAGAGGAAGCGTCGTTTCGTAGGTGGAAAACACTTCGCCGCGGAAGTTCTGATGACGCTGCAAAAGGTTGTAGGTGGGAATGCCCCGCAGTGCTTTATATAATGTGCTGTTGGCAGCATTTAAGGATGGATATGCCTGAAAGAGATGCTTTCCCAAAATTTCGTTGGATGGATACATCAAAGGCCTGGTAGAAGCGGGGTTGCTACGGCAGCAGCAAATATATCCCTGCAGGTCGATGGCAAGAATCCCGTCGCAGAAAATATCCATCGAATTGATTTGTTCCATGATTTTGTCAAACATAATCCACCTCGTAATTATCTTGCAATTATTATATACATCGCTTGTCAAAACGTCAATCAACATTGTCGTTTTCAGCGTTAATGTAAACTTTAATTGTCATTTTATAAAAATGCAAACGCCGCCAGAACGCACACTTTTTGCCTAAATTACACGAAAACGCCTGTGTGGTATACTGAGAAAAGACAAAAAACGCATTGAAATCCATGGCATGAATTTTGCTTATATATTCTTATGTTTTTATCCCCAATAGACAAGGGCATCCCGTATAAACGATGCACCGAAAGGAGAATAGAGCTATGGTTGCAGAAAAAGTGTTTATCAACGGAACTATTTACACGATGGACGAGGGCCAGTTTTATGCGCAGGCGTTGGCCGTAGCCGGACAGATGCTGCTTTGTGTCGGTTCCAACGAAGCGGTTTTGCAGTGCGCCGGCCCTCAGACAGAAGTCGTGGATCTGAAGGGAAATACGGTGCTTCCCGGCTTAATCGACAGCCACGTACACACCCTGATCGCCGCAGATAAATTCGATACCGAATTTATGGTGCATTGCTTTGACAAGACCAAAGAAGAGATTATCGAAGCGGTAAAAGCCATGGCTGCGAAAAAGAAACCGGGGGAATGGATTCAGGGACTGGGCTGGAACCAGGCTGGCTGGGCAGATACTTCCATGCCCACAAAAGAGGAGCTGGATGTTGTATCCCCCTGCAATCCGGTGGTTTTGCTGCGGGTCTGCGGCCACGCCTACTGGGCCAATTCTCTGGCGTTACAGCTGGCGGAAATCGACCGGCACAGCACACCGCCTGCCGGAAGCGAAATTATGAAGGACGAAGCCGGAGAGCCTACAGGATATCTGACAGAGCTGGCCGGCCAGGCCGTAGGCGCCTGTGTTCCAACGCTTTCCGAAGAAGATATCGCCCGGAAATTCCTCATCATTCAGCAATACATGCTGGAAAACGGCGTTACTTCGTACAGCGACAAAGCCCTGGGCGTATCGTCCATCGCAGCGGAGCCGCCCGTCCGCGCAACGATGACGGCGTTAGACCGGCTGTACGGCGAGGGCAAAATGAAAGTCCGCCTGTGCACCTACATCCAGCCGGGCGCGGTGTTAGATGAAATGTACCAGCAAGGGCCGCAGATCGGCCTGCACGGCGGCCGCCTCACCCACCGCGGCGTAAAGATGTTTTCCGACGGTGCCCTGGGCGCCAGAAGCGCCTGGCTGTCGGAAGACTACAGCGACCGTCCGGGCCATCGGGGAAGCGGCCGCCTCACCGACGAGTTTCTGCAAACGGAAATGAAAAAAGCCCACAACGCCGGATTTCAGGTATCGCTGCACGCCATCGGCGATGCTGCCGTAAAGCAGGCGATGGATGCCCACGAAGCGGTCAATCCGCAGCGGAAGGATTACCGCTTTCTGATCGAGCATTTCATGGTAGCCCGCGACGAAGAATTCCGGCGGCTTTCAAACAGCGGCATCATTCCTTCCATGCAGTATGTGGAGCTGAGCTCCGACATGAACATGATCGAAAAACGGGTGGGGACAACCCGGGCCATGGGCGCTTACGCCTGGAGACGGATTTTAAACGCGGGCGTCCCAATCGCCGCAGGGACAGACCTGCCCATGGATGTGCTGAACCCCTACGAAAATATGTACTACGGCGTCAGCCGTTGCACTATCAGCGAAGAACCCCAAGGTGGCTGGCACCCCTGGGAAGCGCTGACCCGTTATGAGGTGCTGAAATCCTACACGCTGGATGCGGCTTACGCCAGATTTGAAGAAGATGTACTGGGTTCGCTGAAAGCCGGAAAGTACGCCGATTTTGTGGTAATCGACCGGGATTACATGAATTGCGCCGTAAAGGAGATCAAGGACATCCGCGCCTTGATGACAGTCGTCGGCGGAGAAATTTTATACCGCCAGTAAAGGCAAAGCGCCGCGGAAAACCGCGGCGCTGTTTTTTCTGTCCAATCCTGCTATCTCCTGTATTTCACCAGGTATTCGTCTCTGTACTCGTCCTTCAGCATGGAATACTGCACCTGGTCCAGAAATCCGCGCTCTGCCTTGTGGTGCTGGCGCAAAACGCCATCCTTGTGAAATCCCATGCTCTCGTACAGATGGCACCCCACGGCATTGTCCGGATACGCCTCCAGCCACACCTTGTTTGCGCCCCACTGCTTAAAGGCCATGCGCAGCGCTCCGTCCAAAACCTCGCGCCCGTACCCTTCACAGCGCCTGGAAAGCGCCATGCGCCGGAATTCCAGGCGCTGGGATTCCCGGTCGATATCGACGATGAGATATCCTATTAGCGCTCCTCCCTCCTTTTCCCGGATGGCCAGAAAGAAAATATCCGGGTCTTCGATTTCCCGGCAATGCTCCTCCATATCCCCGGTAAAGGTATACAGGCTGTTATACGGGTCGTGTTCAATGGCTAAAATCCCTGCAAGATCCTCTTTTACCGCCCTTTCACAGCGCAGCCGCTTCGTCGTATACATGATTTCCTCCTTGCATCCTCCTCAGGCAAACCCCTTCGCATAAACGGCCCGCCACACGGATTTCCCCGCTGTATGCTGTTTCTGCCCTCCATGTTTTCTTGTTATTCAGTATAACACAAAACCTGCGGCATACAATACCGTACAGCAACCATGCAGCGCACGGCTGTGTGCAGCATAATCCGCAGCGCAGCGTGTGGGGCCGTGCGGCATATCGCGCAGCGTGCAAACATATACTGACTGCGGAGGTGACCTCATGGAAAAAAGAAGCATTATCGTCAACGGGTACGCATATCCGAATATTTCGGCAGAGCTTCTCTCGCAGTCTCTGCCCAATCTGACCTTTATTTCCGCCTTCAGCTACGGCATACGTTCCGACGGCAGTCTGATCCTTCTGGACGATTCGCGCATCAGGCAGGCAGCGCAGCAAAGCGATGTGCAGACGCTGATGGTTCTCTCTTCACTTACGGAGGAGGGCGATTTTGACAGCCTGATTTTAGGCCGCGCCCTGTATAACGTGCAGAAGCGCGAGGAATTGATTTCCGAAATTTTAGAAAATCTCAAAGCCAAAAAAATGTATGGCGTGGATTTCGATTTCGAATACATCGCGCCGCAGGAGAAAGACATCTACATTGATTTAATCCGCCGGGCAGCCCAACGGCTCAACGCTGAGGGCTATTTAGTCAGCGTTGCCCTGGCTGCCAAGACTTCCGCCGACCAGGCGGGGCTTTTATATGAAGGCCACGATTACGCTGCCGTCGGCCAGTCCGCCAACCTGGTCTTACTGATGACCTACGAGTGGGGGTATGCCGGAAGCGAACCCATGGCGGTAGCTCCCATCCCCCAGATCCGTCAGGTATTGGATTACGGCGTTACGGAAATCCCGCCGGAAAAGATTTTAATGGGCATTCCCAACTACGGTTACGACTGGATCCTGCCCCACATTCCCGGCGTTTCCCGCGCAAGAAGCATCGGAAACGAGGAAGCTGTATGGCTTGCCGAGCATTACGGCGCAGAGATTCAATACGACGAAACAGCGCAAAGCCCCTACTTTTTCTTCTGGGATAACCAGGGCCGCCAGCACGAGGTCTGGTTCGAAAACGAGCGGAGCATCCGGGCCAAGCTGCAGCTGATCGATGATTACGGCCTTGCTGGCGTCAGCTACTGGAATCTCATGCGGCCCTTCCGCGCCAACTGGCAGGTGCTGCAGGACATGTTCGATGTAACGAAGCTTCCACCGCCAGGAACCGTCTAAACCATCCGCCCCTTCCGACCGACAGCGCAAAGCAAATTCTCAGCCCGCCTCAGCCGTGCGCGCCGTTTTTTCGCCCGCTGCCGCTTCTGCAACCGCCTTGCGTTCCCAGCCTCCCATCCGGTAAAACGCAGCAGTGATCACCGCGCCCAGCACCCAGGAGCACAGAAGCGAAATCCAGATGCATTCGTAGCGTCCTTCGGGCAGCTGCGGCGTGCGCGTCAGATAGGCGATTCCGTAAGCCAGCGGCACGCGGATGACTACAGTCGTTACCATGGAAATCCACATGGGCGTTACCGTATCGCCCGCGCCGCGCATGACGCCGGACAAGCTCTGGGTAATCGCCATGGCAATGTAGCCCGCGGCTAAAATCTTCATCATATTGGCGCTCACTTCCACAAGCTGCGCTGTATCGGTAAAAATCCCCATCAGAAGCCGGCCAAACAGCAGCAAAACGACAGTGATGGCCGCCGAAGTCCCTGCGGCCATCAGTGTGCCCTGCCTGGCGCCGGCGTGTACGCGGTCCATGCGCTGCGCTCCCACGTTTTGACCAGCGTAGGTCGTCATCGCCGTGCCAAAGGAAAAATTGGGCATCATGGCAAAACCATCCACGCGCATAACGATAACGTTGGCCGCAATTACCATTTCTCCGAAGCTGTTGGTCAGGGACTGCACCACTACCATGGCCAGAGAGAAAATCGCCTGCGTAATTCCAGAAGGCAGCCCCAGCCGCACGACGGTAATGATATTTCGGCTGTGCGGTTTGAGATACGTCAAATTCATGTCGAATAAATCTGTCATGCACAGGAGTCTGCGCAGGCACAGCAGCGCTGAAATCAGCTGCGCGATTACCGTCGCCAGCGCCACGCCGGCCACGCCCATTTGAAATCCTGCCACAAACCAGACGTCGAGCACGATGTTCAGCACCGTGGCCACCAGCAGATAGATCAGGGCTGACAGCGAATCGCCCAGCCCCCGCAGAATGCCGCAGAACATATTGTAATAGGCCACGCCGGAAATTCCCATTAAAAGGATGGTCAGATAGGACGTGCACCAGTCGATCAGGCTCTCTGGCGTATCCAGAAGCTGCAGCACCGGCCGGATAAAAAGCGGAGCACAAGCCATCAGAAACAGCGACGCTGCCGCGGTCAGCACGATGGTGCTTCCGATGGTGCGGGACAGTTCCTCCCGGTTGCGCGATCCGTAATACTGCGACACCATAATGCTCGTACCCGTGGCAATACCGATAAACAGCACCAGCAGCAGATTTAAAATCGGGCTGGCGCTTCCCACCGCGGCCAGCGCGTTATCGCCCACGTATTTTCCCACTACGATGCTGTCCACCGTATTGTACAGCTGCTGGGCGATGTTTCCCAGCAGCATGGGAACCGTAAATGCCGCGATTCTCTTCCAGGGCGTTCCCTCCGTCATATCCACCTGCGAAAATAATTGTTTTACTCCTGCAAACATACTCTCCCCCTTGTATTTTTCTTTTGCATTTTTCGTTATACAGGAGTCTATCGTAAAACAATTTTAATGTCAACAGAAAGTTCAGACGCGGATTGCAGCTCCTGGCGCGGAGATGATTTCCCGGCGCAGGCCGCATTTTTCCGCCTGTCAGGGCAGCGTTTTTCCGCCAGTTGCGCCCTTCCTTCAAGCGGCAAGCCGCTGCACTGCCTTTACTGCCTCCACGAGAGGAAGCATCAACGCCGCAAGTCCCAGTGCGACTGCATACTCCACTGCTGAAATGTGCGCAAAGCCAAAGGCTTCTGAAAGAAACGGCACGTAAATCACCAGCGTCGTGCACAGAAGCGACAGCAGCCCCGCGGCCCATAAATACAGGTTGTGGCCGTTAGCCGCAAAGAGCGAACCCCTGCGCGAGCGCATGTTAAAGGAATGGAATACCTCTGCCATGGACAGCGTTAAAAAGGCCATAGTGGTTCCGTCAGCGCTGTTGACCGCTTCGAATGCGCCTGCCTCTATATAGTGGCCGACAAAATACGCTGCCAGCGTTACGAAGGAGATAGCGATTCCCTGAAAGAGGATATCGAAGCCCATGCCGCCTGCAAAAATGCCATCCCCGGCGTCTCTGGGCGGCCTGCGCATGCTGTCTGCCTCCTGGCGCTCCATGCCCAGCGCCAGCGCCGGAAAGCAGTCGGTAATCAGGTTAATCCACAAAAGATGTGCCGGCTGCAAAATGGAAAAGCCTAAAAGCGTCGCCGCAAAGATGGAAAGCACCTCCGACAGGTTGGAGGACAACAAAAACTGAATGGATTTGCGGATATTGTCGTAAATGCGCCGCCCCTCCTCCACCGCCGAGACGATGGTGGCGAAATTGTCGTCGGTCAGCACCATATCCGCCGCGTTTTTCGTAACGTCCGTTCCCGTAATGCCCATGCCCACGCCGATGTCCGCGCCCTTGATGGCCGGAGCGTCGTTGACGCCGTCGCCCGTCATGGCCGTTACCTTTCCGCGCGCCTGCCAGGCGCGGACAATTCTCACCTTGTGCTCTGGCTGCACCCTGGCATACACGCTGTAGCGCTCCACCGCTTCGGTCAGCTCCTCATCGGACATGGCGTTTAACTGCGCGCCCGTCGTCGCCTGTTCCTCGCTTTCCAGAATCCCCAGATTCTTTGCAATCGCCACCGCCGTATCTCTGTGGTCGCCGGTAATCATCACTGCGCGGATGCCGGCCTGCGCACAGCGCCCCACCGCCTCCACCGCTTCCGGCCGCACGGGGTCGATCATGCCCACAAGCCCGATGTAGCAAAGCTCCCGCTCTATCGCCTGCGGGCTGCAATCCTGCGGCGCCGTCTCCCAGCGGCGCTCCGCCACGCACAAAACCCGCAGCGCCTGGCCCGCCATCGCCGCATTGGCCTGTAAAATCTCACCGCGAAGCTCCTCGTTCATCGGTATTGCAACACCGTCTTTATACATCTGCGTACAGCACTTTAACATTTCGTCCGGCGCACCCTTGGTAAACTGCACCGCACCGCCCTCTGCAAGCGCATGAATCGTGCTCATGCGCTTGCGTCCGGAATCGAAAGGCGCCTCAGCGATCCGCGGGTATTCCTTTTCTATCTCTTCCTTCGGCAAACGCAGCTTCGCTGCGTACTCCACCAGCGCACACTCCGTCGGCTCGCCTACGATGCGGCCTTCGCCGTCCGCCTGGGCATCGCTGCACAAAGCCATGGCCGTCGCAAGCAAGGCTTCGTCGTCGCAGAAGGTTTCCGTTACCGTCATGCGGTTTTGCGTCAGCGTTCCCGTTTTATCGGAGCAAATCACCTGCGCGCATCCCAGCGTTTCCACTGCGGTCAGTCTGCGGATAACCGCACCGCGCTTGGACATGTTCGTAACGCCGATGGAAAGCACGATTGTTACCACCGCTGCCAAGCCTTCCGGAATGGCAGCTACCGCCAGGCTGACCGATGTCATTACAGAGGAAAGCAGCGTTTGCGCGGTAATGACCGGAAAGGCGCGGAAGATATCCACTGCCAGGATGACCGCACAAATCGAAAGCACCAGCAGGCTGAGAATCCGGCTCAGCTGCGTCAGCTTTTTTTGCAGCGGCGTCTGCCCTTCTTTTGCACTGGATAGCGCATGGGCGATCTTTCCCATTTCCGTCGCCATGCCGACGGACGTAACCACCGCTTTGCCGCGGCCGTAGGCGACTGCGCTTCCCATATATACCATATTGGTTCTGTCCCCGAGAGGTATTTCCGTTCCCCCATCTTCTGCGATCTCCTGCGTCTGCTTGTGCACCGGCACCGACTCTCCCGTCAGGGCCGCTTCCTCTGCGCTCAGGCTGGCACACTCGATCAGGCGCCCGTCTGCTGGTACGGCATCGCCGGCTTCCAGCACAATGATGTCGCCCACTGTCAGCTCTTCGCTCTTAATGGTAACGATGTGACCGTCGCGCAGTACCTTCGAAGTTGCGGCGGCGATTTCCTGCAGCGCCTCGATGGCCTTTTCCGCCTTACTTTCCTGCAAAACACCCAGCACTGCGTTGATCACTACCACCGCCATAATGATAATCACATCGGCAAAGGATTCTCCGGCATAAAATGCGGTGGCGCCTGAAACGGCTGCCGCTGCGATTAAAATGAGGATCATGGGATCGGCCAGCTCTTTGAAAAACCGCTGCAGCAGCGTGGTTTTCTTTCCCTCGGCCAGACGGTTTTTTCCGTACTTTTCTATGCGCTTTTCCGCCTCTTCCGACGAAAGCCCACTCTGCGCAGCGCCCAGATCCCGCAGTACCTCTTGCACGTTTTTCGCATACTCTTTCAATTCTCTTTCCTCCTGCTTTACTGAATCTTCCGCCAAATAAAAAAGACCCATATACAGTAGTATTTCCTCTGTACATGAGTCTCATTCTCTATAGATAAACCAGGCGGAAAGCCGCCACGCTGTTGATTTATCTCGCAATCGTTTGGAGGCCTGTTTTGCTGCCCCGCGCCCTGCGCGTTCTTCTGCTTTGCCCCCGCTCTCTGCGGAATTACTCCCCCATCGGGTATTCTATTATTTGCGATACTTTATTCTATCAATGGCAGGTAAAAAATGCAACTGTTTTTTCTGATTTTACAAAAGCTTTACAAACCGCCTCTCAAAACCTGCCGTCTGGCCCTGTGCCGCCAAAATGTGCACGCAACCGCCTTTACAGCGGGCTGATCAGAAGCAGGTACGCCCACGGAATGCCCATGATCGTCTGAAAGATCAGAGCTCCCAGACGGAACAGCGGCCCGATGATCAGCTTTCCCGGGATGTTGAACACCACTAAGATGACGAGCAGCAGCATGCCCTTGTTATAAATATCGTAATAAATCTGCTTATTGCGGAACTTTAACAGATTGGCAAGTACATTAAAGCCGTCCAGCGGAGGCACGGGAATGAGGTTAAAGCCCATCAGCACCAGATTGACCCAGGAAATTTTAACGAAAATATACAGTAAAATCCCGCCCAGGCTGGTGGTACAGAAGGCCGGCGCCAGCGTTAAAAGAAGCTTCATCACCAGACCGGTAACGACTGCTACCGCCAAATTCATGGCTACGCCCGCAAGCCCCACTAAAATTTCCCCGCTGCGGCGCTTCTTAAAATAGCTGGAATTGATGGGAACGGGCATGCCCCATCCGAAGCCCAGAAACAGCAAAGCCACAAAGCCCATGGGGTCGATGTGCGCTGCCGGGCTCAGCGACAGGCGGCCGTAGCTTCCCGGTGTCGGATCGCCGCACAGCTGTGCCACTTTAGCGTGGGCAAACTCGTGGAAGGACAGCCCGATGAGAATTGCAGGCAGCGTCAGCAGCGTTTCCATCAGCCAGCTCATGGCAGAGGCCCCCGGCGAGCCCCCTGCGGCCGCTATGCTTAAAATGCGCTCTACCGCCAGAAATACCACCAATACGATCAGCATGGAATAATTGTAAAACCGTTTCAACTGCTCTGTTCCCTCCGCCGCTTCTTTTACGCGCCATATTTTGTAAAAGGCAAATGCCTTTTGCACTTTTGCGTTTTGCAACAAATAAATTCGCTTTATTTTATCACACTTTGCCTGCATTTCAAATAGTATAAATCATAAATTCCAAATTTGAGGTGAATTGACAATGGCCATGGATACTTACAAATGCCCGGATTACCAGTGTATGGAAATTTACACCGTCAAATCCGGCGACACGCTTTACGCTATTTCTCAGGCCTACGGCATTCCCGTAGCCCAGCTGATGCAGGTCAACCGCATTCTCAACCCCTACAATCTGAAGATCGGGCAGAAAATCTGCATCCCCTCCAAAGCCGCCGCCCCCGAGCAGCGGCCTCCGCAGAGGCCCCAGCGCCCACAGAGGCCGCAACGCCCGCAACGTCCCTGCGGCAGCACTACGCACACCATCGTTAAAGGCGATACGCTGTACATGATCGCCAAGCAGTACGGCGTAACGCTGGATGCCCTGATGAAGGCCAATCCCCGCATGGATCCCTATAACCTGCGGGTCGGCGACATCCTCTGTATTCCGCCCACCGATTCCGGAAGCGGCGATAACAGCGGCGACAGCGACAATGGCGGAAACGGGGAAAACGGCGGCGGCAACACGCCCGGAAATAATGACGGCAACAACAGCCGCCCGCCCATGCCCAGCTGCTACGGCGGCAAGATCTACGCCACCCAGCGAGGCGATACGCTCATCCGCATCATGGAACGCTTCGGACTGACCTACGGCCAGCTTCTGGCTTCCAATCCCGATGTCGATTTCGAGGAATCGCTGGAAGGCCTGACGCTGTGCATTCCCATCGAAGCCGTCGAACGCTGCAACGGTACTTACACTGTTGTGGAAGGCGATACTTTAGACTCGATCAGTCAGCGCTTTCTCGTGGTTTCCGACCGCCTGCTGATCGCTAACCCCAACCTGACAATCGCTGATTTTTCCGTTCCGGGCACAACGGTCTGCATTCCGCAGTAATGCAAGGCGGCGCGCTGAAGTCTCAGCGCGCCGCCTTTTTGTTATCCTTCCATCACCGCCCGCAAATCTGAATAGCATTGATGCACAAGCAGAGCATCTTTTGAGCGAAAACCGCTGCCGCAAACCCGCAACGCGCTGATTCTCTCCCCGCTGCAGCTATCCTACAGCACGTATTGATCGCAGTTAAATGCATCGCTTTCTTTCAGCATGCCAAACACAGAATCCACGATTCCGCCCCCCTCTTGCTCTTCTTCGCCTGCGGCTCTGATGTTGACACACTGCTTGCAGACGGCTTCGACCGCTGCTTTTTGCTCCGCCTGACATTGAATGTTTACACATTGTACAAACTCCATGCCGTTTAAAATCTCTTCCGGCGACAGCTCCGCGGCGATATTTACCTGTACGCAGTAACGAAACAGCACGCCCTGCGGCGACAGCTGCAAAAGCTTTCGATCTGCCGTAACCTTCACTTTCTTATCCATGATCGTACCGCGAATCAGCTGTATATCATCGCAAATGATCTCTGCATTTTGCAGCCACTCCTGTTGCCGCTCTGTTATGCACAGAGTCCCTTCGACATGAAGATAAGACATCTGGCTTAAAATGCGTTCATCGTCGGTTTCCACGGCCAGATCGCCTCGCACATAAATGCGGGGGCCAAAGCGTTTTATCAGGGGTAAATTCAATGCGGCATCGTCTGCTACATAGGCACATCCCTGTGGCACCTCCGTAATCTCCGTCTGCTCTGAGCACAGCGAAAGCATATCGGAAAGGAACGGTTCTGCAACGATCAGCCGCGGCGTGTGAAAGCGGACTTTCTTCTGCATCAAAATTGCCGTGTCGATTTTGGAATCCACTGCCACTAAACACCGGTTGATATAATACCCCTGGTTTTCTTTAGCACGCAGGGCAAAATAGCGATCCAGAACCGTGGTGTGGGAAAGTATGATATCGCCTTCCGGATAAGCGATCACCTCTCCGCTGGTCTGCAGCTGCGGAACGCCGCCCATCATACGGTCGGGCAGAAACGCATCTCCGTTGACTGCGATTGTTTTATATCCTTTTAATCGCTGCTCCGCGCCGTTTTCGATCAGCAGGTCTCCGTTGACGATCAGAGCGGAAGGCGTTTGCGGCGGATTTCCTGCCTTGATTGTGTAATCTCCATTGGTCTGAATCGTCGAAATGTCTTTCTCTACCTCTACGAGCATATCCATATTGCACTGCACCGAAGCCTCGGCCAGCAAGCTCCGGCTTTCAGCATCCGCCAATAGAATATCTGTGTTAATCAGTATTTGCTCATACTGTGCCAGCCGGTCCTTCGTCGCTTTTCTGATATCGCACAAATTGCAGTTTACCATCAAATTTTTCTTTGCCATTACGTATTCTCCCATTCCTTTCTCAGGCGCTTTCTGGCAGAAACCAGTTTCGACCGCACCGTTGCCGGCGGCAGGCCGAACAGCTTTCCTATTTCCACAGAGTTATATCCCTGCAGATAGCGCATTACAAAGAGCACTCGCTCCTCCTCTGACAGTGCTTTCAACATCTGGGCGCATTCGCCGTCGCTGTAGTCTCCGCTGCAGACTGGCAGCCCGAAGAGAAGTCCTTCCTTTCTGACTGCTGCCGCCGCCTTCCGCAGCTCATCCACATAGAGATTGCGCACCGTCCGAAACATCCAAGCCCGCCGCTTTCGAAATGCCATCTGCTCTAAAAGCGTTCTGTTTCTGATCGCCCGCAGAAAAGCCTCCTGTACCAGGTCTTCGGCCTGTGCCTTTTGTTTGGTCAAAGCGACGCACCAGCAAAGCAATTCGTCGTAACAGGTGTTATAAAGTTCTTCTATCATGCGAGGCTCTCCTTTGTCCTGGCTTTTACTTATAAGACGAACGGCAGTATCCAAGTGTTGATGTTTTTTGAAAGAAATTTTGCTCTAAACAGGAATACATTAAATGCAATTCGCCCAAACCAGGTAGGAAAAACTGCGATGCTGCGGAAAACGAGGCAAAAGACTGCTGGTATGGTATTATCGGAATAAAAACAATCAAGAGATAGATATGGAAGGTACAAGCAATGTATACAAAAACGGCGGCTCTGCCTCAGACAGAAAACCGCCGCCTTTTTGTTATCCTTCCATCACCGCCCGCAGCTCGTCGGGCAGCGCGCTGCCAAATTCACAGATTTCGTAGTATTCTACCGCCTGAATCCTCACCGCAGCTTCGCTTCCAAACCGCCGCAGCAGCTCTTCTCCCACCTCGGCCCTGTCCTTTTTCGCCCGCCGCAGGTAGCGCTCTCTCAGCTCCTGTATCTGCTGCTGCCGTGGCCAGTGCCTGTGCTCCATGCGGTCCGGCCAGTACATCCAGTCGAAATACTGGGATTCGTGGCAGCAGGCCAGTTGAAGCCGTTCTTCCTCCAGGCCGTCAAAGGGCACGATCACATCGGGTTTGCAGGGATAGGGCCGCTGGAATCCGTCGGACCAATACAAAATCACCGGAACAAAATCCATGGACGGTGTATCGCTGCACACGTAGGGAATCGTCAGAAGATAGGAAGCATCCGCTACCAAAACCGCCGTGTTTCTGTGATCTGGATGGTAATCTCCCGGCCGGTTGGTTACGATTACATCGGGCTGAAACTCCCGAATATAGCGGATCAGCCGCTGTCTGTACTCCAGGCTGGCCGTCAGATGCCCGTCGGGAATGTCCCAGACATCGTAGCGCCCCTCCAGCAGGCATCCGCTCTTTTGCGCCTCTGCCCGCCGTATCTCTGCCAATTCCATACCGCAGCGCGCCGCATCGTACATGCCGGCGCTGCCATCGGTCAGCGACAGCATCCGCACCTGCCACCCTTGCCTGTGCAGCTTTAGCAACAACCCTCCGGCGCTGGTATCTGCATCGTCTGGATGTGCGCCAATGCTCAAAATTTTATATGGTGTTTCTCTCATACGTCCCTTCCTTTCTTGCACATGGTCTGCGCACCTGCCGCCTTGCAGCAGCCAGCTAAAATCGCTTGTGCAGACCGCGGTTATCCCCTTAAAAGCCCGGCGATGATTTTTTCTGTCGCCAGGCAGCCAATGCCGTAGAGGCTGGCGTTAGCACCCATTCGCGCTACATCCACGATCAGGTGCGGCTGCACGGATTTCATCAGCCGGTTTGCCAGATGCCTGCGCACGTAGCTTAAGCTTGTGGCGTTTTTCTGAATCACCGGCCCGTTTAAAATCACCATTTCCGGATTGTAGGCGCAGGAAATATCGTTGATAGCAATGGCGATATAGTCCCCCAGCTCTTCCATCAGCGGAACGATCCTCGCATCTTCTCTGCGCATTGCATCCATTACATCATCTATCGTCTGACAGCCCGCGTTGATGGCCTGGGCCCGCTTTAAAATAAATTTCTCTGTCAGCACTGTTTCAAAGCAGCCGCGGCGGCCGCAGTTGCAGATTTCCCCTTCAGGCAAAACCGTAATGTGGCCGATTTCCCCGGCCGCGTTGCGCGAGCCCCGCAGCAGCCTGCCGTCCACGATAACAGCTCCGCCGACGCCGTCGGTTCCCAGCTCCAGATACGCCAAGTGGTTGAGCGGCTCCTCTTTTGCCGCCAGGAGAAAACGCTCGCCGTAAAGGGCTGCTTTACAGTCGTTTTCCACGATGACCGGCATCTGCAGCAGCTCGCCCAGTTCCTTTGCCGCATCCTCCTCATACCAGCGGAACTGGCTGGAGGCGATAATCCGCTCGCCAGCGACATCCACGTGGGCGCCCAGCGTCAGGCCGCAGCATTTGATCTCTTCTTTCGCAATGCGCGCTTGCTGCAGCATTTCTAAAAAAACAGCCTGGATTTTCAGCGCCACATCGGAAAACGAATCGCCCTTCGGCGCAATGGACAGCTCCCGGTAGACGACGAAGTGATGCGCCAGATCCATCAGCGCCGCCCGAAGGCAGCTGGCTTCAAGGTCCACGTTCAGGCTGTACGCCTTATCGGCGCAGGTTTCCAGCATCACCGATGGCCGGCCCATCCCGTGGGCGTCAGAAGACAGGCTGCGCTGCGCGCTCTCGCGCACCATGCCAAGCTCCGTCAGCCCAGCGATCATGCGCGTCATGCTGGTGGCGCTGAGCCCCGTCAGCTTTGCCAGCTGCGCGCGCGAAATCGGTCCGCAGTCGCAGATCTGGCGGTAGACCTTCATGCGGTTGTGATATTTCAAATCCGATTGCTGCTTCATGGTATTCAATCCTTTGCTCCTTATCGCGTGTTTTATCCTGCTCGACATGCTCTTTTGGCAAGCCCATTTCTCTGCGGCAAGTGGGCATCCTGGCGCTCCGCCCCAAACCTGCGGCTTTCCTTCAAAGATCCAGCGCCTTCCGATACTGTGCGAGCTCCGGCCGGTTGGCCCATATAAAGTGCTCCGGCTCGATCTCTGTCCACTGTGGGGCCTCGCTCTCATAATTATGACACGAAGGGTCGTAGATGAGCAACTCTTTCTTTTTCTCAAGCAGCGGATTGGGAATGGGAACTGCCGACAGCAGCGCCTTCGTATACGGATGCAGCGGCCGGGAAAACAGCTGTTCGGTGTTTGCCATCTCCACGATTACGCCCTTGTGGATCACCGCCACCCGGCTGGCTACGAAACGGACCACCGACAAATCGTGAGCGATAAAGAGATAGGTCAGCCCCCGTTCTTTCTGAAAGCGAAGCAGCAGATTTAACACCTGGGCCCGGATCGACACATCCAGGGCGGAAATCGGTTCGTCCGCAACGATAAATTCCGGATTCATAATCAGGCAGCGGGCGATGCCGATGCGCTGACGCTGGCCGCCGGAAAATTCGTGGGGAAACCGGCTGGAAAACTCAGGAAGCAGCCCCACCGATAGCAGCGCTTCTTCCACCCGGCGCTTTTTCTCTTTTGCAGATAAGTCCGGCTGCAGGTTCATCAGTCCTTCCGCTATAATATCGCTGACCTTGGCCCGCTCGTTTAAGCTGGCCATAGGGTCCTGGAAGATCATCTGCATGTGCCGTATGACCTCGTAATCCTCGGCGCGGCTCAGCTTGCCGTTGATTTTCTTGCCTTTATATAAGACATCGCCCCCACTGGTGGGATGGATGCGCAAGATGGCCCTGCCGATGGTGGTCTTTCCCGAACCGGATTCCCCCACCAGGCCGAAGGTTTCACCCTTATAAATGTGAAAGCTCACGTTATCTACGGCTTTGAATGTCTTGGTGCCTCTGCCGAAGGTGATGCTGAGATTTCGTACATCCAGCAGCACGTTTCGCCTCTCATTTTGCATCTGCGCTCTCCTTTCTCCCCGCCCTGGCCTGCGGCTGCTTTCCCAGCTCCATCATGCGGCGAATGGCGGCGGGCGGCTCTATTTTCGGCGCCCGCGGGTCTAACAGCCAGGTCTTTGCTTTGTGCGTAGGGCTCACCTCAAAATACGGGGGCCGGTAGAGAAAATCCACCTGCAGCGCCCAGGGATTTCTCGGCGCAAAAGCATCGCCTTGAATCGTCTGAAAGAGATTGGGTGGCGTTCCCGAAATGCAGTACAGCTCCTCCTCTCCGGCAGCCAGTTGGGGCAGGGAGCTGAGCAGCGACCAGGTATAGGGATGCTTTGGCTGAAAGAAGATCTCCTCGCAGGTTCCCACCTCGATTACATCTCCCGCGTACATGACGGCAATGCGGTCGGCCACGTTGGCTACCACGCCCAGGTCGTGGGTAATGTAGATCGTCGTCAGATGGTGTTTTTCCTTCAGGTCCTTAAGCAGCTGTAGAATCTGCGCCTGGATGGTAACATCCAGTGCTGTGGTGGGCTCGTCGCAGATGAGAATTTCCGGATTGCAGGCCAAAGCGATAGCGATAACGACGCGCTGGCGCATGCCGCCGGAAAACTCGTGGGGGTACTGCTTCATCCGCGTTTCCGGAAGGGAAATCCCCACATCGCTCAACAGTTCCGCCGTTTTGTTTTTCGCGGCCTCGCCTGCAAGCCCCTGGTGGAGCTTCAGGGCCTCTGCAATCTGCCATCCGATGGTCTTTAAGGGATTCAGGCTGGTCATGGGGTCTTGCATTACCATGGCGATTTTTCCGCCGCGTATTTTGCGCCAGACCTTCTCGTCTTTCAGCTTTGCCAGATCCTGCCCCGCAAACCAGATTTCGCCGCTGTCGATCCAGCCGTTCTTATCCAAAAGGCCTATAAAATTCTTGATGAACACCGATTTTCCCGAGCCGGATTCGCCCACGATAGCCAGGCTTTCTCCCTGATGGATATCTAAAGATATGCCGCGAAGCGCGTGCAGCCGCTGGCCGCGGAGGTGAAATTTTACGTTTAAGTCGCGCACGGAGATTACGGCGTCATTTTGTAACGCATCATTTTTTATGGTATCATTTTTTGCAGCGTCAGTTTTTTGTCCCACAGCCGGCACCTCCTATACGTGATTTTTCGGATCGGACGCATCGGCAAAGGCGTTTCCAATCACATAAAAAGCGATGGTGATAAATCCGATGACCGCTGCCGGAAAAATCAGCTGATAGCGCAGCTGCGGCGACATCATCAGCACGCGGCCATCGTTGACTAAATTTCCAAGCGAGGGAATGGCCACCGGAAGCCCCAGGCCGATGTAGGTGAGAAAGACCTCGTCGCCCATGGCCCCGGGGATGGCCAGTACCGTCTGCAGCGATACCACCGATACCATCTGCGGAATCAGGTTTCTGCAAATGATCTTAAACGTAGAAGTGCCCAGGCAGCGGGATGCCAGGTTGAAATCCCGGTCGCGCACGAAGATGACCTGGTTGCGCACAAAGCGCGCCATGGCAAGCCAGCCGACCATGCACATGGATATGATAATCGTGGACAGGCTGGGCCTCAGGATATAAGAGACCAAAATCAGAATCAAGGTCTGCGGAATGTTACTGATGATATTGTAAGCTTCCGTAAAGAGCCGGTCCACCTTTCGCACATATCCCCAGACCAGCCCTAAAATCATGCCGGCGATCAGATCCGACAGCGCCACCACCACGCCGATAAAGAGCGAAGTGCGGGTTCCGGCCCAGATTCTGGCCCAAAGGTCCTGCCCGATGTCATTGGTGCCAAACCAGTATTCGCCATCCGGCGGCAGATTCCGCAGGTGCATTCCCGTATCAGGGTCGTTGTTAATCAGCGTCGCCGGACGCTGGCCTGGCAGATAAGGCTGTATGACAGTAAAGGCAATCAGCAGCGCCAGCGCCACGATTAAAACGGCAGCCGCCTTGTTTTTCCAGAAGTTTTTCAGGGTGCTCGCCCAGTAGGAATAATTGGAATACGAAATCTTTTCCGCTTCTTCCTCGTTAAAGCTTGCCGGCGTAAATAGCTGCTGCGGAATGGCTTCTATCTGCTCTCGGGTCAGCTCGGGCACATCCCTTTGCGGGCCGCCGTTCTTCTCCATCTCCAATCCATTTTTCATATTCTCTTCTAGCGCTTCGATTTTGCGGCAGAGAAAATTCCACTTCCACCCTGTTCTCATCTGTTGTTTTCCCCCTTTACCAGCTGAATGCGGGGGTCCAGCAATCCCATAAAGAAATCGCCCAGAAACATGCCCGCGATGCCTATGGCAGAATACAAGAGCACCAGCACCTGCACCATGGCGTTGTCCTGGCGCTGAATTACGTCGATTAAAAGCCCGCCGGTGCCCGGAATGGAATAGAGGTGTTCTACGTAAATCGAGCCGATGATCGTCGTCAGAATCGACCCGGGTAAAAACTGCGCCATAGGAACGAACGCGTTGCGGAATACGTGCTTCATCATAATGTCGCGCCCGCTGACGCCCTTGGCCTGCGCCAGCTTTACGTAATCCATATTCATGTTGTCCAGCATGTAGCGCCGCATCCAGAGCGCGTAGCCGGCGATGCTTCCTAACGAAACGGAAATCACCGGCAAAAGCAGGCTTACAGGATTGCTCTTGCTGAATACTAAGGGCAGGGAGAGGAGGCTGGTTCCATACAGCTGCAAAAACAAATGGTAAATCGCAGCGGGCAGAGCTTCCACCAACACGATAAAGCCAGTTCCCAGCTTATCCCAGATTTTTCCCCGCGCGTGGGCCATCAGGGCCCCCAGAGGAATGCCCACCGCAATGGCAAGGGCCTGCGACAAAAGCCCCAGCCGGAGCGATACCGGGATTTTTGAGGCCAGTATTTTGGAAATCGGATAGCCTGCGCGGTATACCCAGGAAGTTCCCAGATCCCCCTGAAACAGGTTTTTATAGAAGTGAAACAGCTGCACCGGTATGGGGTCCAGCAGCCCCTTTTCCGCCAGCAGCGACTGTACGGTATCCTCGCTCATCTTTTCGTAGCCCGCACCTAAAAATCCTTCCATCGGCATAAACCGCAGCAGGACAAAGATGACGGATACGATAATAAAAAGGCTGAGCAGCGCCCCCAGCAGGCGCCTGATTGTATATTTCAGCATAAGTCCTCCACTGACTAACGGCAGCTTCTTTGCAGGAGCCGGCCCGCGCATGAAAAGCGGCGGACTGCACGGCCTGCAGCCCGCCGCATTCAGCATGTGCCGTCCCGTTTTAATTTGCGGCTTCCAGCGCCTCTGCCCTGGCCTCTTCCCAGGCCGCATACTGCGCTCCATACTCTTCCATGCTCATGGCCTGTTGCATCACGTGCTTGCCCTTGTATCTCCAGACGCAGACGCCAAACGGCGAATACTGACCGTCGAATACGGAAAGCTTCGATGCCACATACCCGTTGGAATGCACCCGCAGAGGAATGACAAAGGCCTGGTCGATCAGCCACGCCTCGGCCTCGGCAAACAGCTCGTAGCGCCGGCTCAGGTCGGTTTTTTCCTCCTTGGCATCCAGTACCATCTTATCGTAAATCTGCTGCGCTCTTCCAATGGCCTCCTCGTCCGTAATGATACCGGCGTTGTAATCCTCCTGCGTGTAGACGTAGCCTGTCAGGTATTCCGGATTGGTGCAGTGGTTGGGCCAGTTGTACGACCAGCCGACGCCCCAGGGGTCGGTATAGGTCTCGGGGTCGGCGTAATCCGGGCCCCATCCTTCTTCGATAAAGCCGTACTTGCCCGGCTTTCTCACTTCGGATGTGTAATTGGTGGACGGTCCTGCAATCAGAACCATGTCGATGTAATCAGAGCCCAACAAACCTTCCAGCTGCTGTTCTACCACCTGCGCCACAGAGTCCTGATTGGGCTCGTCGGTGCGGTAGTAATACGGCACGACCACCGGGAATTTACAGCCCAGAGCCGTCAGCTCTTCTACGGCCTGCTCTTTGTATTTCAGCGCTTCTTCTTCGTTGAAGGGATTGGTGTTGCTGATGGCGTTCAGGGCGCCGATCTGCGTAAAGTCCGCTCCGTCGATAGAAACGAAGTTCGGCGGCGTAATGGTGTTCATCATGCAGACTTCGGGGTTGTAGGGGTCGTAGCAGGCCATGGCCTTTACGCGGTCGATTCCGGCAGCGATGGATTTTCTCCACGCGGTGTTGTTTACTGCCAGCTTATAATTTTCGTTGTCGTAGGGCTCGTCGAAGTGCGGGTCGAAGTCGAAGAACCACCACATGGCGTCGTAGGTCGGGCGATTCGGCCGCACAGAATCCTTCGTCGTCTCGTCTTCCAGCCAGGAGTCCAGAATGCTGGTGGAAATATTAGCTTCGTCGATTTCGCCTCTCTTGTACATCTCCGGAGCCAGCGCATCGGCCTCTGCATTGTAGCGGCCTTCGATTCTGGCGATATATACCTTGTCTCTGTCCCAGTAATTATCGTTTCTCGTCCAGATAAATTCCGACTGAGGTTCCCAGCTTTCGCAGATGTAAGCGCCGCAGTACAAAAGCGTGTCGGCAGATGTGCCGAACAGGCCGTCGCAGCTTTCTACAAACTCCTGATTGGCCGGCATAAAGCAGACATAGGTCAGCACGGAGAGAAAGTAGGGGCAGTGATCCGACAGCGTGTAGGTCAGCGTGTAGTCGTCCTCGGCTTTGACGCCCACCTCCGCAAAGTCCGTGATCTCGCCATTGTAATACGCTCTGGCGTTCTTAATGACATTGCACACGTTGTCTACTGTCGTGGATTCGTTTTCCGGATTTAATATGTACGATATGGCATAGACAAAATCGTGAGCCGTTACCTCGCCGCGCTCCTCGCCCAGATCGTCGTACCACTTTACGCCTTCCCTGAGGTGAAACGTCCAGGTCAGGCCGTCGTCGCTGGTCGTCCAGCTCTCCGCAAGCCCCGGCTGTACGATGCCGTATTGGTCGTACTCGATCAGCGTATCAATAAAGTTGGCACTGGCCTTAAAATCGTCGGTCGTCGAGGTTTTTAAGTAGTTCAGCGTTCCCACCTCGCGGGAGTAGAGATAGCGATACGTAGCATCTTCTACATACGGGGAATCGCCGCCCCCTTCGCTGTCTTCACCGTCGCCCCCGCCTCCGCAGGCGAACAGCCCTGCTGCCAGCGACAGCACAAGCAGCAGCGCAAGCAATTTCTTCATTTGCATCATAGATACCACCTTTCCTGCGTTTCACATGGATGCGCACACCGGCAGATGTATTTCTGACAGGCGCTTGCATTTTCTGTTATTCACATCATGTTATAAATAATGATAGCACCAGCTTTATTTCATGTCAACTCAAAATTTTCAGAAAACAGTTTGATTTTTGCGCATATTTGTGGTATAATTTCGGTGGATTTTGATATTCTCATAAAATCCGCATTCAAATACCATGCCTATTTTTACCGAAGCAATTATCAGGTATATTTATTTTTAACATCGTGGTATTTATTCTGTAAAAGGATTTATTGCGCAAAGGAGAAGTTACACTTCCATGAAGCTCATAAAAACTGCGGATTACGACGATATGAGCCGCAAGGCGGCAAATCTCCTCTCGGCCCAGATTCTCATGCAGGAAAACAGCGTTCTGGGCCTTGCCACAGGCAGCACTGTCCTGGGCATTTACCGTCAGTTAATCGACTGGCACAAGAAAGGCGATCTGGATTTTTCTCAGGCTGCAAGCGTCAACTTGGACGAGTACGTGGGGCTTGATGCAAAAAATCCGAACAGCTATCGCTATTACATGCAGACGCACCTGTTCGACCACGTTAATTTTTCGCCCGGGCGCTGCTTTCTCCCCGACGGTATGGCACCCTCTCCCGAAGAAGAAGCTCTGCGCTACGATGCCCTGATCGAGGCTCTGGGCGGCATCGACATGCAGCTTTTAGGGCTTGGGGAAAACGGCCACATCGGCTTTAACGAGCCGGGCCCGGTCTTTCTTCAGGGCACGCACTGCGTGGCTTTAAGCCAGAGCACCATCGACGCCAATGCCAGGTTCTTCGATTCTGCGGCGCAGGTGCCGCGGCAGGCGATTACCATGGGGATAAAAAGCATTCTTCAGGCCCGGCGCGTCGTGCTGTGCGTCAGCGGCCAGCGCAAGGCCGCCATCCTGCGCGACGTACTCTCAGGCCCCGTCACTCCGTCTGTTCCCGGCTCGATCTTACAGCTGCACGGGCAGCTGACTGTCGTTGCCGATGCGGCCGCCTGCTGCCGTTTGCCGGCAGAGCTGTGCAGGCCATAAAAAACAGCAGCCCCAGCGCTTTTCTCTCTCCTTGCGCTGTCAGGCTGCTGTTTTATTTTATCGCATTCTTTTCCGTTTTGCCGCCTTGAGGCCCTGCGGATATCTGCCCGCAGACCGCGGCCCTGTCGTTAGAGTTAAAATTCCAGGTTCTTCTCCGTTTCTTTTGAGAATACGTGGGCGACGCTGCCGCTGAAGGTAAAGGCAATGGACTGCCCCATGGCAAAGTCCGCCTGCGTCGGACCGTTTTTGTCCATGGTCTGTACTACGATAACCACATCGTAGCCACCCGCCTTTACGTGCAGGTGCGCGGCGCTTCCCATGCGCTCGCAGACGTCGACGGTTCCGCAGATGCGCGCCTGGTTCCCGTCGTTGCCGCCGTCTTCGCACAGCGCGATGTTTTCCGGGCGCACGCCTAAAATGACGCTCTGCGGCTGCACGTCCTTTGTCGACAGCCGGGCCTGCTTTCCGCTGGACAGCACGATTGTCGCATCCCCCAGCACCACGGCATAGTCTCCGTTTTTCTGCTGAATCAGCTCCGCGTCGAAGAAGTTCATCTGCGGCGAACCGATAAAGCCCGCCACAAAGCGGTTGGCCGGATGTTCGAAGGCTTCCTGCGGCGTGCCGATCTGCTGAATAAAACCGTCGCGCATAATCACTAACCGGTCGCCCAGCGTCATGGCCTCCGTCTGGTCGTGGGTTACATAGACAAACGTCGTATCTATGCGCTGGCGCAACTTTATGATCTCCGCACGCATCTGGTTGCGCAGCTTGGCATCCAGGTTGGACAGCGGTTCATCCATCAGAAATACCTTGGGATTGCGCACGATGGCCCGCCCGATAGCGACGCGCTGCCGCTGACCGCCGGACAGCGCTTTCGGCTTTCTGTCCAGATACTGCGTAATGTCCAGGATTTCCGCCGCCTCGCGCACTTTGCGGTCGATTTCTTCCTTCGGCATCTTTTTCAGCCGCAGGGAAAAGGCCAGGTTATCGTAGACGTTTTTGTCGGGATAGAGCGCATAGCTCTGAAATACCATCGCGATATCGCGATCCTTGGGCGGCACTTTGTTTACCAGCTGGCCGTCGATGTACAGTTCGCCTTCGGAGATTTCCTCCAGGCCTGCAATCATCCGCAGCGTTGTAGACTTGCCGCATCCGCTGGGGCCGATGAGAACGATAAACTCCCGGTCGGCGATGTTCAGAGAAAATTCCTGCACCGCTACCACACCCTTGTCAGTTACCTGCAGATTGGTCTTTTTTTCTCCTTTTTTTTGCTTGCCGCTGTGAGGGTAGATTTTCTTTATATTTTTCAGAGTCACACTTGCCATGGTTTGCTGCTCCTTCCGTAAATCTGTGCCGCGCGAGCAATCTCTTTTGTCAGCGCTTCGGTCAGCTGATCCTCGCGCAGCCGCCACTGCCAGTTACCGCCCAATATGCCAGGTGCGTTCATGCGCGCCTCTGCTCCCAGTTCGAGATAGTCCTGCATCTGCGCCACAAACAGCTGTGCCACCGAGCTCAAGCCCCCCCGCAAAACGCCCTTGCAGAATCCCTCTTCCTCGTTGAGGCCGAGGTACTCCCTCGCAAAAGCCACATCCTCCGGCGCAGCCTCTTTCTCCCAGGCGGCGATGGTAGTGTTGTCGTGCGTCCCCGCATAGCAGACGCAGTTCGCATCGTAGGTGTGGGGCAGATAATTGCTGGGCTCGCGCGAATCGAAAGCAAATTCCAGCACCTTCATCCCCGGAAGCCCCGATTCTGCTAAAAGCGCTCGCACTTCCGGCGTCAGAAAGCCCAGATCCTCGGCGATGAACTGCACTTGCGGAAACCAGGATGTCAGCACGCCTACAAGCGCCATGCCCGGCCCCTTCACCCAGCGGCCGTTTTTCGCCGTCTCCTCTTCTGCCGGAACGGCCCAGTAGCTTTCCAGCCCGCGGAAGTGGTCGATTCGCAGCACGTCGAACAGTCGCGCCGCTCCTCCGATGCGGCGAATCCACCAGCCGTATCCATCCTGCTGCATGGCTTCCCAGTCGTAGAGCGGGTTGCCCCACAGCTGGCCATCCTCGCTGAAATAATCCGGCGGAACGCCAGCCACCTCGACCGGCAGATTTTTTTCATCTAATTGAAAGCATTCCGGATTAGCCCATACGTCGGCAGAGTCCATGGCTACGTAGATGGGCAGGTCGCCGATGATGCCGATGCCCTTCTCCTTTGCATAAGCGCGCATCTTCTCCCACTGCTGGAAAAACAGATATTGAATATAGGTAAACAGCCGGATGTCCGGCGCAAGTTCCCTGCGATAGCGCTCCATGGCCTCCGGGCAGCGCAGGCGGATGTCCTCGTCCTCCCACTGCGTCCAGGCGCGCATGCCAAAGTGGCGTTTCAGCGCCATAAACATGGCATAATCCGCAAGCCAGGGGTTTTCGCAGCTGAAGGCTTCTACCTGCTCGCAGTCGCGGTCAAACCCCCGCCGGGTCGCTGCTTCCAAAAGTCCAAAGCGATGTTCGTAAATTTTCGCATAATCCACGCGGCCGGCATCCTCTCCCCAGTCCACGGCTTCGATTTCCTCCTGCGTCAACAGGCCGTCCTCGCACAGCATATCCAGGTCGATGAAATACGGGTTTCCCGCGTAGGTGGAAAAGCTCTGGTAAGGCGAGTCGCCGTAGCTTGTGGGCCCTACGGGAAGCATCTGCCAGTAGGACTGCCCCGCTTCTTCCAGAAAATCAATAAATTCATAGGCGGCCTTCCCTAAAGATCCTATGCCATAGGGAGAGGGCAGCGCCGATACCGGCAAGAGTATACCGCAGCTTCGTTTCATATCGCTCATCCCCCTTTATCCTTTGACAGCGCCAGCCAAAACGCCCTTGATGATGTGTTTTTGCCCCACCAGGTAAATAACGATTACCGGAAGGATGGTCAGCACGATGCAGGCCATCATCGGCCCCATTTCCACGCGGCCGTAACTTCCGCGGAAATACTGGATTAACATGGGCACTGTGCGGTATTTCTTGATATCCAGCACCAGTGTCGGCAGCAGGTAGTCGTTCCATACCCACATAGTTTCTAACACGCCCACGGAGATCATCGTCGGCTTCAAAATGGGAAATACCACCTTAAAGTACGTCTGCAGTGGATTGCATCCGTCGATCATGGCCGCTTCCTCGATTTCGATGGGGATGGACTTCATAAATCCCGAAAAGAGAAAGACCGCAAGCCCCGCACCAAAGCCCAGATAGATGACGCATATGTTCCACGGCGTATTCAGCTTCAGCCGGTCCGCCGTCTGCGACAGTGTAAACATCACCATCTGAAAGGGAACCACCATGGAAAAAGCGCACAGCAGGTATACTGCCTTGGACAGCAGATTGTTTACCCTGGTGATGTACCAGGCGCACATGGAGCAGCACAGCAGAATCAGCGCTACGGAGGTAATGGTAATCAGCAGGCTGTAGCACATGCTCTGCAAAAATCCCTTGGATGCGATGGCGTCAATGTAGTTGGAAAATCCCGCAAAGCTGTCTCCTGTGGGCATCTGAAACGCTGTAGACGTACTGATCGCGGTTTCTACCTTAAACGAATTTAAAAGGATCATTACGATAGGATACATGTACAGAGCGCTGAGGATGGAGAAAAATACAGTCCATCCCAGGCCGGGAATTCCGTTTTTGCTTCTGTTCATTGCTGCACCTCCCTGGAACGTGTGGCTCTCAGCTGGCTGAGGGAAATCGCTACCACAAGCACGAAGAAGATGACGGCCTTTGCCTGTCCGATCCCCTTCCACTGCGGCCCTGAACGGGCATAGAATGTATTATATATTTAATGCCAGCATTTCTGTGGCGTGGGCCGGCTCCCCGCCGGTCAGCGACAGGTTCTGGTCGAAGAGCTTAAACGAATTGGTAATCGTTAAAAACAGACAGATCGTAATCGAGGGCATTACCATGGGCAGCTTTACCCACAGAAGCGTCTGCCACGAGGTGGCGCCGTCGATCTGCGCCGCTTCCACAAGTTCCGGCGGAACGTTTTGCAGCCCTGCTACGTAAATAATCATCATGTAGCCCACCTGCTGCCAGCACATGAGTATAATCATGCCCCAGTAGCCTGCCGGCGTATTCAGGTTTAACAGCGGCTGGCCCACGATGGACAGCAGGCAGTTAATCAGGATCTGCCAGATGTAGCCCAGGACGATGCCGCCGATCAGATTCGGCATAAAAAATACGGTTCGAAATACATTGGTCCCCCGGATGGAACGCGTCAGCGCCAGTGCCACCGCAAAGGCCAGCACATTGATCAGCACAGTGGAAACCACGGCAAACGCTACGGTAAACCAGAAGGAATCGCCAAATGAAGCATCGGAAAAACTATTTATATAATTATCAATTCCCACCCAGCTGGCGTTATTGATCGTCGTAAACCTGCAAAAGGACAGGTACAATCCCTGACAGAACGGCCAGATGAAACCGATGATAAACGCTGCCAGCGTCGGCAGTACAAAGACAGGAAACCATCTCTGAAGCGCTTTTTCCATAACGTCTCAACTCTCTTTCCTCTTTATGCACAAAATGAGGGGGCGCTGCCCCCTCATTTTCTCGCCCACAAGCAGCTTTTCTGCCGCCTGCGCAAAGCCATTATTGATTCAGCAGCTGATATTCTGCCGCCCAGTTGGCGACGAAAGCCTCCTGGACACCTGCCCAGGTTTCGTCACTCTGATCTGCCGCATATACGGTCAGCGCAGAGCCTAATACATTCTTCCACTCCTCAGAAGGCATGGTGGGGAAATTCCAGGATACCGGAATCTTTCCGGCAATCGTCATCTCGTTATCCTGCTTTACAAACAGATTGGGAGATTCCACTGCGTTCTTGAAGGGGATAACAAAGCCCATATCGTTGGCCATTGCAGAGGTGCCCTTCTCGGAGGTCACGCACCAGTTCATAAAGTCCAGCGTCGCCTTGATATTTTCTTCTGGCGCCTCTTTATTGACACACCAGTAGTTCTCTGTACCGGTGCACAGTCCCTGGTTGGCCTCGTCGCCTACACCGATATAAATAGGAATCATCGCCAGGTCTTCGTCGGAGAATTTATCTTCGCCTACCAGATTGTTGTATTCCCACGAACCGTTCTGGAAGAACACAGCCTTACCTGCTAAAAATTCGTTGCGGGAATCGTCGCCGGTCTTTGCAGACAGCTCTGCAGGCGCACAGGTGCTGTTATTGATATAGAGATCCCAGATGGCGCGATAGTTGTCCAGGTAGGTTCCTTTAATCGCTTCGGTGCTGCCGATGCCATCTGTCTGATACTCAAAGTAAATGGGCAGGTTAGCCAGATGGGTCTTAAATCTCCAGTCGGAGGAACCATCCATACCTGCGGAGGAGAAGGCTGCAAAGCCCAGCTCGCCGCTGCGGACGGTGATGTCCTCGGCGATTCTCTTCAGATCGGCAAAGGACTTGATGTCGTCGACAGTGTAGCCCGCCGCGGACAGCAGTGTTTTATTTACGATCAGGCCGTACGATTCTACTACGTAGGCGATACCTGCCACGGAACCGTCGTCGCCCTTCAATCCAAAGCTTTCGCTGGTCAGCTGGCCGTAGATGTCCGAGCCGGACAGGTCGTAGCAGTAATCCTGCCAGTTTTTCAGCCCTACAGGGCCATTGACCTGAAACAGCGTTGGCGCTTCGGATTTGCCCATTTCAGCCATCAGCGTGGTTTCGTAGTTTCCGGAAGCTGCCGTGACTACGGTAACCGGAACGCCGCTCTCTTCGGTGTAGGCCGCAGCCAGCGCCTGCCAGGCCTCGTCCTGCTCCGGCTTAAAGTTCAGGTAATAAACGGAGCCTGTGGCTTCTCCGCCGTCACCGTCACCGGCATCGCCGCCATCGTCCTGCCCGCCGCATCCGGCAAGCAACCCCAGGCACAAAAGCATTGCCAGCAAAAGTGCAAGTACCTTTTTCATGTTCAATCTCCTCCTTTTTCGTTACGCTTCTTCTTTGGAAATTTACATTTGCATCTTACATCTATTCCTACATCTATAGAGCGATCCCTCTATAGATGTAAAAACCTGTTATCTGTTATCTGTTATCTGTTATCTGTTATCCTCCTGCCGCAGCGTACAAACACTTCCGCCGCGCCGCAGCACGGTGGGCAAAAGGATGTGCCGGTTTTGCGCCCTGCCTTCGATCATATCCAGCAGCAGCTGCACCGAAGTTTCTCCCATTTCTTCCGCTGGCTGAATCAGCGTAGTCAGCGTAGGGATAGAGTACGCCGACATGGCGATGCCGTCGATGCCGATGACTGAACAGTCCTGCGGCACGCACCTTCCGTTATCGTGCAGCGCTTTCATCGCCGCCACAGCCATGGCGTCGGCAATGGCAAACACCGCAGTAAAATCGCTTCTGCGCTTTATCAGGCGTTCCATGCCCGCATAGGCCGCTGCCATGTCAAAGGTCTGCGTCTCTTCCACAAGCCCCGCATCGAGGGCAAGCCCCGCATCGGAAAGCGCCCCGCAATATCCCATATACCGCAACTGGCTGATCGAGCGGTCGCAGACGGAATCCAGCAGAATCGCTATCTTCTTATGTCCCTGCCGTAAGAGCTCCTCCACTGCCCGGCGCGCCTCCTGTCTGTCGTCGATGGTAACGGAAGAATAGTTTTCTTTTCTCAGCATGCCGAAGCTGTTGGTATAGGAACAGCAGACAAAGGGCACATCCAGCAAAGCCGCCCGTTCCGGCGCATAATCGAAGCAGCCGCCCAGAAAAATCAGTCCCCGCAGTTTTTTGGAGCGAACCAGGCCAGCCCCCGCAAGCAGCTCGTCATCCTCTGTATTGATCTGATGGAATGTCAGCGTGTAGCCCGCCTGTACGATGGTACGCTCAATCGGCCGGATCAATTCCGTAAAAAAGGGATTTCCCACGCCGCGAACCACCAGGCCGATATCGTCGGCCTGGGATTTTACCAGATCTCTGGCGCTGTTATTCGGTACGTAATGAAGCTCCTTTACCACTTGCAGCACCCGCTCCCGGACAGCCTCGCTGACATCAGGATGATTGTTGAGCACCCGCGACACCGTGCTGACCGATACGCCGCAACGCCCTGCGATATCCTTAATCGTCATCGTTCTTCCCCATTTTCTGGCCGTTGTGCTTATCTGAAAACCCGTTTCGTTTTTCGAACGTTTTCTAACATTTCCGAAGGAATTCCCGTTTGGGAATTCTTTTTCGGAAACGTTACCGGTAACGTTTCCAGTTTCTTTGTAACATTATTGTAACACTTCGCATTTGCCCCGTCAATCAAATTTTTAGATAATTGCATTTTTTATATCAAAGGCCCTTTGTCCAGCGTTTGCCCTTCGTCAGAGCCCGCCTGCAACCTGTGCGAAGTCATTTTCCTATTCTTCCAAAAAACATCGCTTTCATACGGAAAATCCGATGAACTTCTACCTTTTTGCAGATCTTTTCCTGCATTTTCTGAAATTTATCTTTGCCTGCCACCATCGGTTTCTATTTTTAAGTTCCTTCTCTCTTTTACTTATTTTTTAAAATCATTCATTGATTTCCCACTTTTTCTATAAAAATTTCAATCGGGACGTTGAATTTTTATAAAAGGCATTATAATATTATAGAGTTGATACTATTTTAACGAGATCCCGCGATGAGATACATCGCACCGAAGCGGCTTACTGCCGCAGCGTACATCGGCACATTGCAATTTCGTGAGTGTAAAATGTAAAAGGAGTAAGATTGTGAAGGTAAACATTACAGAAACCGTCCTCAGAGACGCCAACCAATCGCTGATGGCCACACGGCTTCCCGAAGAAGATTTCGATGCCATTCTGCAAACCATGGATCAGGCCGGCTACGCCTCTATTGAATGCTGGGGCGGAGCGACATTTGATTCCTGCCTGAGATACCTAAACGAAGATCCCTGGCAGCGCCTGCGAACCATCCGCTCCAAAGTAAAGAATACGAAGCTTCAGATGCTTCTGCGAGGCCAGAATCTGCTGGGCTATCACCATTATTCCGACGATACCGTGCGCCGTTTCGTTACAAAATCCATCGAAAACGGCATGGATATCATCCGCATTTTCGACGCCCTAAACGACATGCGCAACATCCGCACCGCTGTAGACGCCTGCTTAACGGCCGGCGGCCACGCCCAGGGTACCATCTGCTACACCACAAGCCCCATCCACAGCTTGCAGGCCTTCGCCGCCCTCGGAAAGGAAATTGAAGCCATGGGCTGCCAGTCGCTTTGCGTTAAGGACATGGCTGGCATTATGAGCCCCAAAGAGGCCTACGACCTGATCCGGGCGCTGAAAGACAGCGTCTCCATCCCCGTAGTCGTCCACACCCACGCCACCACCGGCCTGGGCTCCATGACCTACCTGAAGGCCGTAGAAGCTGGTGCTGACGGCATCGACTGCGCCATTTCTTCCTTCTCCGGCGGAACCAGCCAGCCGCCCACCGAATCTCTGGTCTACACGCTGGAGCAGCTGGGCTACGATACCGGTGTGGATTCGAAGCTCCTGAAAAAAATCAACGATTTCTTCGTTCCTGTAAAAAACAAGTACATGGAAAGCAAAACCCTCGATCCTTATGTGCTCGGCACCAAAGCCGATGCCCTGGTCTATCAGATCCCCGGCGGCATGCTCTCCAACCTGGTGGCGCAGCTGAAAGCGCAAAACGCCATCGACCGGCTGGACGAAGTGCTTTTAGAAACGCCGCAGGTGCGTAAAGATTTAGGCTATCCGCCCCTGGTAACCCCCATGAGCCAGATGGTAGGCGTACAGGCAGCCACCAACGTCCTCCTGGGCGAGCGCTATAAGAGCATCGGAAAGGAAATCAAAGCTTACATCCGCGGCGAATACGGAACCGCTCCCGGCCCCGTCAACCAGGAGCTGGCGCAGAAAGTGCTGGATGGCCAGCCTCCCATCGAAGGCCGCTACGCCGACAGCTTATCTCCGGAATACGACGACGCCAAAGCGCACCTCAAAGACCGGGCCACCTGTGAAGAAGACATACTCTCCTACATCGCCTTCCCCGCGCAGGCCGAAGCCTACTTCGACTATCGCGAGAAAAAGAAAGAAGAGGAGGAATTTGCCAAAGCGCTGGTTACATCCTACTCCATCCGGGAGGTGAAGTAATGGGCATTACCGAAATCACCACCCTCGAAGCGCTGCTCATCGCCTTGTCCGGCATTCTCATCGTCTTTTTTATGCTGGCTATGCTCAGCGTAATGATTACTGCCATTTCGCGCGTAGTATCTGCAAGCGTTGCAGGCAGTGGGGCAAACGCGCCTTCCAGCGCGTCCGCACCGGCTGCCGCAGGCGCGCCGGTGAGCGCCGCATCTCCGTCTGCGACAACGCAGGACACCGCAGCAGCGCAAGCCTCCCAAAGCGAGCCAGACGTGCCCTACGGCGGTACGATAAAGCTTTTGGGTGTCGATGAGAAAACAGCGGCCTGCATTATGGCCGTCGTCAGCCATGAGACGAACATCCCCCTTTCTCAGCTGGTGTTTAAAAGCATCAAAGCGGTAAAATAGTATAAGGAGATAACAACTATGAAATATATTGTTACATTAAACGGAAACCAATACGAAGTGGATGTGGAGCAGGGGCAGGCAACCGCCGTCTACACAGGTCCTGCCGTTCTGCCTGAAGCCCCGGCAGCGGAAGTCGCTGCCGCACAGGCATCCGCACCCGTACCCGCTGCAGCTGCTGCACCAGCGGCCCCCGCAGCCCCGGCAGGCGAAGGCGAGCCCGTAACCGCTCCCATGCCCGGAAACATCCTGGATGTGCGCTGCCAGGCCGGCCAGCAGGTAAAGAGCGGCGACATCCTCTTCATTTTAGAAGCCATGAAAATGGAAAATGAGATCATGGCCCCCAGAGATGGTGTTGTTACCGCCGTTCAGGTCGCCAAGGGCAATACGGTGGATACCGGCAGTTCCCTGTGCACTCTGAAATAGGAGGTGCCGCCATGAATTTTTCACTCATTACCGTCATCGGTAAAATTTTCGGCGAATCCGGCTTTGCCGGGCTGGCGGAGGACCCCAGAAACCTGATTATGATCCTCATCGCCTGCGTGCTCCTCTACATGGGCATCGGCAAGAAATACGAGCCGCTGCTTCTCGTACCCATCGCCTTCGGTATGCTGCTGGCGAACTTTCCCTATACCGGCATCTTCGAGGACGGCGGATTGCTGAGGTACTTCTATTACGGCGTGGAATACGGCGTATATCCCTCGCTCATATTCCTGGGCATCGGTGCCATGACCGATTTCGGCCCGTTGATCGCAAGGCCCTCGTCGCTGCTTTTGGGCGCCGCAGCGCAGCTGGGCATTTTCACCGCGTTCCTGCTGGCACTGGCGCTGGGCTTTCCGCCCGCAGTGGCCGCAGCCATCGGCGTCATCGGCGGTGCCGACGGCCCCACGGCTATCCTGACAGCATCGCGGCTGGCAAAAGAATACCTTCCGGCCATCGCTATCGCCGCCTATTCCTACATGGCGCTGATTCCCATGATCCAGCCGCCCCTGATGCGGCTTCTGACCACGGAGAAAGAGCGATCCGTCAAGATGGAACAGCTGCGCCAGGTATCCAAGCGCGAAAAAATTATCTTCCCCATCGCCGTTACTATCTTTGTCGTCTTGCTGATTCCGGAAACCGCTCCGCTGATCGGCATGCTGATGCGGGGCAACCTCTTTAAGGAATCCGGCGTTACTGACCGCCTCTCCGATACGGCGCAGAACGCCCTGGTCAATATCGTTACCATCCCGCTGGGGCTTTCCGTGGGCTGCAAGGCTACAGGCGCGACCTTCCTCAGCGTGGAAACGCTTTCCATCATCGCCCTGGGCCTGCTTGCCTTTATGCTGTCTACCCTCGGCGGCCTGCTGTTTGGCAAGCTGATGTACGTGCTCTCCGGCGGAAAGATCAATCCGCTGATCGGTTCTGCCGGCGTATCCGCTGTGCCTATGGCGGCCCGCGTTTCGCAGATGGAAGGGCAGAAGGCCAACCCGTCGAACTTCCTGCTGATGCACGCCATGGGCCCCAACGTCGCCGGCGTCATCGGCTCGGCTGTCGCCGCAGGCTTTATGCTTAAGGTATTCGGCGCATAACTCACACAAGCAACGATTTCAAGATACACTACAAAACAGCCTGCACGGGAACCTTCTGTGCAGGCTGTTTTCTTTAAATTCCTCTCAATCGTATCAAGTAAAAATAAGAAAGACTGGCCACTTTTGCTATGGCGGTCCGTTTATTTTTTGCGCCAAAGCAAAGCCCGCCTCTTTTAAAACGCCCATAAATTGGTTATAATATAAAAAAGCGAGCATCTCTGCGCGCGAAAGTAGCGGATTCCGCTATTCCAATTTTAGATCAGAGAGGTAATATCATGGATCATAGAATCGAACAACTGGCAAAGAATTTAATCACATATTCCTGCAACGTACAGCCAGGAGAACACGTACTGATCGCCTACGAGGGAGCAGCGGCCCGCCCGCTGGTGCAGCAGCTCATCCGCTGTACCTACCAGGCGGGCGGTTTTCCCCACGTGGAGCTTCGCGATGCTGTCATCACCCGCGAAATTATGATGGGCTGCAAAGAAACGCAGCTTCAGGCTATGGTAGATTATCAGCTGCACCAGATGAAGCAGATGGATGCCTATATCTCCGTGCGCGGATGCGAAAATTCCTCGGAGCTTTCCGACGTTCCGCCGCAGCAGCAAAACCTCTACAACAAAATTCTCAATCCCGTGCTGGATTATCGCGTTTCGCATACGAAATGGGTGGTGCTGCGCTATCCCAACAGCGCCATGGCACAGCTTGCTCACACCAGCCAGGAGGCCTTCGAGGATTTTTATTTCAACGTGTGCAATCTGGACTACGGCAAAATGTCCCGCGCCATGGACCCGCTGGTCGAGCTGATGAACCGCACCGATCAGGTGCGGCTGACCGGCCCCGATACAGACCTGCGCTTTTCCATCAAGGGGATCGGCGCCATCAAGTGCGCCGGGGAATGCAACATCCCCGACGGCGAAGTCTATACGGCTCCAGTAAAGGATTCGGTCAACGGCTATATCACCTACAATACCAAATCCGAAGAGCTCGGCTTTACCTACGATGCCATCCGCTTTGAAATCAAAAATGGAAAAATTATAAACGCCTCTGCCAACGACACAGAGCGCATCAACCATCTTCTGGACACCGACGAGGGGGCCCGGTATTTCGGCGAATTCGCCATCGGCGTTAATCCTTACATCCTCACGCCCATGATGGATACGCTCTTCGATGAGAAGATCGCCGGAAGCTTTCACCTGACGCCGGGCATGGCCTACGACGACGCCTTTAACGGCAATAAATCAGCGCTTCACTGGGACCTGGTTATGATCCAGCGCCCGGAATACGGCGGCGGCGAAATCTGGTTCGACGATGTTCTCATCCGTAAAGATGGGCAGTTTGTGCTTCCCGAGCTTGCCGCTCTCAACCCCGAGCAGCTGAAATAGCATCGACCTGTGACGAACGTGCAGCGCAAAAGCGCGGGGAGCGGTTGTTCCGAAATCCCCGCGCTTTTTAGCTACAATCATTACAGGTAAATTCTATCGTAGACCGTCGTTGCCTGATCTTTCCGAACGACAAAAACGCCCTGATTGCGAATATCCTTTTCATTCAGCAGGCGAAGCGCCTGCTTCAACCCCTCTGTGCCATCGGTCCGAAGCGTAATTCCATAACCGCAGCTTTGCAGCAAACCGGGAGGCACCTTGCGAAGAGAGGTTCTGATTTTGTATCTCATCAGTGTTTCCTGCGCGTAAGCAGCTTTGTAATACGAAGAAAACGCTATCAGATACACAGCTGTTCCATTCAATTCCATCCCTCATTTCATATATCGTAACAGTTACAATATATGAAATGCTGCCTCTGCCGGTTCCTGTCCGCTTAAAACAGCGATTGTATAATGCGCAGGTACAGCTCTAAAATTCCCGCTTTCTCCACATCGGCCTGCGCGTACAGAGGATAGCTGCCTATCTGTTTTTCTTCCTGATAAATCTGCAGCTCACCGACGACATCCCCTGCGCGCACCGGTGCCTGCAATCCTTCTGACAGCAGCGGCTGCGACGTAATGCTGCCGCCGTTTCCCTTGGGAATCAAAACGCTGATTTCTTGCCCTGCCACGGCATTTACCGTCTGCGGCATTCCCTTCTGCACTTGCAGGCTGCCCGCCACCTGCCCTTTTTCGCACAGGGGCACGCTGTCGTAGTTGGCAAATCCATAATCCAGCAGACGCGACGCCTCTGCAAAGCGCACCTTTGAGCTGGGTGCACCCATAATGACGGCGACTAACGTCAGGTTTCCCCGCGTGGCCGAAGCCGACAGGCAATACCCTGCATCCTGCGTGTACCCCGTTTTTATCCCGTTTGCCCCCTGATAGGTCTTAATCATCTTATTGGTGTTGGTCAGCCCGAATTCCTTTTCTTTTCCCGGAAGCCCCACCATAATCGTCGTCTGCCAGGTGGAAAACCATTCTTTTGTCTGCGGATGGGTTAAAAGCTGCCGCGACATGAGCGCAATGTCGTAGGCGCAGGTGTAGTGTTCGGCAGCCGGCAATCCGTTGGTATTGACGAAATGCGTATGCTCCATCCCTAGTTCCTTTGCCCGGCTGTTCATCGCCTCCACAAACAGCTCTTCCGTACCTTTGGTCAGTTCTGCCAGCGCCACACAGGCATCGTTGGCGCTGCATATGCTGGCGCCCTGAAAGAGTTCCTCTACTGTGTGCGTTTCTCCAGCCTCCATGTACATCTGGCTGCCGCCCATGCTGGCCGCCCTCTGGCTGATGGAAACCGTATCCGCAAGCGAAAACTGCCCTCGCTCCACAGCTTCCAGCGCCAGCAGCATCGTCATTACCTTCGTTACGCTGGCCGGCGGAAGCTCCTGCGTTTCGTTTTGCCTGTACAGCACGGTCCCTGTGGCCGCATCCATCAATATGGCTGATTTGGCATCAATCTGCAGGCTTCCCTCCGGCGCTTCTACCGCGGATAACGGTGACTGTCCCGGCTGATCAGACCCCTCTGCAAAGGCCATCTCTGCCGGTGCTACCGGCAGCAGGCACGACACCAACAGCGCTGCCACCATCAGGCAGACGGTGCTCAAACGCCTGGTTCTTTCGTGCAACATCCATCTGTATGTTCGATTGTCCTGTCTTTTCACAACGAAAAACCTCCCTGCATTTCCTTGATAAAGGATATGACAAGGGAGGTTTGTTTATACGCCGTTTAAGTCGTTTTTATGCGCGCTTCTTTCCGCTGATGCTTTTTCTTACAGCTCGCACTCCACCGCGTATGTATTTCCGACGAATTCATCCTCGTAGATCTCCTGATAAGCGATGATGAACTTGTTGACATCCTTGGGGATGGAGAACAGCAGCGTGCCGTTTGCGGATTCTCCGGGCGCCAGTGTTACTTCATCGGGATACATGCCAGTGCTGTCCTCCAGCACTTCGTAAGCCCAGTGATCCTCATCTGCGATTTCTTCTGTGCTCTCCCAGAAAATTTCGAAGTCGTAGTTACCTACAGGGATGTCCATCGACGCTACGTTCTTTACTGCAACTTCTGCTGTGATGAACTTCATGTTTTCGTCGTTCAGCGTATAGCCGAAAAATTCGTCCACTGCCTTTGCATCGGTGATGGTGAAATCGAAGAACGCACAGGTCAGCGTTTCGCCCTGGCTTCCGGTGAACAGCTCGTCGTAACCTCTACCCTGCGAGCTGAGCATCTTTTTAACACCGTCTACAACGCCGCTATCCTCGCCGTCGTTTACGATATCGCCTACATTGCTTTCGCCGCCGTTGGAAGCATCGCCGCCACCGTTGCTGCTGTCGTCTCCGCCGCCACAAGCTGCCATGCCGAAGAGCAGGCACAGGATCAGTATTGCTGTTACAATCTTTTTCATCTTACCCTTTTCTCCTTTTTCTTTTTCATCTCTTTTTTATTTTTGCTTCTAAATGATTAAAGCATAGCATATTCTACCACGTTCTTTTCAAAAAAGCTACACCATTCTATCACATTTTGTACACATATAAATTTTCAGAAATTTACGTCTTTTTTACTATTACTTTCCGCATCGTTCGAACACTCCAACCAGCTGCCTCGTCAGGTTTTTTCGCTCGTACTGTCTGATTTTTTCTTCGTCGGCAGTATAGGTAATTCTCTTTTGGGATTTCCACTCCGCATAATACTCCGAAATCGCTTGCTTTATCTGATCCCTGCTTTCTGAATCTGCAATCTTTCCCGCACCTGTTGTGCGAATCAATTCTGCGGCCACACCCTGAGGCGGCAAAACGGCGAGAATCGGCCGAATAGCGATTATCCCGATAATACGGGCTCATCGTCCACTCATCCCTGAAATCTGCAACCCAGTGGATATTCTCCATCGTTTTTTCAGATGCAGGCCGACAAAGTGGTCGCTGATAGGGGCTGATGTCGTATACACAAGCGATATGGCGTTCTCCCTACAAATCCGGACGCTTTCCCGGCACGCCTTTCGCGCCCAGAATATCTGGACATCCGGGCTGATCCACTTTTTGCCCACATAGCGTATCGCTTTTCCTTTCATTCCTCTGAGTTCATCAATGGGAAGGCTTTTTTCTCGAACGATTGTAATTTCTTTTCCGGCCAGCTCTTCCAAATTGGAATCATCGCGCAACGTATTCGACCCGATTTTCCGGGTGAGTACAAACGGATGATATCCAAAATCAGGAAGATATTTCGCAAATTTTAATGTTCGGAAAATTCCCGAGCCTGCCATCGGGGGAAATTCATAGGCGACCATCATCACTTTTTTCATTTCTGCTTCCATTCCTTTTCGGGTTGCTGCGTTGCCTTCGCACCGCACAAATATATCTTTTTATAAATATTACATATTTTTCATTTTATATAAATTAAATCCTTAAAAGTATTGTGCTTACTTTTTCTTTCGTGTATAATTATGGAAGGCTTACCGTTTGGCGGTTCAGTCCACCCCGTAAAGGAGGTGGTTGCATGGTTACATATGAAGGCATGTTCCAGTTTTCGCTGGTAATTGTCGGAATCGTTACCCTCTGCGCTGCGCTTTGGCGCAAAAAATAAACTGACCGCCTAATACATTAGACGGTCACACCCTCAATTAGGCTGACCGCCATCACAAAAGCGGTAAGCCTTTCTTCTTTTTATTTTATGCGATTTAGAGGAGTTTGTCAAATCCTTTAGAGAAAAATACCGGCGCAACGCACTCTGCACCGGTATTGTTTTTTCTGTTTTATTCCTGGCTGTCATCCGGCTGCAGCGTTTCAAACGCCGCAGATTTGCTGTCGATATTTTTGAAGCGCTTGATCTTTTGCGTCGTCGTTTTCACAAATTCCTCGCTGCGCACGGCGAAGCGTTTTACTCTCTTATATACCGGCAGTCCGCTGTTGACATCGGCGATGGCCTTTTTCATCAGCTTCTGCATTTCTTCTTCGCTGAGATCGCCGCCGAATTCCTCGGCGATGATATCGTACGCCGGCCGGATCTGTGCGCTCACATAGGTATCGTCATCTTCCTCCACGCCGTGAACCAACGATTCGGCAATGTAACGGCTGCGGTTGATGTACATCTCCACTTCTTCCGGATAGATGTTTTTTCCGGTTTTAGTAACGATAACATTCTTGCACCGCCCGGTGATATACAGCCACCCTTCCTTGTCGATAAAGCCCAGATCGCCTGTGTGGAACCATCCGTCTTCGTCGATGGCCGCCGCGGTTTTTTCCGGCATCTGATAATAGCCAAGCATAACATTCGGCCCCTGAAAGAGAATTTCTCCGATACCATCGCTGTCGGGATCGGCGATCTTTGCCTGGCCCGTAGATACCGTCGGCCCTACCGAGCCCGCTTTTTTATACCGGGAACAGAAATCCGGTGTGCCGGAAATCAGCGGGGAACATTCTGTCAGCCCGTATCCCTGCAGCACGGTAAAGCCCAGGTCTTCATAGCCGCGAAATACATTGGGATCAATGGCCGCCGCGCCTGTAATAATCAGCCGCAGCCTGCCGCCGAATTTGTCGTAAACGCTTTTAAACAGCTTTTTGTGCATGTCGATTCCCAGGGCCTTCATGGTCCGGTTGGTTTTTATCGCCATGCGCAGCATCTTCGCCTGCCCGGATTTTTCCGCCTGTTTCCATATTTTATCGTACATGGATTCGAAAATCAGCGGTACGCCGATCAGCACCGTGGCCTGGGCTTCTGCCAGGTTTTTTACTACGTATTTCAACCCTTCGCAATAGGCGGTGGATGCCCCGCGATACAGCACAAGAAGCTGCCCCATCGTGCATTCGAAGGTGTGGTGAATGGGCAGGATGGACAGCGTTCGATCCTCCGGCGTAACGTAAGCGATCCGACAGGTATCGACGATATTGGTCGCGATGTTGCGATGCGACAGCATAACGCCCTTGGCCGCTTCTGTCGTTCCGGAGGTAAAGAGCAATATCCGCATGGCATCGGGATCGACCTGCGCTTCTTCGTAGCTCTCGTCGCCCTGCTGGCGCAGCTTCTGGCCGCGGGCGACCAGGCTCTCCCACAGCAGCGGCTGCCCTTCCTCTGGCTCTGTTTCGGCAAGCGGCTCGGAAAGGTCCGTTCGATCCCCGTACACTTTCATCTTTACCTTGACTGGAACGGGATACTCCTTAAAATATTTCTCGAATTTCTCTGTAAAGAACACCGCTTTGCACTGAGCGATATCCATCAGCGTGTAGATTTCTTCCTGAGACAGTTCTTTATCCAGAGGAACGATAACACCTACGCTGTTTGCCACTGCCAGATAAGTGGCGATCCATTCATAACAATTTGCTCCAATGACAGCAATCTTCTCTCCGGCAAGCCCCATCTTCAGCAGGCTGGTTCCCAGCGACGCTACATCGCTTTGCAGCTGCCGGTAGGTTACTTCGCCGTAGGGCTCGCCTTTGGCCTTTTTTACCAGATAGGCGGGCCGGTCCGAATACATCTGTGCGCTTTCCGACAGCATCTGCTTTAACGTAGTGACGGGCCGCATTTCGTGATTTTTCTCACAAAAGTTATCGCTCATACTCTATATCTCCTCATGGGTACTGCTGTGCTTCTTCTTTTGTTCTATCTTACCCGAAATTCCAAAAGAAGTAAAGCCGCAAACAGACTTTGCCCGCTAAAAATCCAGAACGTTCAGTCCGATGCTTTCATCAAAACGCCGTGACAGCTCTCCATCTGCACAATCCAGTACGATTTCCGAGGTAGCACTGATTACCGCTTCTGTCAGATGGCCGCCCACGACGCTGCCGCCTTCCCGGCCCAACGCCGCGTGAATGTGAAGGTACACCTGGCCATCCTTTCTCGTTACATCGCCGGCAAGCGAAGCGATTTCCATCTCTTCTTCGAAAGTGGCCGGATAGTATTTCTGCTCCGCCACCTTAAACAGCCCCACCGTAGCCTTTCCTACAGCGCCGATGCCGCTGACTGAGGCCAGCCGCACGTTTTCTTTTTCGCACACTTCTGTCAGCTTTGCCAGGATTTCCTCTCCCCTGTCGCAGCGGATAAAAATCTTTGTTCCAAATCGCTTATATTCCATTCTGCCCTCCCTTTCACAGCCATTGAAATCACCCCTTTTATTTATACGCTTATTTACTTTCCTTTATAATTCTCCTTCAGATATTCCTCCAGCAGCTCGCAGGCATCCTCGATACATCCAGGACAGGTGCGCAGCACCTTTTTAGTCTCTATGCCCTTCAGCTCGCGGCAGACCACCGAGCCGTTCTTTTCGCGGAATTTTTCACCCATCTCCTTGATAATTCCATAGGTGCTCTGCTTTGTAATTCCCTTGCCCACATCACCGCTGCTGTTGTTTAAGCCCACCACGGCAAAAGCGCCGGTGAGGGCGCCGCAGACTTCCATCATGCCGCACCCCAGGCCGTAGCTCTCCGTCAGGCGGAATACCGCCGATTCATCCACATCGAACAGGTCGCAGTAGGTACAGGCCACCGACTGCGCACAGTTAAAGCCCTTGTCATGCCGTTCTATCGCCTGCTGTTTCCGATTCCACTCCATGGTTTTTCCCTCCTGTCACATTTTACTGCGCGTCGATGGTCGATACGCAGATGGTCATTTCCTCCAATACATCCAGCAATACCCGCACGGTATCCAGCGAAGTAAACATGGTAACGTTGTTTTCCACAGCGCACTGGCGGATTTCGTAGCCGTCGTGCTCTCCGTCTGCCGTATCGTGGCCGCTGGTGTTGATGACATAGCTGACGTGCCCCCGGCGGATGGAGTCTAAAATCTCTTCGCTTCCCTGGCTGATCTTCTTCTTTTTGCGTGTGCGGATGCCGTGCCCCTTCAGATAGTCCGCCGTCCCTTCGGTGGCTTCGATGTTGAAGCCCATGTTGTAGAAGCGGCGGATCAGCGGCAGCGCTTCGTCCTTATCGCAATCCGCGATGGTAACGAACAGCGTTCCGTAGTTGGCTACGTGCATTCCCGAAGCGATCAGCGCTTTATACAGTGCGCGGGTCAGCGTATTGTCGTAGCCGATGGCTTCTCCTGTGGATTTCATCTCCGGAGACAGGTACGCATCCATGCCGCGCAACTTGGAAAACGAGAACGCCGGCGCCTTTACATACCAGCGCTGTTTTTCTTTCGGATACACCTGTGTGTAGCCCTGCTCTTTTAAGCTGTGGCCTAAGATAACGCGGGTGGCGATATCCGCCATGGGATAGCCGCTGGCCTTGGATAAAAACGGCACGGTACGCGAGGAGCGGGGATTGACCTCGATGACGTAGACGTTTTCTGCTTTATCTACGATAAACTGAATGTTGTAAAGCCCCACGATGCCCACGCCCAGGCCCAGCTTTACCGTATAATCCAAAATGGTTTCTTTCGCCTTCTGGCTGACGCTGAACGTCGGGTATACGCTGATGCTGTCGCCGGAGTGGATGCCGGTGCGCTCCACGTGCTCCATAATGCCCGGAACAAAGACATCCGTGCCGTCGCAGATGGCATCCACCTCAAGTTCCTTGCCGGTAACGTATTTATCCACCAGCACCGGCTGCTCTGTGTTGATTTCCACCGCGGTCTGAAGATACCGGCGCAGTCCCTTTTCCTCCGAAACGATCTGCATGGCCCGTCCTCCCAGCACGTAGCTTGGCCGAACCAGCACGGGATAGCCGATGCTTGCAGCTACCTTGACGCCCTCTTCTATGCTGGTGACTGCCTCGCCCTTGGGCTGCGGGATGTGTAACTCTTCCATAATGCGCTCAAAGCACTTGCGGTTTTCGGCGTTTTCGATGGCCTTTACGTCGGTTCCTATAATCTTTACTCCCAGGTCCGCCAGAGGCTGCGCCAGGTTGATGGCCGTCTGGCCGCCCAGCGATACCACTACGCCCTCCGGCTGCTCCAGCGTAATGACATTCATTACATCCTCTACCGTGAGCGGCTCGAAGTACAGCTTGTCGCTGGTGGTGTAGTCGGTGGAGACGGTTTCCGGGTTGTTGTTAATGATAATCGCCTCGTAGCCCGAATCGCGGATGGTCCAGATGGCGTGTACGGTGGAATAGTCGAACTCCACGCCCTGGCCGATGCGGATGGGGCCGGAGCCCAGCACTACGATCTTCTTCTTTTCACTGACCACGCTCTCGTTTTCGCCCTCGTAGGTGGAATAAAAATACGGAACGTAGCTGTCAAATTCGGAGGCACAGGTGTCGATCATCTTATAGTCGGGAAACAGCGCATGCTTTTTTCGCAGTGCGAAGATATCCGCCTCGCCACAGCCCCAGCACTGCGCCAGGTATTTGTCCGAAATTCCCATGCGCTTGGCCCTGCGCAGCGTGGCTTCGTCCATGGGGTTGGCGCAGATGACCGGTTCGAAGTCCACAATATTTTTCATCTTTTCTAAGAACAGCATGTCGATTTTCGTCGCCTGCTGGATAATGCCCAGATCCGTCTTTAAGCGGATCAGCTGCGCGATGGCAAACATCCGGTCGTCGGTGCCGTCTTTAATATATTCCAGCAAAGTTTCTTCGTCCCAGTCGTCGAACTTCTTATGATACAGGTGGCAGACGCCGGTCTCTAAGGAGCGAATGGATTTCAGCAGGCTCTCCTCGATGGTCCTGCCGATGCTCATTACCTCGCCGGTGGCCTTCATCTGCGTGGACAGCTTGTTGGAAGCGTCGGCAAATTTGTCGAAGGGGAAGCGGGCGATTTTCGTTACCACATAATCCAGCGCCGGCTCAAAGGACGCCGGAGTGTTGGCGATGGGAATTTCATCCAGGTGCAGCCCTACCGCCACTTTGGCCGATACGCGGGCAATGGGATAGCCGCTGGCTTTGGATGCCAGCGCCGAGGAACGCGACACTCTCGGATTGACTTCGATCAGGTAATAGTGGAACGAATGCGGGTCCAGCGCAAACTGCACATTGCAGCCGCCTTCGATTTTCAGCGCACGGATGATTTTCAGCGCACTGTCGCGCAGCATCTGATACTCGCGGTTGGTCAGCGTCTGCGACGGCGCCACGACAATGCTGTCGCCGGTGTGCACGCCCACCGGGTCGATGTTTTCCATATTGCAGATGGTAATCGCCGTATCGTTGGCATCGCGGATGACCTCGTATTCGATCTCTTTATATCCCTTAATGCTCTTTTCCACCAGCACTTGGTGCACAGGCGACAGCTTAAAGCCGTTCTTTGCGATCTCCCGCAGCTCCTCTTCGTCGTCGGCAAAGCCGCCGCCGGTTCCGCCTAAGGTAAACGCCGGCCGCAGCACCACCGGATAGCCGATTTCTTCCGCTGCCTTTACCGCATCTTCGATGCTGTGGGTAATAATCGAGGGGAGCACCGGTTCGCCCAGCTCTTCGCACAGCTCCTTAAACAGCTCTCTGTCCTCCGCCCGTTCGATGCTGCGGAAGCTGGTGCCTAAAATCTCTGCCTGGCACTCTTCCAAAACGCCCTTCTTTGCCAGCTGCATGGCCAGGTTTAGGCCCGTCTGGCCTCCGAGCCCCGGAAGGATCGCATCCGGACGCTCGTAGCGCAGAATCTTCGCTACGTATTCCAGCGTCAGCGGTTCCATGTACACCTTGTCCGCAATCTGGGTATCTGTCATAATGGTGGCTGGATTGGAATTGACCAGCACCACCTCGTAGCCTTCTTCCTTTAAGGCCAGGCAGGCCTGGGTTCCGGCGTAGTCAAACTCTGCAGCCTGTCCGATTACGATGGGGCCGGAGCCGATAACCAATACTTTTTTGATGTCTGTGCGCTTAGGCATTCTTTCCTACCCCCTTTTCCATCGCGGCGATAAACTGATCGAACAGATAGGCACTGTCCTGCGGTCCGGGAGCGCTCTCCGGATGGTACTGCACGGAAAAGACCATATCTTCCCGGCACGCCACGCCCTCGATGGTGTTGTCCAAAAGATTGATGTGCGTCGCCGTCAGCCGCGTGTTTTTTAAGCTGTCGGCATCTACGGCAAAGCTGTGGTTCTGGCTTGTGATTTCCAGCTTGCCGGTAGCCAGGTTCTTCACCGGGTGGTTGCCGCCCCTGTGGCCGAATTTCAATTTATATGTGTGAGCGCCGTAGGCCAGGCTGATCATCTGATGGCCCAGGCAAATGCCGAAGATGGGCAGCTTTCCTCTGACATCCTGAATCAGGGAAATCACCGGCGCAACGTTTTCGGGATCTCCGGGGCCATTGGATAAAAACAGCCCGTGAGGCTTCAGCGCCAGCAGCCGCTCCGCCGTAATGTCGTAGGGAACCACCGTTACGTTGCAGCCCAGCGCATTCAACCGGCGAACGATGTTCAGCTTGATTCCGCAGTCTACCGCCACTACGTTGTATTTCGCGTTTGCTGTGCGGGAATACCATTTCTTTTTGGAAGAAACCGTCGGCACCTGATCCTTCGGATAGACATAGGCTTCGATGGCCGCCACCGCCTCTGCCGTCGGTGTTGCCGCATCGGTAATCACAGCAGCCTGGCTTCCTTCGCTGCGGATAATCCGCGTCAGCTGCCGGGTGTCGATTTCGCTGATGGCCGGAATGTTATTTTCCTCTAATATTTCCGAAAGCGTCTTGGTATAGCGGAAATTGGACGGCATATCGTTGTATTCTCTGACGATCAGCCCGCCGATGCGGGGCATTCGGGATTCGAAATCCTCATCGGTGATGCCGTAATTTCCGATCAGGGGATAGGTCATCACCACCATCTGTTCAAAATAGGACAGATCGGAAATGATCTCCTGGTACCCTGCCATCGAGGTATTGAACACCAGCTCGAATACGCCGCTTTTCGATGCGCCGAAGCCCTTGCCGTAAAACTCCCGTCCATCCTTCAATACTATTTTTCTGTCAAAATCCATAGTACCTCTCCATTGCTCCTGCCCTGTCCCAAAGCGTGTACTGTCTTTTCAGTCCCACTCTCTGTTGAGGGCAATTCTATAAATACACAAATCCACGCGCATCCTTTGCGTGAAGCGCTTCCTGCGCCACCCCATAAAAAAACCGAGTTCTGAATTTGAAATACAAATCAAAAACCCGGCAGAACATCGAATGGAAAGGACCGCAAAGCCAAAACCTGCGCCGACAACTGCGCGTAACTGTTCAACGTATGTGTCGCTTTTCGCATCATGGCCTTCCCCCTCTTTCCTTATCTAATCAATAATAGCATAGTTGGACGAGGGTTTCAACTATTTTTTTCCGCTTCCTTTTCCGGAGGAAGCGGATGCCATGCGGAAGGTTTTTTACCACGTACAAGCAGCCGTTTCAGCACGTGCAATATCGCCTCTATGAAATAAAACCAGAGATTTCCGAGCACAAACACAGTCACGAGAAACAGCAAAACCGCGCCAATCTGTCCCAGCGGCATATTCGCTCTCACTTTGTGGCAAACTGGGTTAGAAAGAAGTCCGTAAAGGCCGCCAGCTCCTCATCCTGCGACACATACACATACAGCGTCTCATCCTCCAGCCAGTCGTAGGCATTGATGCCGATGTACCCTTTTTTATCCGGGTAAATGACAAAGGCATCCGCAGGGTATTTGCTCCGATACGCTTTTAAAATTTCCGAACGGCGGTAGCAGACGGGATCGCCGCATCCGGACAGGTCGGGAACCGTGGGAACCACCACAATGGTTTTGCTTTCTTCGTTCCAGCCTACAATCAGGTTGCCGATCTTCGTCTTGCTTCCGTGAACAAATCCGTAATTGAAGCGGCTTACATCTTCTGTATAGCCGAAGATCAACCGGTAATCGTCTCCGTTATCTACTACCTGGTTAAACAGCGCGCGCATTTTCTTCGCATTGGCAGCGCTTTTTTCCATATCAATTTCCGGACCTTTAAATAGTTTGCTGAATAATCCCATATCTGTATTCTCCTTTTTCTAAGTCAGCCGCAGCAGGGCTTCTGTTTTTTTAATATCTCCAGGGCATCGACAATGGCATTGATCTGAAAGTCGATGGTTTCGTCGGCAGCTTCAGGAACGAACAGCGGCAGCGTATCTGGTATGGCCCTGCGTATTACCATGACCGTCAGGCTCAAATTTGTAAACAGGCCGATGCTGGCCTGGTCTGCCTGTATGCCAAAGGCTTCTAAAATGCTGCCAAAGAGCCGTGCCTGCTTTTGGCGAAATGTCTGATAGCTTTCCTCTGTCAGCCGCCGGAAGATCAGCTGTTGCTCCTCGATGGTTAAAACAGCGATGCCGTTCCTTTCTCCGTAACAGCAGGCGTAAAGGAAGTTTTTGACCGCCTGGCGCCAGCTTAGGGCTGGATCGGCCATCAGCGTTTGCACGTATTCGAGGAGCTTCGGCTGTTGTAAATAGAGCGTTTCAACGATTAAATCCTCCTTGGTGGGAAAAAACGAATAGAAAAATGTCCGTGAAATTCCCACCTTTTTGTAGATTTGTTCCACAGTCGTATGCTGTATGCCCTGTTTTGCCATCAGCTCAAGCCCGGCAGCGATCAGCGCAGTCCTGATGCGTTCCCGTTCTGCTTCAGAATAAGCCACCTTTGGCATCCCGTCACCCTCCCCAAAATAAAAACAAATTCACGAATTTGTTTTTATTTTAGCATGCTCCAGCGCAGAATACAAGAACGATTTTCTTCGAATCGGTTATATCAGGATTACATTTATAACAGCTCTTTTCCTTATGTACTGGAATTAAACAGGCCAAAGGATATCAGGCAGTATTTAGAAGGCATCTACGATTCCATCGTTTTGAAAGATATTATTTCCCGCAAGCGCATTTACGAGCCCGATATGCTCAAAAGCGTAGCCCGTTTTCTGTTTGACAATATCGGCAATCTATGTTCCACAAAAAAATTGCCGATACCTTAACTTCGGCAGGGCGAAAAATTACGATCCATACGGTAGAAAACTACATGACTGCCCTGATCGAAAGCTTTGTCTTTTACAGAGCAGACCGCTACGATATCAAAGGAAAACAATATCTGAAAACCGGCAGCAAATACTATGCGGCGGATATCGGCCTGCGCTACTGCGTTCTCGGAAGTAAAAGGGCGGACGAAGGTCGCATATTGGAAAACATCGTCTATCTGGAGCTGCTGCGCCGAAATTATGAAGTCTATGTCAGCAAAGCAGGCTCCTCCGAAGTTGATTTTATCGCCATTAACGAAGAAGGGGAAAGCTATTACCAGGTTGCATATACCGTAAGGGATGCTGATGGCGAAACGCTGAAGCGCGAGCTTGCTCCGCTGAATGCCATTCGCGATCACAATCCCAAGTATCTTCTTACCATGGACTACGGCCCGGTGATATCTCACAACGGCATCCGTCAGGTTTACGTACTGAACTGGCTGATGGCATAGCAGTCGATAAAGCCGTACATGCACATCCGCTGCCGTACAGAAACGCAATGCGCAGTTCTCTGTACCGCAGCGGATGTTTTTTGGAACGTCTGAAAGATATAAAATAATAAAAATAAGCCGATAACCGTGATAAAACTCTGTTTCATGTTTACACTTAGGACAGAATAGGGGAAAATTTTCAAGAATAATATCTGTTCTAAGTTATATGCGGGTTTTTCTATTGCAGATAGGGCAATAGAACCATACTCGTTCAGGTATTAAGCCACCTCGCCTTCCGGCTTGTTATATACAATTTCATATTTGATACCATCTAAATCTTTGAAGAACATTGCATAATAGTTAGGCCCATGTTCTTCAAAAATTTGTGGGGCGTAAACTATG
>CATJIF010000015.1 GCA_949740445.1 uncultured Peptostreptococcaceae bacterium | reverse complement strand
AACGGGAACGATCAAGCTGCCGGAAGGCGTAGAGATGTGCATGCCGGGAGATAACATCCGGATGGAAATCGAGCTGATTACGCCGATTGCTATCGAAGAAGGACTGCGCTTTGCCATCAGAGAAGGTGGAAGAACAGTAGCTTCTGGAGTCGTATCGAAGATCGACGCATAGGAAAGAGCAGCTGGCGCGAAAGCACAGATAAAAAATCAAGAAAAAAAGCCGTCGCAGGCATTGCGGCGGCTTTCTATTATTTCCGGTAAATGCAGAAAAAATAGTTTAAAAGCCTGGGCGAAGGGCCTGCGAAACTAACAATGTCCGAAGGTCTGGATATTGTGCCGGAATTGTGCTATGATAAAATCGTATTTTGTAAAAAGGCAAAGGAGGATTTTTTTATGGCAAACATCGTGCCTATCATTGATATTCCCTATGGCAGCATAGCCGAAAGAGTCGTTGTCTGCGGCGATCCCAACCGGGCCGAAGCGATTGCGCAGCGGCTGGAAAACGTGCAGGTAGTGGCAAAAAGCCGCGAATACTGGACGTTTAACGGAACGTATCAGGGCGTTCCGGTTACGGTATCCTCGCACGGCGTAGGCGCTGCCGGCGCGCACGTATCGTTTGAAGGCTTGATTTTAGGCGGCGCAAAGGTCATAATCCGCGTAGGAACCTGCGGCACGCTGCAGGAGGGCATGCCGCAGGGAGCGCTGATTATCGCCACGGCAGCCTGCCGCGAAGAGGGCGTAACGCAGCAGCTGATTCCCCAGTCCTATCCGGCGGTGGCATCCTACGATGTGGTACAGGCTATGCTAAACGCTGCGGAAAAGACAGATGCCTGGTATCGGGCGGGCATCGTTTCCACCGGCGGCATTTTCTATAAGGGACTTCTGCCCACCAACAACCGGCTGATGGCGGAGGCCGGCTGCCTGGCCTTTGAGAACGAAGCAGCCATGCTGTTTGTTACCTGCTCTCTGAAGGGCGTAAAAGCCGGCTGCATCTGCGCGGCGGACGGGCCCTGCTTCGAATTTGTGGGTTCGCAGGAATTCGACCACTATCCTGGAGCGATGGCAAAGGCAGTAGAAAACGAAATCACCATTGCGCTGGAAAGCATTATCCGGGTGGAGGTGTAGCCATGCGCGCAGCGATTTTAGGAGCGGGATTCAGTGGACAGGCGCACGCCGATGCACTAAAGGCCTGCGGCGTGGAAACAGCGGCAGTCATTACAACGCGGGAAGAAACCGCTGCCGCATTTGCAAAGCAGTGGGGGATTCCCCGCTGGGGGACAGATGTAGAGCTGGCCTTTGCGGAGGAAATTGACGCCGTACACATCTGTACGCCCCCGGCGACGCACGGGGAGCTGGTGCTGCAGCTTTTGCAGCGCGGAAAAAATGTTTTCTGCGAAAAGCCTCTGTGCTTTGATAAAGCCGAGGCGCAGAGATTGGCGCAAGCAGCGGAAGAAAGCGGGTGCACCTGTGCGCTGACGTTTAACGTCCGCTACCACATGGCCTGCCAGAAAGCGAAGGAAATCATCGCGTCGGGAGAGCTCGGCCGGCCGCTTCTCATCCACGGAAACTACATGCAGGAATTTAACGCCTTCCCGGCGCCGCTGGACTGGCGCTACCAGCCGCAGCTGGCGGGCCCCATGCGGGCGGTAACGGAGATCGGCAGCCACTGGATCGACCTGGCGCAGTACATTTCCGGAAAAAAGGTAACGGCGGTATCGGCGCTGTTTGGGAATTTCCATCCGCAGCGGACCTTAAAAGACGGGCTGATGTATCCGCCGGAGGCTGGCGTTTCGGGAACGAGCATCGACGTAACATCGGAGGATGCGGCGGCGATCAACCTGCGCTACGAGGATGGCGCCATCGGAAGCGTGCTGCTGTCCGAGATTTCCCCGGGCCGCGGAAACCGTCTGAGCCTGGAAATCACTTGTCAGTACGGAAACCTCTGGTGGAACGAGGAGGATAACAACCTGCTGCACACGGCGAAGAAGGGCGAGGGCATCCGCACGGAGCGCTTTGCCTTCGGCAACGGGTTTACCGATACCTTCCGCACGCTGATGCAGCGCTACTACGCGGCAGTGGCCGCAGGGCAGACGCGGCCGCAGGATGTTCCCACCTTCCGCGAGGGGGCTCAGGTTACGGCGGTCTGCTGTGCGCTGGCAGAAAGCGCGGCAGCGGATTCGCGCTGGATCGGGGTGAGCTGCGAGCGATGAAAATGCAGGAAACCATGCGGCAGGTGCAGCAGCTGATCGACTTGCTGGGCCTGCAGCCGCTGCCCGGGGAGGGCGGCATGTCGGCGCAGACCTACATCAGCCGGCAGGAAACCGGCGGGCGGGCCATCGGCACAGCGATTTATTACCTGCTGTCCGGACAGGCTTTTTCGCACCTGCACCGACTGGAAGGCGACGAGATGTACCATTTCTATCTGGGCGACCCGGTCAGATTGGTAGAGCTTTTGCCCGACGGCAGCGAAAAGACGACAATCCTTGGCAGGGACCTGGTCAATGGACAGAAAGTACAGCATCTGGTGCCCGCAGGGCACTGGCAGGGATCGCATTTGCTGCAGGGCGGCTTTGCGCTTTTAGGTACGACCATGTGGCCGGGCTACACGCAGGAGTGCTACGAGCACGGGGACTGCCTGCATCTGACAGAGCAGTACCCGCAGGCGGCAGAGGATATCCGGCGGCTGACCGGCGAGGCGAAATATCTTTGAGCAGGGCTGCTGAATGCTGGCCAAAGATGCGGAATAGCCGTAAGAAACAACACAAGGGCGCAAAGATAAAAAAGCAAAGAACAAGGACAGGAGAAGAACGAGTATGCAAGAGGAACGTACATATGAGCTGAAAGTCAGCGGACTGACGCGCCAGCTTCCCATCGTGGCAGTAAACGAAGAACTGGCCATCGCCAGCTTTGTCATCTTAGGCGACTGCGAGCTGGTGTGCGCAGCGGCACAGCAGCTGGCAACGCGGCTGCCTTCGGTGGATTACCTGATTACGGCAGAGGCGAAGGGAATCCCTCTCGTGCAGGAAATGAGCCGCATATTGGGAATGCCATCGTATATCATCGCGCGCAAAAGCCAAAAGCCGTATATGAGGAATCCGCTGGTCAGCACCGTGATGTCCATTACGACGCAGAGGCCGCAGACGCTGTACCTGGACGGAACGGATATGCAAAAGCTGCGGGGAAAGCGGGTTGCGATTGTGGACGATGTGATTTCCACAGGGGAAAGCCTGCGTGCCATGGAGGAGCTGCTAAACCGCTGCGATGCACAGATTGCAGCAAAGGCGGCGATTTTAGCCGAAAATAAGGCGGCGGACCGCAGCGATATCATCTTTTTGGAACGGCTGCCGCTGTTTTGTGCAAAGACGGGAGAAATCCTGAGCTGACTGCCTTGCAATCGGCGTGGAAAAGGGCTATAATAAAGTGTATTTGTAAAAAGAGCTGCAGCACCAGGATTTGGACAGGCTGCGGTACTCGCGTACACTTGCTGTGGAAGGGATTTCGCCGCAGGGGTACAACAACAGTATGAGAGAGGTAAATGACATGAAAAACACAAGAAAATGGCTTGCGCTGCTCCTGGCCTTTGCCATGATTTTTGCAATGGCTGGATGCGGCGGCGGAGATGCCGGAGACGACGGCAACGTCGAAGATCAAGTTGAGGGCGGCGATGGACAGGAAGGCCTGAAAATCGCCATCGTTTCTACGGCAGCAGGCGTAGATGACGGTTCGTTTATCCAGAACTGCTACGAAGGGATTCTGGCGTTTATCGAATCCCGCGGCGGAATCGACACGGTCAACGACATCAAAGAGCCCACCGGCGATCCTGCAGCTGCCGTACAGGCAGTTGCCGACATCGTGGCAGACTACGATGTCATCGTAACGCCGGGCTTCCAGTTCTCCGGCGTCAGCGCTATCGCTGCGGAAAACCCGGACAAGAAGTTTATCCTGGTCGATGCCTTCCCCGCCGATAGCGAGGGACAGACCGTTGTGCTGGATAACCTGTATGGCATGCTGTTCTCCGAGCAGGAGGGCGGCTTCTTTGCCGGCGTTGCAGCAGCCATGACCACCCAGAGCGGCAAGGTTGCTTCTGTTCACGGTCTGGCATACGAGTCGAATGTAAACTATCAGTGGGGCTTCGAATCCGGCGTTAATTACGCGAACAAGCACTACGGCACCAGCGCCGAGGTTGTGGAGCTGCCCGCCTATGCAGGCACCGATATCACCAACGCCAACGTGGGCGGCAACTATGTCGGCGGCTTTGGCGACCCGGCTACGGGCAAGGTAATTGCAGAAACGCTGATCAGCCAGGGCGTTGACGTCCTGTTCCCGGCGGCCGGCGCTTCCGGAAACGGCGTATTCACCGCAGCCAAGGAAGCCTCCGGCGTTTACGTTATCGGATGCGATGCCGACCAGTTCAACGACGGCGTCAACGGCGACAGCAACATCGTTCTCACCAGCGCGCTGAAGTGCATGGACCTGAACGTAGAGCGTCAGCTGAACGCAATCGCAGATGGCACTTTTACCGGCGCCAACGACCTGCTGCAGGCCAGCACCGATTCGGTAAACTATGTTTCCGGCGACCACTGCCAGCTGAGCGACGGAGCTCTGACGGCGCTGTCCGAGGTTTACGAGCTGGTAAAGAACGGCACGATCGTACCGGCCTCCAACTTTAACGGCCACACACCTGAGGAGTTTCCCGGTCTGTAGTTGAAGATATTGAGGAATGGGATACTCTGCTTTGCAGGGCATCCCATTTTTGCTTAAGGAGAACGCAGATGGACGAGTATATTGTGGAAATGCGCCACGTAACAAAGCGGTTTCCCGGCATCGTAGCCAACGATGATGTCAGCCTGGGCATTAAAAAAGGCGAAATCTTTGCGCTGCTTGGAGAAAACGGCGCCGGAAAATCCACGCTGATGAGCATTCTGTTCGGTATGTACGAGCCGGATGAGGGAGAGGTTTACATCCGCGGAAAAAAGGTTGAGGTATTTTCGCCCAACCACGCGACAGCGATGAATATCGGCATGGTGCATCAGCACTTTAAGCTGGTGTCGAATTATACGATTACAGAAAACATCATTTTAGGCATGGAGACGAAGCGGCGCATCGGCGGGTTTCTGCCGGCAGTGGATGTGGCTTCGGCAAACAAAAAAGTGGCGGAGCTTTCCAAACGCTTCGGGCTGGAAGTCAATCCGACACAGAAAATCGAGGACTTGAATGTTTCGATGCAGCAGCGCGTGGAAATCCTGAAGATGCTGTACCGCGAGGCGGAAATCCTGATTTTCGATGAACCGACGGCAGTGCTGACGCCGCAGGAAATCGAGTTCCTTCTGGATATTATCCGCGAAATGCGGCGGCGGGGAAAGACGATCATCCTCATCACCCACAAGCTGGAGGAAATCAAGAAGGTCGCCGACCGCTGCGCCATCCTGTGCCGCGGGCGCCTGGTAGGCATGTGCGATGTGGCAGAGACTTCCACAAAGCAGATGGCGGAGATGATGGTGGGAAGAGAGGTCAGCTTTGCGCAGGAAAAGCTACCAGCCTCTTTTGGCGAGACGCTTTTGAAGGTCGAACACCTGAGCGTAAACAATGCGGATGGCTTCCCGGTGGTCAACGACGTGTCGTTTTCCGTGCGCCGGGGCGAGATTTTCGCCATTGCCGGCGTGGCTGGAAACGGGCAGGTGGAGGTGGCCGACGCCATTGCCGGGCTGGTTGCTGCTGCGGGCGGAAGGATTTTTATCGGCGAACAGGAGATAACAGACGAAACCGTGCGGCAGAGAAACGAGCACGGGCTTGCGTACATACCGGAGGACCGGCAGACCTGGGGGCTGATTTTAAATTTTACGCTGTCGGAAAACCTGCTGCTAAAGCGATATTACCAGGAGCCGTACTGCGTTAAGGGCGTACTGCATCGGGAGAAATTCGACGAGAAGAGCCGGGAGCTGATCGAAGCCTTCGATATCCGCTCCGGGCAAGGAGAACAGACCACGGTGCGCAGCATGAGCGGCGGCAACCAACAGAAGGCTATCGTAGCCAGGGAGCTGGATCAGAACGCGCCCTGCATCGTCTTTGTGCAGCCCACGCGGGGGCTGGATATTGGCGCCATCGAGCATATCCACAGCCAGATTTTAGCAGAGCGCGACAAGGGAAAGGCCATTCTTTTAGTATCGCTGGAGCTGGACGAGATTATGAACCTGGCGGACACCATCGGCGTTATCTATAATGGGCAACTTCTGAAAACGGCTCCGGCAGAGGAGCTCACAGCCAACGAAGTCGGCCGGTTTATGATGGGGGTGAGAGAGGAATGAAGCGGCAAACCAATGGCAGCCGGCCCGTAAAATTGTTTTTGGCCGTTATGGGCGATGAAAAGCGGCAGAATATTTCCATTCCCCTGTTTGCCATATGCTTAAGCCTGATCGCGGGGGCGCTGCTGATGGTCCTTCTGGGAAAAAACCCTGTGGACGGGTATCGAAGCCTGCTGCAGGGCTGCGGCATGCTGATGAAAGAAAAATACGCCGGCGGCAAGGGAATGCTGACGGATTTTATGAGCTACCTGGACATCTGGACGCCTATGATCTTCGCTTCCCTTGCGGTAGCGGTCGCCTATAAGGCGGGCCTGTTTAACATCGGCGTATCCGGGCAGATGCTTCTGGGCGGCTTTATTGCCTCCGTAACGGTAGGCTACAGCGACCTTCCCGGCATCGTGGCAAAGCCGCTTGTAATCCTGGTCTGCGTTGTCGCAGGGGCGCTTGCTGGCAGCCTGATCGGCCTGCTGAAGTATAAGTTCAACATCAACGAGGTAGTCTCGGCGATTATGCTGAACTATATCTTCCAATATGTAATCAGCTTTTTTATCCTTACGTTTTTCGTCAACCCCATTACGCGGCAGTCGGAAAGCGTGGGCGAAAACGCACGGCTGACGCTTCAAAATGTGGAAATCGGCGGCATGAAAACCGTGGTTCCGCTGGGATTTGTGCTGGCGCTCGGCGCGGTGGCCGTTACGCATTATTTTATCCATCATACGCGCACGGGGTTTGAATTAAAGGCGGTCGGGGCCAATCCCAAGGCTGCGGTCTATGCGGGAATTAACGTAAAGAAGAACATTATGCTTGCCATGGCGCTGTCCGGCGCGCTGTCCGGTCTGGCAGGGGCGACGTATTATCTGGGGTATCTGAGCTCCATTCAGCCAAAGACGCTGGTGAGCACGGGCTTTGATGCCATCGCCGTCTGCCTTTTGGGAAATTCCAATCCTGTAGGTATTTTAGCGGCCTCCTTTTTAATTACAATTATTACCAAGGGCGGAATGTACATGAATTCTTCCATCGGCGTGCCGCAGGAGGTATCGTCGCTGATTACAGGGCTTATGCTGCTGTTTGCTGCCTGCGGTGTCTACATCCGCGCACGGCTTGCCCGCGCGGCAGACCGGCAGAAGCAAGAAGAAAAGAGCATGGCTTCAGCAGAGGATGGCAGCGCGCCCGGGCAGCAGGCTGCAGAGCAGACGAGACAGGAGGAGGTGCAGCGATGACGGATATTATCGTAAACGGTATGTCCTTTGCACTGCCGCTGTTTATCATTGCGGTAGGCGGTATTTTCAGCGAGCGCAGCGGCGTTACCAACCTGGCGCTGGAGGGCTTTTTAGGAGCAGGCGCTTTTATCGGGGCGCTGTTTGTCGTCCTGACATCCGGATGGTTTTCTCCCGGGTCGCAGGTGCCTATGTATCTGGCGATGGTGTTCGCCATGATCGGCGGGGCGCTGTATGCGGTAATCCACGCAGTGCTGTGCATTAAATTCAAGGCAAATCAGGTAATCAGCGGCGTGGTTGTCAACATTCTGGCCATAGCGCTGACGGATTTTCTGACCAGCCAGGTCAATGCCGGGATTTTCGGGCAGTCTTCGGATAAGTTTGTGATGACAGTATCCGGGCGGCTGACCTTTCAGCCGCTGGCCAACATCCCGGTAATCGGCGGGTTCTTTACTAATGTATATCCCTTTGAGTTTATCATCATCATCGTGGCCATGATCTCGTGGTACGTGATGTACCGCAGCCGCTTTGGCCTGCGGCTGCGGGCCTGCGGCGACAATCCCTATGCGGTGGATGCAGCGGGCTGCAACGTAGGGCGACTGCAATTTGCGGCGGTGATGATTTCCGGTGCGCTGTCCGGCCTGGGCGGCATGTGCTTTGCCTATTCCGTGTTCGGCAATTATTCTGTCAGCATTTACACCGGTTATGGCTATCTGGCGATTGCGGCCATGATTTTCGGCAACTGGAAAATTCCCTTTACGCTGGGGGCCTGCCTGCTGTTCGGCTTTGCCCGGGCAGCCGGGTACTGGCTGATCCAGCTGATGGGGCTGCCGGGGGCGTATTCCGATTTGATTATGACGCTGCCCTACGTGCTGACGCTGCTGCTTTTGATTTTCTTCTCGAAGAATAACCGCGCACCGCGCGCGCTGGGCGAAATCTACGACAAGGGCAAGCGGTAGCTGTTGCCGCCGCTCAGCCCCCTCGGGTGATGTCCTGCGTCTGATACCAGCCCATGGCCCGCCAGAGCTGTTCTTCCGAAAAATCGGGCCAGAGCTCCGGCAGAGTGTAGAAATCGGCATAGACCGACTGCACGGGAAGAAAGCCGGAAAGCCGCGTGTGCCCGCCCCATCGCAGAATCAAGTCGATGGGTGAGATGGCAGCGCTGGCCAGGCCGCCGGGATAGTGCAGATCCCAGTCCCATCCGTAATTGACGAGAAAATTAACCTTCATGCCGCCGCATCCAAAGCGGCGGCGCATGCGATACGGAAGCAGCGCTTTGGGAAAGGCAGCGGAATTGTTGTTCCCCACGACTAACAGTTCTGCATCTTCGCAGGATAAGCGCTCTACCGCGCGGACGCAGGCTTGTTGGAAGGCCCGCTTCTGAACGGTGGGGCGCTTTGTGTTATCCGTGGTAAAGCCGTAAAGCGTCAGCTCTTCGACTCCTAATTCCCGCAGCAGGCGGTACATTTGAAAGCCGGGCTCAATTCCCTGATCGTAGCCTTCTTCTTTTTTCAGGCCGCGGCCGGCGGCCCAGCGGCGGTTGCCGTCGGGAATGACGCCTACGTGGCGGGGAACCCGCTTCCAGCGGGATGGCATCCGGTTCATTTGCATTGTTTCTCTCCTTTAATGACATGTGGAATGGCTCTTGCGGATAGGATTTCCCGATGTGGAAAAAATATGCGAGCACCAAAGAAGCAAAACGGGCGCAAGGACGACGGTTGCCAGGCTTTGCGAAAGCCCGGGAATTGTAATTGGCAGAGGTCTTTGCTATAATAACAGCAGGAGAGATGACAGGAGAAAGAAGGCGGTGCTATGTATCAGCAGTCCATGTTTGATGATCGTGAGAAATACAATCCGCTGGCCAGCAGGCTGCGACCGGAAACGATTGAGGAATTTGTGGGGCAGAAGCATCTGCTGGCAGCAGGTAAGGTACTTCGCCAGCTGATCGACCGCGACCAGGTATCCTCCATGATTTTTTGGGGGCCGCCGGGCGTGGGAAAGACGACGCTTGCCCGGATTATCGCCAGGCGCACGAAGGCCAATTTTATTGATTTCAGCGCTGTTACCAGCGGCATTAAAGAGATTAAAGAGGTGATGGGGCGCGCTGAGGGCAACCGCCTGATGGGCGAGAAAACGATTTTATTTGTAGATGAAATCCATCGCTTTAATAAAGCGCAGCAGGATGCATTTCTGCCGTTTGTGGAGAAGGGAAGCATTGTCCTTATCGGAGCCACGACGGAAAATCCTTCGTTTGAAATCAATTCGGCGTTGCTGTCGCGCTGCAAGGTATTCGTATTGCAGGCACTGTCCGCAGAGGACTTAAAACAGCTGATGGAACATGCGCTGCACAGCCCGAGGGGCTTCGGCAACCAGCGCGTAGAGATCAGCAGCGAAATGCTGCACGTCATAGCGAACTTTGCCAACGGCGATGGGCGCACGGCCCTGAACACGCTGGAAATGGTCGTGCTCAACGGCGACAGCGACGACGAAGGAAACATCCGCGTAACGATGGAAACGCTGGAGCAGTGCACCAGCAAAAAATCGCTGCTTTACGATAAAAACGGGGAAGAGCATTACAACCTGATTTCCGCGCTGCATAAATCCATGCGCAACAGCGATGTGGATGCCTCGATTTACTGGCTATCGCGGATGCTGGAAGGCGGCGAAGACCCGCTGTACATCGCGCGCCGTGTGGTACGCTTTGCCAGCGAAGATGTGGGGATGGCGGACAGCCGGGCCCTGGAAATCGCCGTGGCAGTGTATCAGGCCTGCCACTTTATCGGCATGCCGGAGTGCAGCGTTCATCTGACGCATGCGGTAACGTATATGGCGTTGGCGCCCAAATCCAATGCGGTTTACATGGCTTACGAGGCGGCGAAGAAAGATGCCATACAGCGCATGGCAGAGCCTGTGCCGCTGCAGATACGCAATGCGCCTACGAAATTGATGAAGGAGCTTCGCTATGGCGAGGGGTATCAGTACGCCCACGATACGGAGGACAAGCTCACCATGATGCGCTGCCTGCCGGAAGCCCTGCAGGGCCGCAGATATTATGTCCCTACCGGACAGGGCACCGAAGCAAAGGTGCGGGAGCGGATGGCGGCGATTGAAGAGTGGCGCCAAAGGCACAGCGAATCGACTCGCTAACAGACGTATCGGAACGCGGTTTGTTTGAGATGTGTAAAGCGGGGATTTGTACCTGGCGCAGCAGAGTGCCAGAGCCGAGCAGGAGGCTCTGGCTTGATAAAAAACAAAAAACCGAAAAAAATAATGCTTGCTATTGTCAGAAATCTTTAGTATACTATAAAAGTACCGCACGTTAGTGCAATAGTGCAAGGGCAGTTAGCTCAGCTGGTTAGAGCGCTTGCTCGACAAGCAAGAGGTCGTTGGTTCGAGCCCAATACCGCCCACCAGAAAAAGACCGTCAGACACGTTGAAATTTCAACGGTTTGGCGGTCTTTCTTTTTGCAAAGCTCCGGCGGGAAAAATGAGAAAAAAGTGTGGATTGAGACTACTTGCACGCCTGGGGTGTGCAAGTAAGTGTGCAAGTAAAAATGTGGGGTTAAAAATAGAGGGTTGAATAAAGATTCATATTAGTGAATGAGTAAAAATTCACGAGGCTGCATAATGTCGGTTGTGTGATTGTTATCATGGTAATCATTTATTTTTTCTGCTGCTGCCAACATGGAGCGATTTGTTAAATGGGTGTAGTATTTTGCAGTAGTGGAGATGTTTGAGTGCCCCATCAAATCTTTTGCAATATTGATTGGAACGCCAGCATCCTGAAGGTCGGTACAAAAGGTATGCCGATAACAGTAGGGGCAGAGATCTTCCGCTACAGGAAATGGAGGAACCAGTTCGTTTCGGAAAACACGGCATCCGGCCTGTATATTCATTGCGCGCTTGAAGCTTTTCCACATACCGCGCATAGAGGTTTTGGTAATTGGCCTTCCGGTAGTTTTCTGAGTAAACAGGTAATCATAAGGAGCGATAGGCGGAAGCTTTGACATTAAGATGCCAGGGATAGGGACATACCTTTTGGCAGTCTTGGACTTTGTGCCATCAATATATAAAAGAGAGGTTTTTCTGTCAATATGACAGCCAAGTACTGTTTTGGTTTCGCTGGGGCGAAGCCCGCAGAAGAGCATGATCAATACCCAAAGCCCATATTCGTGGGTTTCGGCAACTATCAACGTCAGCGCTCTTTCCCGATCCGTAATCGAGCGGTGTGTATCATCTTCACAGCCTGGCAACCGCAAATCAAGGGTGGGATTTATTTTGATCATTTGATTATTGAAGGCGGTTGTAAACATACCTCGAAGCAGCTGGACCAGTTTGTTGCACTGACTGTAGCTCATTCCCTCGCATTGGTTGACGATTTTTTGCAGGTGGATTGCTTTGACATCTTTTAATTTCAAATTTCCGATTTCTGGAATTATGTAGTTATGTAAATATCCCATAAGATACTTATAAGTATTGTCTTCAATCCCCGGACGGCGATATACTTCGACGTATTCTTCGCCCCATTTTTTCACAGTCGTTGCCGAAGAATACAGGATACTGCCTTCTTCCAGCGCCTGCTGTTTCAGTGCCATTTTTTTTCCCAGCTCTATCTCAGTTGCTGCGGATACACTATAGCGCTTTCCTTCAAAAGTAAATGTTTTTCTTGGCATACTTGTACCTCCTCATAAAAATGGACATAAAAATGCCCGGGACTATGCAAATGCTTGCAATTTCCGGGCTGCGATGATACAATATACCTTGATTTATAGATATGGATTGCATCATCGCAGCCCAGTATCGCAGCCGCTTCCTGTTGGCGCAGGAGGCGGTTGTTTTTTGTTTGACATATTCGGATCATTTGATATAATATACTTAGCAAGACGACCAGAAAGATAGAGCAAACCTATCCGTCCTGGCGAAATAAGATTTTACAAAGTAAACGCCCTTCCGGCCAAGGAACAGGGCGTTTACTTATTT
>CATJIF010000014.1 GCA_949740445.1 uncultured Peptostreptococcaceae bacterium | reverse complement strand
GATATCGTTACCCGCATCAAAAAATTTACATTTCGATGATTTGCGTATTTTAGGCAAAATGTGCGCAATTCAACGGTATGCACATATTGTGTTCTAAAACATCGCTATATCCACTTGACATACATACCGTCGGTATGTTAAGGTGTAATCAATCTGGCGGAGCAAAACCGGCGGGGGTGTGCCCGCCGACGGTTCAGAAATGAAAGAGAGCAGAATTGCAGAGGATGCGGGGAAGGAGAAACGAAGGCCGTGGCTCGGAATAAAAATCCGGAAGAAACCATGCATTTAATCGTAGATACAGCCTATCGCCTGTTTATGGAGCAGGGATACGAGCATACTTCCATTCAGGATATCATCGGCCAGCTGGGTGGCTTAAGCAAGGGGGCCATTTACCATCACTTTAAGTCGAAAGAGGATATTCTGATTGCGGTAATAGACAAAATGACAGCGGAGTCCAACCAGCTGCTTGCCGATATCCGCGACCGTGTAGATCTGAACGGGCGGGAAAAGCTGAAAGCCATTTTCAAATACTCGATCAACCGGCCGGTGCAAAACGAAATCTTTGCAGTGGCACCGAATTTTAAAAATAATTCCAAGCTGCTGTTCGGTATTTTGAGCGATACGGTAGATGAAGTTGCACCGCACTATATTCTGCCGATCCTTCGGCAGGGGATGGCGGATGGCTCCATACAGGCGGAATATCCGGAGCAGCTGGCAGAGCTGATTATACTGGTGGCGAATGTCTGGATCAATCCCATGATATTCGGCGGCTCCGTAGAAGAATCCTGCCGCAGGTTTCGGGTGTTCGATCAGATGATGCGGGGCTTTGGGCTGGATATTATAGACGAGGAAATGTTCAAACGGCTGAAGGAGCTGACGGAGATTTATCAGAAAAGCAAATAGCGTCTGCCTCACCAAAGGCAGATATCTTTTAATAAAATACATACCGTCATGCGGTATGAAAAGGAACTGCGAAGTGCGCCCACAGAACTGCATCTGTCAGCGATAAGTATGCCATAGATGTGCATGCCACATGCAAAAGTATCGTCAGTACAGAAGAAGCGCACGACATATGCAAAACACTGTCATGCGCGAAGTCGAGCAAGATTGATAAAACTACGGAGGTGTAAGACATGCAACGGAGCTTATTTTCAAAGGATTTTACGTTAATGGTAATCGGGCAGGTCATTTCCCTGTTTGGAAATGCTGCGCTGCGGTTTGCACTGCCGCTGTATTTGCTAAACCGGACGGGGTCGTCTGCGCTTTACGGCACGGTCACTGCCTGCGCGTTTCTTCCTTCGATTTTGCTGTCGCCTGTGGGCGGCATGGTGGCGGACCGGGTAAACAAGAGAAATATTATGGTAGCGCTGGATTTCTTTACATCGGCGGTTGTAATCGCCTTTTCTCTGCTGATGGATCAGCTCAATGTCATCGTGCTGACGGCGGCTGCGATGATGTTGCTCTACGGCATCGCAGGGGCGTATCAGCCGGCGGTGCAGGCCAGCATCCCGGCGCTTGTGGACAGGGAACAGTTTATGGAAGCGAATGCTGTCATCAATACCATCAGCTCCTTTGCAGCGCTCATAGGGCCGGTGTTCGGAGGCATCTTGTACGGCGCTTACGGCCTAAAACCGGTCGTCCAGATCTGTGCGGCGTGTTTTTTCGCCTCGGCGGTGATGGAATTGTTTATCCGCATCCCGTTCGAAGCGCAGGCATCTGCGGGCAGCATGTGGAGCAGCGCAAAGAAAGACTTTGCGCAGAGCTTTCACTTTATACAAAAAGACAGGCCGGTCATCGGGCAGGTGCTGCTTGGCATCTGCGGAATCAATCTGTTTTTGTCGGCCATGCTCATCATCGGGGTGCCGTATCTGATTACGGAGGTATGGGAGCTAGGGTCCATGCAGGCAAAAAACCAGCTGTGCGGCTTTGCGGAAGGTGCGCTGGCAGCGGGCGGCCTGGTCGGCGGCATCTGTACGGGCGTGCTTGCCCAACGGCTGCGGATACAATCATCGGGAAACCTGATAATGATTAGTACAGCGTGCATCGTTGTTATGGGAGCAGCGTTTGCCGTATCGCCGTCGGGACGGTTTAATTATTTAGTGATAACAGTGTGCAGTTTTCTCATTATGGCAGTTTCGACGATGTTTTCCGTGCAGATGATATCCTTTATCCAGCAGGAAACACCGCCGCATCTGATCGGAAAGGTCATCGCTGTCATCTTTACGATATCCATGTGCGCCCAGCCTTTGGGAAGTGCGCTGTACGGCATTTTGTTTGAGCTTTGCAGCGGCTTTGAGTTCGCGGTGGTTCTCTTTTCGGGATTCGCTTCGCTGGCGGTTGCCATCGGTATAAAGAATGTGCTGAAGCACTGCTGAGCAGAACAGAGGCAGGCAGTGCTTCGAATATCGTACATATCGCTTCTCTGATGCGGAAATACTACCATTAACCGGCAGGATGTGCCTGCCGGCCGAGCGAGAAGATTCCCCGCAAGCGGGAGTTTTCGGCAAACGGAAAATGTCTGCAACAACGGAGGTGTATGCTTATGTTCAAGCACGAAAAGAGATTATTTCACGCAGTGGAAATCGAGCAGCCCAACCCGCAGTATGCGGTGCTGCTTCAGGAACAGCTGGGCGGCGGCAATGGCGAGCTGAAGGCAGCCATGCAGTATATGTCGCAGAGTTTTCGGATCAAAGATCCGGAAATCAAAGATTTGTTTTTGGACATCGCAGCGGAGGAGCTGAGCCACATGGAAATGGTGGCGCAGACCATTCATCTGCTCAACGGCCACGATGTGAACGCGGCAGCGGTGCCTGCGGGCGAAATTCAGTCCCACGTGCTCCTGGGGTTAAATCCGGGGCTGGTCAACGCGTCTGGCTATTCCTGGACTGGGGATTACGTTACTGTAACCGGTGATCTCTGCGCCGATTTGCTGTCCAACATCGCCTCAGAGCAGAGGGCGAAGGTGGTCTACGAGTATTTATACCGGCAGATTGCGGATAAAAAGGTGCGGGCGACCATCGACTTTCTGCTCAATCGGGAAGAAGCGCACAACGCCATGTTCCGCGAGGCGTTCAACAAGGTGCAGGATACGGGCTCGAATCGCGACTTCGGAACCACGGCAGCGGCCAGGCTGTATTTCGATATGTCCAGTCCTTCGCCTGCGGGAAGTCCGCTGACGGAGATTCAGGGAACGCCGCCTGCGTTTCATTGATGAAAAGCGGCCTTGCAGTGCGGGCCGGAGGTCACGGACAGCAGTGGAAAAAAGTCGGCGGCACCGACGCCAAAGAGGCGAACACAGAAAACGAAGCGATTGCGCGGCTCCATCCAGCAGTTAGGAGGGAGCTGCTTTTTTTATCCACAGGGTGCGGCGGCGAAGGAATTGATTCCGGCCCCGTTCTGTGCTATGATGGCAGCAGACCTCCGATTGGCAGAAATTCGCAGGCCTTTCGAAGCCGGGCGCTTCCGTCAATTGGATATGGACAACCAGGCATTGACAAAGAGCATAGTTTGAGGGAGGCTTGCATGGACAGACGTTGTGCGATCATATCCGGCGGTGCGTTTTCTCCGCTGCGGGGCATCGAGGATGCCGGTTACATCATCGCCTGCGATAAGGGATGCGAATACGCGCTGCAAAGCGGCGTAACGCCCGACTTGCTGGTGGGCGATTTCGATTCGTACCGCGGGGCGCTTCCCGGGAACATTCCGCGGCTTTCGCTTCCTGTGGAAAAGGACGATACCGACACGATGGCCGCGGTAAAGTATGCGGTGGAGCAGGGCTTTGGGCACATTGTGCTCTACTGCGCGCTGGGCGGCCGGCTGGATCACCTGATGGGAAACATACAGGCGGCGGCTTACGCTGTAAAACACGGTGCGCAGGTGGAAATCGAGGATGCGCAGACCGCGCTGTATCTGTTTGGCGGCGGCACGAAAACCATTTTCGCCAGGCCGGGGTATTCGCTTTCGGTGCTTTCGCTGACCGATGCCTGCCGCGGGGTTTCTATCGATGGCGCGAAATACCAGCTGAAGGACGCGGTGCTGACGAATACCTTTCCCATCGGCATCAGCAACGAGTGGGAGGGCGATGCGCAGATTCGTGTGGAAAGCGGCATATTGATGGTCGTGCTTTCGAAATTCAGCGAAGAAGAGTGCGCGCAGCGTTCCGGACGACGGACGGCAGCGGAGAAAGCAGCCGCAGGGCAGCATCGGGATGGGCGGCATCGAGGGAGGCAGGCGTGGAAGAAACAGAAACGATAGAGCGGAGAGAGATGGAGGCCGCAGCGATGGAAGCCAAAACGATAGAGACGGGAGCAATGGAAGATATCCTGCGCGGGCTCAACGAGGCGCAGAGGGAGGCAGTAACCGCCACGGAGGGGTTTATCCGCGTCATCGCGGGCGCAGGCTCCGGAAAAACCCGGGCGCTCGCCCGGCGGTTTGCGTATCTGGTAAACGAAATCGGCATCCTGCCGGGAAACATCCTCTGCGTTACCTTTACCAATAAATCGGCCAACGAAATGCGCCAGCGCATCCACCGGCTGACCGGCGACAACGATACCGGATACATCAACACCTTTCACGGCTTCTGCGTGTCGGTACTGCAGGAGGACAGCTACGCGGTGCAATATCCCAAGAGCTTTCTGGTGCTGGACAACGCCGACATCGACGCCATGCTTTCCATAATATACGAGGAGCGGGGGCTGACGCTGCGCCACATGACCTTCAGCAAGGCGCGGGACATGATCGAAATACGCAAGCTGAAAAAAGAGCCGGAGTATTATCTCGACCTGATTACCATGTCCTTGGAGCGGTTGCAGCAGAAATACCAGGGCGCGCAGGCTGCGGAGGATATGATATTTTACGGGTATCTGTACCAGCAGAAGAAATGCTTTGGGCTGGATTACAACGACCTGATTAAGTTTTCGCTGTATATTTTCCAGCGCGAGCCAGAGATCTGCCTCAAATGGCAGAAGCGGCTGGAATACATTATGATCGACGAATTTCAGGACATCGACGCGCTGCAGTACCGGCTGATGGAGGTGCTGTGCGGCTACCATAAAAACCTGTTTGTAGTGGGCGACCCCGACCAGACCATCTATACCTGGCGCGGGGCGGATGTGCGCTATTTGCTGGACTTCGACAAAGCCTTCCCCCAGGTGAAAACTGTGATGATGATGCGCAACTACCGCTCGTCGCCGCAGATTTTAGCAGCGGCCAATGCTCTGATTTCCAACAATCAGAACCGCATGAAAAAGGAACTTCTGCCCACGCTTCCCGACGGCCCTTCGGTGCTGTGCCACCACGGAAAAACCATGCAGGAGGAAGCGGAGTGGATCGCCCGGCAGGTTGCAGAGCTGCGGGAGCAGGGCATAGCGTACCGCGACATCGCTGTGCTCTACCGGGCGCATTACATTACGCGCACCGTGGAGGAGGTGCTTCTGAAGCGGGAAATCCCCTATGCGATCTACAGCGGCGTGCAGTTTTTCGGTCGCATGGAAATCAAGGATGCGCTTTCCTATCTGCGCATGATTATCTACAAAGACGACCTGTCGTTTCTGCGCATCGCCAACGTGCCCAAGCGCAATCTGGGGCAGCGGCGCATGCAGTTTCTGCAGGAATGCGCGCAGCAGAAGCAGTGTTCGCTGTACTGCGCCCTGACGGAGCATCTGGATCACGAGCTGTTTCGCACCACGAAGGCGGCGCAGTTTGTCTCGCTCATTGAGGGCTTTGCCGCCCAGAGCGGGCAGCGGCCTGTCTCCGAGGTGCTTTCCGCCATACTGGATGCCAGCGGTTACGAGGCCATGCTGCGCACCGAGGGAAGCCAGGAGCGCCTCGATAACCTGGCGGAGCTGAAGCAGTCGGTCTACGAATACGAAATCTCCTGCGGCGAGGAGTGCACCATCGAGCACTACCTGGCCCATGCGGCGCTGTTTACCAACAGCGATGCCGATGCTGGCGGCGATAAAATCCGGCTGATGACCGTGCACACGGCCAAGGGTCTGGAATTTCCTTACGTGTTTTTATGCGCCATGAACGAGGGCGTATTCCCCTCGAAAAAGACCAGCACCAGGCAGAGCATGGAGGAGGAGCGGCGGCTGGCCTTTGTCGCCATGACCCGGGCGCAGAAGCGGCTGTTCCTCTCCGAGGCGGAGGGCTGGAACTTCGACGGCTCGCCGCGCTATCCGTCGCGGTTTCTGCTGGATATCGACGCCGGGCTCCTGGAGTTTACACAGCCGCCCCAGGCCGGGCTTTTGGAGGCGGCGCAGGATTATATCGTGCTCAGCAGTCGGTGGCTGGCCGACGAAAATCAGCCCACGAGGTTTGCCCAGGGGCAGCGGGTGCGCCACGGCATATTCGGCGAAGGAACAATTCTGCAGGCCGATGAGGAACGGGGCGCGTATCTCATACAGTTCGACAGCATGCAGACGCCGCGGGCCATCGCCTTCCGGGCGCAGCTTTCGCAGTGCTGACATCAGCCTGCCGCGGGGCGGAGAGTCGTTGAGCGAGCGGCCGCTGTCCACAGCGCCTGGCAATTGCCGGAAAGGCAGGCAAAAGCAACGCAGCCGGTTTGCAGTAGAGCAATAATAGCGAGGAGGTTAGCATGAAACAGTACATCGTAGATTTGAATTCCGACCTGGGCGAGGGCTTCGGCGCGTACGCCATGCCCTGCGATGAGGAGATCATCGGCCTGGTTTCTTCGGCGAACATCGCCTGTGGATGGCATGCGGGCGATCCTTTGATTATGGGAAAGAGCATAAAGCTGTGCCAGAGCTGCCAGACGGCGGTGGGGGCGCATCCCTCCTATCCGGACCTGATGGGCTTTGGACGGCGGGCCATGAAGGTCAGCCCTGCAGAGGCAGAGGCCTACATCGTCTATCAGGTGGGGGCGTTGCAGGGCTTTTGCCGCCAGCACGGCGCAAAGCTGCAGCACGTAAAGCCCCACGGGGCGCTGTACAATGCGGCAGCGAAGGATCTGCAGCTGGCGAGGGCCATAGCCAGAGGAATCCGGGCCTGCGGGGAAGAGCTGATCTTTTTGGGGCTTTCCGGAAGCTGCATGGAGCAGGCGGCTTCTGAGGCGGGGCTTGCCTTTGCCGGCGAAGTGTTTGCCGACCGGGCCTACAGCGACGACGGAAGCCTGGTGCCCCGGGGGCAGGCCGGCGCCGTGATCGACGACGAGGACGAAGCAGTCAGCCGCACGATAAAAATGATTCAAGAAGGCAGGGTGGTATCGCAGAGCGGAAAGGAGATTTCCATCGTGGCGGATTCCGTCTGCGTGCACGGCGATACGCCCAAGGCCATGGCCTTTCTGAAGGCGCTGCGCAGCGCCTTTGCCAGGGAGGGAATCGAAATCGCTCCCCTCGGGCGGGTGCTGGAGGTGCGGCGATGACATACAGCATCTTTCCGCTGGGAGACCGGGCACTGTCCCTTTCCTTCGGCGAGATCATCGCACCGGAGGTCAACGACCAGGTGATAGCGGCGGCAAAGCGTTTGTCCGAGGGGCTTGGCGACGCGGTGGAAGAACTGGTTCCCACCTATTGCACGCTGCTGGTGCACTACCGGGCAGAAGCTTTTGATTACGCGGAAATGGAGCAGCGCATTGCGGCGCTTTTGAGCAGTGAAGAGGAGCTTGCCGCGGTACAGCGGCGGATCGTAACCATCCCCGTGTGCTACGGTGGAGAGTACGGCCCGGATATCGCCACGGTGGCGGAGCACGGAGGGCTCAGCGAGGAAGAAGTGGTGCGCCTGCACACAGCGGCGGACTACCGGGTGTACATGCTGGGCTTTATCGCAGGCTTTCCCTATCTGGGCGGGCTTTCCCGGCAGCTGCACACGCCGCGGCTTTCTCAGCCCCGACTGAAAATCGAAGCGGGCAGCGTGGGCATCGCCGGCGGACAGACGGGCGTCTATCCCGTGGCATCGCCGGGCGGCTGGCAGATCATCGGAAGGACGCCTCTGGCGCTCTACGATCCGGGCCGCCGGATGCCGGCGCTTTTAAACGCCGGGGATACCGTGCGGTTTTCGCCGATTTCCCGGCAGGAATTTCTTTCCATAGCAGAAGGTGAACAGTCATGGGATTTACAGTAAAACGAGCGGGTGCGCAGACCACTGTACAGGATGGCGGGCGCCGGGGCTATCAGAAATACGGCATCGCCGTCGCCGGAGTTATGGACGGCGTAAGCGCGGCTATCGCTAATTTTTTGGTGGGAAACGCAGCGGATGCACCGCTGCTGGAATGTATGGCAGCCGGGCCGTCGCTGCACTTCGAGACAGAGACAGTGCTTGCCGTTACGGGGGCCGACATGCAGCCCCAGCTCGACGGCCGGCGGGTGGAAAACTACGCTTCGCTGCGGGTGCCGGCGGGAAGCGAGCTGAGCTTTGCGGGCCTGAACAGCGGCATGTTCGCCTATATCGCCTTTGCCGGCGGGCTGGACGTGCCCCAGGTTTTGGGAAGCGCTGCTACCCACCAGTATTCCCACACGGGAGGCCTGGAGGGCCGGGCGCTGCGCACAGGCGACCGGCTGGCCGTCTGCGGCGAGGAACGAAAGGTCTATGGCCGGCCGGTGGCGCTTCACATGAAGCCCCGCTGGGAAAAGCAGGTCTGCCTGAGCGTTGTCGAGGACAGGCACGCAGGGATGTTTACGGAGGCGGGGTTGCATACATTTTACAGCAGCACCTATGCTGTATCGCCCAGCTCCAACCGCATGGGATATCGCCTCGATGGGGCGGCAATCGAGCACAGGGGAGCGGCGGATATCATCACCGATGGCGTAGTCTTCGGTTCGGTGCAGGTGCCTGCCAGCGGAACGCCCATCGTTATGATGGCAGACCGGCAGACCACCGGCGGCTACAGTCGCATCGCAAACGTGGTTTCCTGCGACCTGCCCAGGCTGGCTCAGGCCGGAATCGGCGCGCAGGTGCGCTTTCGGAAGGTGAGCGTGCAGGAAGCCCAGGCGGCTTGCCGGGACATGCGCTCGGAGCTTTCGGAGGTCCGGGCGCATATCGAAGCGCTGCGGTGGCAATGGCAGTAGGATGCTGCCTCTAAAGACGTATGGCGGCAGGACAAACTGCCACAGAGATGTGCAGGCGCAGAATGGAACTGTTGCCGATGCTGTGTAATGGCGGCTTTGGACTGCGGTAAAGTTACAGCGCAGGGGCGATAAGACATTGCCTCTGGTGAGATGTATAGCAATGGCAGCAGGCCGCTGTTAAAATTGTGCGGCGGCCCTGGGCTGCCGGCAGAATTGTATGGTGGCGGCGATGCGCTGCTGAAGGGAGCGGAAACAATGGACTTGGCAGTTGCATTTATCGTATTTATCGTGTCGATGGTGGGAGCTATTTTTCTGGATATTTCCATGCTGCTCGCTCTTTTCATCGGACTTGCAGCGTTTCTTTTCGTGGGCGTGCACCGGGGATTTTCGCCCGGGAATCTTCTGCACATGGGCTTTGAGGCCGTCAAAGAATCCATGGGCGTAATCGAGGTTATGCTGATCATCGGCTTTATCACCGCAACCTGGCGCATTTCCGGCACCATCACTATCTTCGTTTACTACGGCATTCAGGTGATTACACCGCCGTTATTTTTAATGGTAACATTCCTTCTGTCCTGCCTTTTGAGCTATGCGCTGGGAACCTCCTTCGGTGTGGCCGGAACAGTGGGCGTGATTTTCATGGCGCTGGCCAGAAGCGGCGGCGTCGATCCGGTGATTGCCGGAGGCGTAATCATGTCGGGCATTTATTTCGGCGACCGCTGTTCGCCGGTATCTTCCAGCGCAAACATGATCGCAGGCATTACAGGAACAGAAATTTACGATAACGTGAAGCTGATGGTGCGGACGGCGCTCCTGCCCATGGGAATCACCCTTGCTGCTTACGGGGTTCTCTCTGCGGCAAATCCCATAAAGCAGGTGGATGAAGCGCTGGTACGCTCCTTCGAGGAATCGTTTTCACTGTCGCTATGGGCCTTTGTGCCGGCCATCCTCATGCTGCTGTTGCCCCTGCTGCGGGTGAAGGTGCGAAGCGCCATGGCAGCCAGCATTATAAGCGGCGTATTGGTTGCCTGGTTGGTGCAGGGCGTTCCACTCTTTGAAATCGCAAAGACCTGCGTGCTGGGTTATCGTGCCCAGGGCGACGGGCTGGGCACCATCTTAAACGGTGGCGGGCTGGTTTCGATGCTGGAGGTGGCGGGTATTTTGGTGCTTTCCAGCACTTATTCGGGCATCTTCAGCGGAACGGATATGCTGCGGCAGCTGCAGGATATGCTGGGCAGGGCCTGTACGCGGCTGGGCCGCTTTTCGGTAATGGTACTCGTAAGCACAGCCATGGCAGTTATTTTCTGCAACCAGACCATCTCCACGCTGATGTGCTCCGACCTGTTGAAACAACCCTATGCGGCGGGCGGTGGTTCGAAGGAAGAACTGGCGCAGGATATGGAAAACTCCGTTATCCTCATCGCCTGCCTCATTCCCTGGAGCATCGGATGCTCCGTGCCGCTGTCGTTTTTGGGCGCAGGCTATAACTCGCTGCCCTATGCAGTGTACATGTATGCGGTTCCCATTTGCTACTGGTTTACAAAGCGGCGCTGGTTTGGTTCGGACCGGGGATTGTCTGCAGCGAGCTGACTGTTTGCGGCGGGTTAATCGCTGCTCGCAGGCTAACTTTTGTTGACGGACTAAGTGAGCGATATCTGTAGCAAGCTGACTGCTGGCAGCAGGTTGACTGCTTTGCGGGCTATCCAGTACAGATTGGTTGTCAGGCTTACAGGCAGTTTCGAACCATGAATGATGCAAAAACAGCAAGACGCGATGCAGGCCATTCTAATTGGCAGGCAGATCGCGTCTTTTTGAATAGCAGAAAACTGGGTGCTGGATGCATGGCTGATGTTGTGCGGTAAAGATAAACGAAGACAACGGTAACGACATTGCATCAATGAGCGCAGCGATGTCGTTACCGCCCAGTTGAAAACTTCGCGATTAGTGAGTAACGATGGAGAAATGGTAACGATGTTACACCAGTGATCGTCGCGATATCGTTACCGCCTGCCTGAAAGCTCTGCAATTAGCGAGTAGCGGTGGAGATTTGTAACGACATTGCGCCAATGAGCACGACGATGTCGTTACCGCCCAGTTGAAAGCTCCGCAATTAGTGAGTAACGATGGAGATTCGTAACGATATTGTGTCAGTAAGCGCAGCGATGTCGTTACCACTTGTTTGAAAGCTCCGCGATTAGCGAGTAACGATGAAGCTTCGTAACGCTATTGTGTCGATGAGCACAGCGATATCGTTACCACCCAGTTGAAAACTTTGCGATTAGTGAGTAACGGTGGAGAAACGGTAACGATGTTGCGCCAGTAAGCGCGGCGATATC
>CATJIF010000013.1 GCA_949740445.1 uncultured Peptostreptococcaceae bacterium | reverse complement strand
GTAGGTCGGTCCGCCAAAGTGCTCGCCATCGGGAGCTGTAGATCTGTAGTGAACTGCCAGGGTGGCTTCTGCCATCTTGGTCATCATTCCCAGCAGAGCAGCAATCCAGAGCCAGAACAGCGCGCCAGGACCACCGGTAGCAATCGCTGTACCTACGCCGGAGATGTTGGATACGCCAACGGAACCGCCGATAGCTACAGATACAGCTTCGAAGGAAGACAGTCTCTTACCTGCGCTCTTACTGTCCTGAGACTCGGAGCTGAACGGAGCTTTGATGATCTTTCCAAAAGCTCTGAACTGGAAGAATCCACTTCCTATGGTCAGGTACAAACCCAGGCCGCCGCACAGCAGCAGCAGGGGAAGTCCCCATAAAATGTTGTTAGTAAACCATTCAAATGCTGCAAACATCAGGTTAAACCTCCTTTTTCAAACGACAGTGCAAAAATGCACCGGAGTTTTACAGAAGTCAGAATCGGTGGGCCCTGCCCGGTGATCCCATGCAATATCACCTTACCGCATATTCTGACTTTTCTGCAAAACGATTTACACAATTTATGATATCCTAAAACGACAATTTGTGCAATGTTTTTTTAACATTTTTTTAACAATATTTCATTGTTTATTAACTTTTTCTATACATATTCCTTTGTTTATAAAAAAGCCGCGGAAAATGCAGGAGGCATCGTTCCGCGGCAGCTGAATCTCTGACTGTCTCTTATTTTTTTTGTTCTGCACGAATATCGTCCATCAGTTGTTTGAACTGGGGCAACGCCTTTACGATCATATCGTAGTCCACACAGTAAGAAATCCTTACATAGCCCGGTCCGCCGAAGGCCACGCCAGGCCCCAGCACCAGATGGTATTTCTGCGCTTTTTTATAAAATTCCCAATCGTCTGCAATGGGTGTTTTTACAAACATATAAAACGCGCCCTGCGGCTTTACACACTCATAGCCCGCTTCGATCAGGCCAGCATATAAAGCGTCTCTGTTTTTCTTGTAGCCTTCCACATCAATTTCCGCATTGAGACAGCGGGCTACGCCTCGCTGAATCAGAGCTGGCGCATTCACGAAGCCCAGCGTACGGTTGATGACATTTGCCGCTTCGTAAATTTCCTGATAGCCTTCGATTTCGCTTGGAATGATTAAAAAGCCAATGCGTTCGCCCGGCAGCGACAGGGATTTACTGAATGAATTTGCAACAATCGCATTTTTACATATTTTCGTAATATATGGAACATCCACGTTATCGTAAGCGATATAGCGGTATGGTTCGTCGGAAACCATGTACATTACCGTTCCAAATTCCTTCTGCTTCTTTTCCATGATCGCCGCAATTTTTTTCAGCATGTCTTCTGAATATACGGCGCCGGTGGGATTGTTCGGCGAATTGATTAAGACAATTCTGGTTTTTTCTGTCAGAAGCGACTCGAATACATCCAGCTTTGGCTGGAAATTTTCGTCGGTTTCGGATAACACCAATGCGGCATCTACATTGGTTGCATAGCACTTGTATTCGCTGAAATAGGGCGTAAAGGTAATGACCTCGTCGCCGGGGTTCATCAGCAGCTGGAATACCAGATTAAGGCCACCGGCCGCACCCACTGTCATAACTACATTATTCGCAGAAAATTTCGTGCCGAAGGTTTCGTTTTCGTGATCAGCCACTGCCTGACGCACGTCGGCATATCCCAATCCGCCCGTATAGCCGTGCAGATATGTGGGGTTCTGGCAGTTCAGCTCGTCGATCATCGCCTGCTTTACCGCCTCTGGAGGCTCGGCGCTGGGATTTCCAATGCTGAAATTGTATACGTTCTCCGCTCCGAATTCTGCAATCATCGCCTGTGCGTCGCTAAACATCTGGCTGATCGCCTTGCCATCCTCCAAAATGATTTTTACCTTTTCTGCTACCATAATCAGTCACTTCTCTTTCTTTGTTATTTCTGCCGCTTCTATCAACGGCGGCGCCTGCCTGAAAAAACGTCGATCATTTCTGTGCAGCCCTTTGACAGCGACATTATTATATCACTATATCATTGTGTTATCAACACCAATTTTTTATAATTTTATCGTTATTTCAAACTAATTATCTGCGTTTTACTATTGGATTCCAAAGAATTCTTCCATAATCCGGAGCATAATGGGAATGCACTGATAGGCGGATGGCAAATCAATGTATTCGTCGGCTTTATGGTATTCCTTTCCATACGGCCCTAATAAAATTGTAGGGATTCCCAGATCCTTGCACGTGATGTTTCCATCGCTGACGCTCTGGTTGATTTTAAGCTCCGGCCGCAGGTCAAATTCCCGTTCCAGCAAATGCAGGATGTTCTGAAAATCTTCGTTGCTCTGGTCGAACAGATACGAGGGATAATAAGGAATCTCACGGCTGATTGTCAGCGTGCCTCTGCCGACAGCGCTCTGATACAGCTGTTGCAGCTCGTCGATAAATTTTTCTGCATCCTCGTCCACGTACAGCTGTTTGTTCATCCAGGCTGTACATTCTTCGGGAATGTTCAAATTATACCCTTCGTAACGGCTTTCCATCCGCAGCACGCAGCAGGAAGCCCGCGTGCCCGCCTCATATAGCGGCGTATAGACATCGCTGACCGCCGTCAGAAACCGGCTGAGGCAGTCGATAGCATTGACGCCGGTTTCTGGATTGGCCGCATGCCCCGCTTCTCCTGTAACCGTCAGCTTCAACAGCACCTTTCCAGTAGCACCCACGATGATATTATCATAGTGAGGCTCGCCAAAAATGGCGAAGTCCGCCCGTTCCTCCTGTCCAGCCAGCACTCTCTGCGCATAGGCGTTCGCGCCCAGCGAATGCCGTTCCTCATCGCACAGGCCCGCCAATATAATCGTGCCGCAAAATTCCGTTCCCCGGTCGATCCACTGTTTCAGCGCCGCCACCTGCGCTGCCATTCCGCCCTTCATATCGGCTGCGCCCAGCCCATACGCCCGATCTCCTCGAATCGTCAGCGAAAACGGATCGGTGCTCCAGGCTGTCGAAGGCGTTACCGTGTCGATATGTCCGCCTAAGAGCAGCGTCCGCCCGGCTCCTGGCTTCGTTCCCCGCTGCTTTGCAATGACATTATACCCTTTGCCTTCTACGTGCTGCAGCTGCGTTTCCATGCCTAAATCTTCTTTTAAAACCCGCGCCAGCGCTTTTGCATAGGCTTCTTCGTTCTGTGACTGGCTGGGAATCGCCACAAACTCTTGCAACAATTTTAGAAAATACGCTTTGTAATCCATTGTGCTCCTCCTTTCGATCCTCTCTCCCTGCTGTCAGTTTACCCCAAAAGGAGCCACGCTGCAAGCGATATCCCACCTTCGCGACAGAAAGCCGCTGCTATAGCATGCTTTATCGCGACGGAAGCTTTGCTGAAGCGGTTTCAAATTCCATCGGATTTATTCCATATATTTGCACCACCTGCAGCAGCGGGCTCTCCATCAGATCCCGCGGCGTTACAATTCGACCGCCATCCGAATCCAGGTCGTAGCCCAATGCCCGGTAGCAACTCCATATCAGATGGGCGCATTGCGTTCCTTTGCTTTTTTCCTGCGCTTCCGCCCAAAAGCGAAGCTCCTGTTCCCATGCCGATGCGGTTTCCTGCACGCTGGCCTCCAGCCTCTTTGCACCGGCGCTTTCCTCTGCCACCGCTGCGGCTTCGATTGCCGGTAAAAGCTTCGGCACAGGAAACGACGGTTGCCACGGCTCTTCCCACAGGCCTGTCAATAGTTGATAAGGGACATCGTAAAAGCACTGCCGCGCCAGAATTGCCGCTCCGCGCCCCACATCCGATGCTTCGCTGCCGCGCAATCGCAAAACGACAAACGCCGGATAGGATTCCCAGCGGTCCAGGCGGCGCAGCCGGGAATTTACGCCCACGGTAACGGACTCTAACACCATGCCGTCAGAAACGATGTTGCCAGAAGCATCTACAACCGGTGGTTCTACAACAATGCCCGCATGGCCGTTGCGCCAGCCGAAAAAATGGGAGCACGGCGTAATGAGGATATCTCCTGCCTGCAGTGGCACGAGCTTCGCTTCTTGTACCTTTTCGCCAGCTGAGTTTACAGCGTATTCTCCTGATGTAAACAGATTGTGCCGCAGGCACTTGACGGCAATCGGGCGAAAGAAGTTTTGCTGGTGCTGCAAAAGCTCTTCCTTTCTACCATCTCTCCACAGCTGCCCGACCGCTGCCGCACCGACGCCGGTCTGCACAAGCAGCGTTTTGTAATCGTCTTTCGTCAGCTGTGCCTCCTCTTTTTGCAGGATGCTTGTTAAATCTGTCTGCGGATATTCCGGCTGATAGTGTGCCTGTCCTTCGATGACATCGCTCCACAAAAACAGCGCTGAAATCAGGGCTGCAAGCGCTGCCGCTCCTGCCATAACCCGACAGAGCCTTTCCGCCCTCTGAAGCCCTGCAAGCAATCGGCGGCATACAAGATATCCCTGCCTGCAATTTGACAGGGCACTTGCTGTTTGTGTCGCTATTATTACTGTCGTCCGGTTTTTGCTCATGGAGCTATTTTTTCCCAATTCCGACTAAGTATGCGTTGTCTGATGGTTCTAAAATATATTCCATGTCTTTTAATATAGAAGAAAAATAGAAAAAAAGCCCACCACCTTTTCAAAGCACAAAGGTGGTGGGTATTTTTCATGTTACATGCTGTCGGTTATCAAAGGCTGTCCGGCTTTACTGCCCCATAGCGCGGTACAGGAACGTAACGATTTGCCCACGGGTACAGGTTCTGGCAGAGCCGAATGCAGTTTTGCTGGTGCCAGAGGTAACACCATTTGCAAACGCCCACGCTACAGCCTGCGCATAATCCGCGCTGGCGGGAACATCGTTAAACGTTCCATCGTAGGAAGCCGCTGGACTTCCAACCGCTTTCCACAGGTATTCCACGGTCATGGCACGGGTGCAATCCGTATTCGCGCCGAACGTCGAACCGGACACCATCCCCTTTTCAGCTGCCCACAAAGCCGCTTTATAAAAATAGTCGGCGGTCTTAATGTCGGTGAATGGGTTAGCGCCTGTCGGTTCCGGAGAGCCGCTAGCATGCCACAGAAAAGTCAAGATCTGCGCCCTGCTGCAAGTCGCGTTGGGAGAAAACTTAGTCTTGCTGGTGCCGCTGGTAATGTTCTTCTCGATTGCCCATTTGACCGGCTTGGCATAATAGGCATCGGCGGGCACATCGTTAAAGTCGACTATTGTTTCTTCTGAAATATCAGTTGAAATATCAGTTTTGCCCTGATCTGTCTGGTTGCTGTCCTGTCCGGGTTCGGGCATCTCCTGTGTAGGAATCGTAAAGGTGCTCTCCACCTGATGGTTCTGGGAGAGGAAATAAACCGAGGCATCGAAATAGCGGGCATCATAAATGCTGCCGTTGCCTGGACGGCTCCAAGTGGAGTCCAGGAAAATCCATGTGCCATCCACATAAGCGGCATTCCAGGCATGGCGGTCACCACCGGCCCAGCCATGTATGCAGACCGCGGGAATTTCAGAAGCCTGGAGAAGCGCTCTGGTCAAATTAGCAAAGCCGCCGCACACCGCTTTTCGGCTGACCAGTACGTCGTCCGCTGTTGTAGCGGTTGTGCTGGAATCACCCCGGAAATAGGCGTAATCATAGGCAATATTCTGGGCTACCCACTGGTTGATGGCTTTGGCCTTGTCATAATCGCGGGTCAGCCCCGCGGTGATCTCCTTCGCCTTCGCAGTGATGGCATCGCTGCGAACGGCGAGATAACTCTTCGGGTCGCCCAACTGGTCGATGGATGCCTGGTTGGATGCCACCGCTTTCGCGTAAGCCGTACTGGGAATGTTCTTGACCTCTTGCAAATTGGGCACATTGCCCCCAAGGCAGCTCCAGAAGTCGCTTTCATCCAGTTCCTTTAGTTCCTCCACTGCCCTGCCTTTGCGTGGGAAAGCAATGCTGGTGAGAGACTCGCAACCACTGCCCAGGCCTCCCCCAATATAGTCCATGTTATCCGGAAGGGTAAGGGACAGGATATTGGTGGCCCGGAACGCAGCTCCTCCCAGGCGTTTCAAACCAGCGGGCAGATGAATCGCGCCAGTTAAGCTGGAGTACTCGAAGGCCCGTTCGTCAATCTCGATAAGAGACGCTGGGAAATTGATGCTCTTGAGCAAGATGCAGTTTCCAAAGGCCTGCGGGCCAATATATTCCAGACCCGTGGGCAGAATCACTTGACTGAGAGAGGAGCAGTGCTGGAACGCCTGCTCTTCTATGCGGGTGACCCCTGCCGGCAGAATGATTCGAGTAATGAAACGCTGCTGCGCAAACGCCCCTTCGCCAATGGCAGTAATTCCAGCCGGGACAGTGACGGTGGTATCGGAGCCGGTATATTCCACCAAAACCCCGTTCTCAATGACAAAGTCAGAAGAAGGTGAGCTGGAATCGAGGTCTTTGCCAGAATCGGGCTCTTCGCTGGAATCAGGGTCTTCACCAGAACTTGTATCGGGTACAGTATCTCCACCTGCGGCAGCTGTATATTGGAACGGCGTATTGAAAAAATAGGTTTCAATTTCCTTCGCCGAAAACGTGTGTCCGCTCCAAGAGACCTGAGAAAGTTTCTGGCTGTGTCCAAAGGCGCCAGCGCCCAGACTTTTCAGCGAGGATGGAAGCGTAATACTGGAAAGGAAACTGCCCTCAAAAGCGGTTTCTCCGATGCTCACCAGGCCTTCAGGAAAATTGATTTGCGTGACATGGGCCTCTTCAAAGGCCCGGTCCCCAATCACCCGTAGAGTGGATGGCAGGGTCACTTTTACCGAGGGGACTAAATCTCCCAAAAAACAGAATGCCTCATTGTCAATCTTAACACAGCCTTCCGGAATGACCACGGATGAAACAAACGAGCGGTTGATGGCGAAAGCCCTGGATGCAATTTCAGTAACTCCGTCTGGAATCTTCACATCGCCTCCATTGCCGTTGTACTCCACCAAGACTCCATTCTCAATAACAAAATCACTGTCAGCGGCAAAAACGGGAACATATAGTCCCAAACACAGGGACAGAGCCAGCATTAAGGATATGATTTTTCGTTTCATATGTTTTCTTCCTCTCAATTATTAGTTTTCCAGCAAAGCCCTTAAGGGCGGATGGACTGTTGGAAACATAAAAAGCGGCATCGAGTGAGCCAACACCCTTCCTCGGAGCATAGCGGTTGGCAACTTTTGCTATTTTCGTTTCCACAGCTATTCTATCCTATGATAATGGAATTTACAAAAATATTTTCGAGAAAAATTTGTATAAACAGACTTTTCCGCTTTTTATCAGCATTTACCGGACCTGCTGATTTTATGGACGGTAAACCGTCTTTCCGCCGGTAATCGTCTGGCAAACAACGACATCCTTAATTTTTTCCGGTGCAATCGAAAAAATATCCTCGGAAAGCACCGTCAGGTCGGCTTTCATCCCTTCGCAGATGCGTCCGATTTCCGTTTCTTTAAAGCAGGCCTTCGCCGCGTTGACAGTAAACATGTTTACCGCCTGCTCTACGCTGACCTTTTCGTGGGGCAGCCATCCACCCTCCGGCTGGCCAGACAGCTTTTGGCGCGTCACGGCAAAATAAATATTTTCCAATATATCGAAGCTTTCCACCGGAGCATCGGAGCCTCCCACTGTTAAAATCCCCAGTTTCTCCATGGTGTTCCAGGCGTAGGTATCCTGTGCCCAGGCGCTGCCGACCCGTTCCTCTACAATATCCATATCCGTTCCCACAAATACCGGCTGAATGTAGGCGATTGCCTTCTGCTCTGCCATGCGCCGCAGAATATCCGGCGTCGTCAGCTGGGCGTGAACAATCCCGTGGCGCAGAGCCTTTCCGGGATATGCGTCTGCCGCGCGTTTCATGGCCAGCAGCGTTACGTCCATCGCCCGGTCGCCGATGCAGTGTACGGCTACCTGGATGTCGTTTTTCTGCGCCAGCAGGAAGAAGCGGTCCATTTCCTCCTGCGAGAAAATCAAAAGCCCGCGATTATCTGTTGAATCGGGATAGGGCTTGCTTAACGCTGCTGTCTTTGCTCCCAGCGAGCCATCCTCCAGAAGCTTTAAGGGTCCGATCTGATAAAACTCTCCTCCCTGCCCCGTTCTGTAACCTTCCTCGATAAACGCTTCAAATTCGGAGTAGGCCTGGAAAAGGCACTGCTGATAAATCCGCACCGGCATTTCGCCCCTTGCTTCCAGGTTCCGATAGGCCTGGATTACCTTCCGCCAGCCCGCTCCCGGCACGGCCAGCAGGTCGTCGCTCTGGCAGGTGGTAATTCCCGCTTTGGCCAGCTTTCGCAACCCAAACAGAAGCATTTGCTCCACCGCTTCTATGGAGGGTTCTTCGATGATGCGGAAAAATAGCTTGATCACACCCTCCGTTACCACGCCCTGGTCGGGATGGATGCGGTCTGCCATCTCTTTTGCCTCGGGAAGGGCGCAAATCCGCTCCATCGCCGCGCTGTTGCATACCGCTGCATGGCCGCAGGTCCGCACAATCATTACGGGAATTTCCCGGCAAACGCCATCCAGCTCTTCTTTGGTGGGATAGCGCTTGCCGCCGGCAGCATCCTCCCGGAATTTCTGCTCGTTCCATCCACGGCCGTAAACCCAGACAGCATCTGGCTGCTTTGCCAGCCGTTTACGCACTGCCGCAAGACAATCCTCCACGCTGCCGCAGTCGTCCATCCGTATGTTGCTGTTGACAAAGGCGTAGGTGGCCAGGTGCATATGCCCCTCGTTAAATCCCGGCAGCATCAGCTGCCCCTGCAAGTCGATCCGTTCCTCCGTGGCCAGAGCTTCCGCTTGCTGGTTGCTCCCCACAAAGCAGATCTTTCCGTCTTTTATGCCGACCGCCTGGGCCTGCGGCACATTTGCATCCATCGTCCGGATGACTCCGTTGTAAAACAGCCGGTCCATTGCTTCTTTCATAGCTTCCTCCTTTGCCCTCAGGCGATGCCGTTTCTGCGCGGCCCGTTACGCCTCTGCTCCGCAGCACAGCGCTGGCAGCACCTGTAGTTCCGCCATCTTTATATACTGAATATACTGACAATATATCATACTATTCTAAAAATAACTACAGGCAGCAGAAAATTCTGCTGCCTGCTGCTGTTTTTTGTTTTTGCGCTATACCTCCATCAATGTCTTAAACATCTCCACCGCGTTTTCCATAATCGCATCAGTAAAATCGTAGCCTGACGTATGAAAGGAAGGGGCGTACAGCCCGCCGCCGATATAGAATATAGCGCCAGGAATCAATTTTGTATAGTGCCCGAAATCTTCAGAACCCCTGGACATCGGCTTTTCCTTCGCCGAATAGCCCAGCTGTTTTGCCGCACGGTAGATCTTTTCGACGCTGGAAGCCGCATTTCGCGTTTCGGGAAATTCGTCCTGGAATTCAAACCGCAATTCCAGCCCTGCCGTTTCTGCTTCCTCTTTGCAAAGCGCTTCGAGCCGTTTCTGCAGAATGTCCATTTCTGCCTCGCGCTCTGCACGGATGGTCATTCGGAGCACGCCTTCGCTGGCCGCTGTTCCAAAGGCATACTCCCCTGTGCTCAGCTGCACGATGGTGCAGAGCACCAGTCCTTCGTACTGCCCGGGCGCGATCAGCTCCGGAATGGCATCTACTATTTTTGTCAGGGCAAACACCGGATTGATGCCGCGCTCCGGAAGACTGGCGTGAGTTGGCGTTCCTTTCAGAAAGACCGACATTCCCTTCGAAGCACAGTTGGAAGCACTGTGGGGAACGCAGATGGTTCCTGCTTCTTCCCCTGTCTGGTTGTGAAAAGCGAAAATTTCTTCGATGTCCGGATGCGCCAGCAGCACATCCTTTGCCTCTGCCGCTCCTTGCCCGGTTTCCTCTGCATGCTGGAAGATTAAATAAACATCCCGGTCCGGCTTCTGCATTGCAAGCTCCAGCCCCAGGCCGCACAAAGCAGCTGCATGGCCGTCGTGGCCGCACTTGTGCCCGACCCCTGCGATGCGCGACCGCCAGGGCAGATCGACCTTATCTTCGATGGGCAGTGCATCGAAATCCGCGCGAAAGGCGATTGATGGCTTCTTTTTCGGATTCTCCTGCGCGCGGTACACGGCGTAAAAGTACCGGCCGCCGTCGCAGAGTTCAAGCTGCGTGTGCGTTTTCAAAAAGTCCATCAGGTGCTGCTTGGTCCACACCTCCTGGCAGGACAGCTCCGGATGCTGGTGCAGCTCGTGCCGCAGTTGTTCGATCAACAGGTAGTTTTGTTTTTGCAT
>CATJIF010000012.1 GCA_949740445.1 uncultured Peptostreptococcaceae bacterium | reverse complement strand
CGGATTCAAAAGGACAGAAAGCATGTGAGCTTTGGTGGCAGTCAAACAAATAAAATTCTCTGGCGGATTCGGTCGAAGTATGCTACACTGTGAACAAGGTGCTTGCCAACGCAGCGCGGCTTTGCCGCTTCCTTCTGCGTCAGGCGGTAGGCGGTTAGCCCTCGCAAGAGGGGGTGATGCACATGTCGACAATGGAGATTCTGACGCTTTTAGGGCTTCTGATCAATGTTGTTTTCATTACATACAACATCACAAAAAAGAAATAACCGCCCAAGCGACCAAACTTAGCGGTTATTCTTTGTAATAATTGTCAATTTTGGGCTAACCGATTACCAGCAAGCACCTTTCTATAGTTATTATACGCGCACTTGCAGGAAATTTGCAAGTGCTTTTTGATTTTAAAAGCAAAGGTTAAAATATAGAATCTATCTAATGGTCTCTACTTTTCAGGGTAAGAGGTTTTTATATTGGTTAGCCTAAGGATATAGTCGACGCTGACACCGTAGAACCGAGATAACGAAACCAAAATGTCTTCTGTTACTAATTGGGTTCTAGTTTCAATATAGCTGTATTTCCTTTGAGTGATGCCAATAGCAGCCGCCACTTCTGTTTGTATCAGGCCGCGGTCAACCCGCAAATCTTTAATTCGATTCATTTCAATACTCCTTCTCAGAGTATAACCAGACAGGAAATGAACGATTGACTTTTAGATATAATTTATCTAAAACAAAACTATACTCACATATCTTCAGAGATATAATCTAAAATTTCACCGGGTTTACAATGAATCAGTCGGCACAGGGAGTCAATCGTCTGCGTAGAAACCGGAAAGTTATGCTTCAGACAATGGATCGTACCCTTCCTGATTCCATTTGTAATCAGGAAATAAGTAGTAATTCCTTTATTTTTCATGGTAGCCCAAAGCGGATCATAAATAATCATAGTTCACCTGATATCCCTCATTTTGATTATAGAGGGCTCGTTTAAGCCTTTATATACTTAACGAATAAGGTATAATGCAGCTATCAGTGAAGCGATCTGGCTGGTCATGAAAGAAATGTTACACATGCGTAAAATCATACTTGTTTTACTTTGGACAGTGATAACAATCGCAGGAACTTGCGCTTTCGCCTGCTGGGCCAGAAGCGACATGCCCGACTATCCGCAGAATCGACACTACATATACGAAGGTGACGACTACCGGATAAGCAGCCTTGGAGAAATGGATGAGGCCATGTTAGATGAGATAAACCAGTCCATAACGATCAGAGATGAGGAGCAGATCGAGATAGGACAAATGTTCCTGCCGGAGCCGCAGTTGCCGGAGGATGTTCCGGAAGAATACCAATTCGAAAGCTTGACGATTACAAAGTACCTGAGCGGACGATGGGAATACGCTTTTGTTTATAAAGATACTCTCGAGATGTTATGCGTTTTACAGAGGCAGGGAGAGAATTTGCTACAGACAAGGAAAAAGGAAGAATAGCAATGAATGAATGGAAAACGGCATATTATCTGAAAAT
>CATJIF010000011.1 GCA_949740445.1 uncultured Peptostreptococcaceae bacterium | reverse complement strand
TGGAAACAGAGAAGCGTTTATCTCCAGTCTGATCGCTAAGTTGGAAGCTAAGGGTAAAACTTTGAGTGAGGAAGAGCAGAACGCATTGTATTACCTGTCTGGTGCAAAGCCAGTAGAAGGCGTCAAGAATGTAGGCGTTAATATGACAATGAAAGAGCTGCGTGAAAACCTGTTAGGCCAGAATATGGCTGAGGATGATGTACGTACGATTCAGATTCCTTCTATTACAGTAGGAGATGTACTGAATCAGGTTGGCGGTGCTGTAGAAGGTATGGAGGCAGTTATGGATTGGCTTGATAACTACAGTAGCGTAGGCATCAGTGGAACTATGACTATTCATTTAAACCAGCAGGCCAAATAATAAAAATATCTAAAAACTTAAGAGATAAGGAATGGAATTCCATTCCTTATCTCTTACCATCAAAGGAGAACGTGGATGAAGAGAGGGTGCAGTTTTATCCTGGTCGTAGTACTTGTAATGATGACGACGATCAGCGGATTCGCTTTCAGCGATGTGAGCGAAACAACGAACGGAGCGAGAGAAATCAACGCTCTGGCAGATAAGAATTATTTAACAGGATATAAGGATGGGAGCTTTCGTCCCAATGGAAATATTACCCGCGCTGAGTTTGTTACAATGATTAACAAGGCGAAGGGATTTGAGCCGGGCGTGGTGAGCGTTAACTTTACCGACGTACCGGAAACCGCATGGTATTATACCTTTGTAAAGGGTGGACTGCAGGCCGGATATTTTACCGGATATGCAGATAATACGTTCCGTCCCTTTAACAACATTACGAGAGAGGAAGTATGTGCGATGATCGCGCAGGTAGAGAAGCTGGATCTTACAGTTTCGGAAACCTCTATGGCAGCGATCACGATTAACGATAGAGTGTCGAACTATGCGACAACGTTTGTAAAGCAGTGCGTTGCGGCAGGTCTGATGGATCTGGATGCTAACGGAAATTTCCGGGCGACAGAAAATGCAACAAGAACCGATGTGGCAGTTGCTTGTTACCGGATTTTGGAGAAAACTGGTGCGTTTAATGAAACGACACCAGGAAACGGAGAAACGACGGATTCCGCAATCAACGGCGGAGGTACGAGCGGGGGCGGAACCTCTGGTGGAAGCAGCGGCGGAAGTAACAACCAGCCCACTGAAATTACTGCAGTACAGGAAAAGCAGCTGCAGAATCTGATTCGTTGCATCGATGACGATCTGCTGAAAGATGAACAGCTGGGCAGTGTACAGAAGCAAATTCTGGAAATGGCACGCGATGGTATGCAGAAGTTTTTAGCAGACCGGAGCTACGATATCAAAGCGAACGCTAAGAAAGCAAGACAATTATATAACTCCTTATCCGATGCGGAACAGGAAAAATTCCAAAATGTTGTTTCCAATGCTGCCTTTGACTATGGAATTTCCACAGGGGATTTATTGGATTTGAAAGATTATTTCTTCTAAGAAATAGAGCTGTTCGATATTTCTCATATGTT
>CATJIF010000010.1 GCA_949740445.1 uncultured Peptostreptococcaceae bacterium | reverse complement strand
CCTGCGTGGGCTTCGGCGCAAAGACAAAGTGGTACTTTACGCTGAACGCCCTGCTGCGGGAGTTTATCGGATACCTGCACCTGACGTGGAAAAAACACGTCTGCGCCATGGCAATCATCGCGGGGATTTCTCTGCTGATTGCGATGTAGCATGCGGGTTTCTGCCCTGGCTGTTCTTTGTGATCATCCAGCCGCAATCTGCTGTTCAGAAGGTCTGGCTCCGCCAGCCAGCTGGAAAGCCTTTATTTTCCAGGCAGTGTTGTCTGTGCTGCAATACAAACAAATCCATTGCGGAAGGAGAAACTACTTCCCGGATATGGAAATTCCCGTTTCGGCGATCACCAATTCCTTCCACCCGCCTCATATCTCTATATACACGATCTCTGTGGGATTGAACAGCCGCGGAACCGGTGCGGTGTTCGAAAGCCCTCTCGACACCACCATACATCCGTAATCGCCCCGATGCACGCCGCCGGTAAATTCCGGAAGCCAACCCTGGTTCGGCGCGTACAGTCCCCGCCCAAAGAGGCGTATCTGCCCGCCGTGGGCATGTCCGGACAGCACCAGGTCGAATTTCCGCTTTTCCAGCATCGGCTTTTCTATCATTGGCGCCCTTGCGCTCCAGTACTCCGGATGGTGCGACAGGAGGATTTTATATTCCTTGCGCTGTTCGAACTCGTCCAGCCAGGCAGTGTCCGGCATCAGCCTCTTTGCGCGTGAGTGCATCGTCTTATATGGATACCGTCCACCGGCCTGCTGCCTGAATGCCTCGAAATCGGAAACAACTGCAGAGGCCAGCCCGCCGATCACCACGCTGTGCGTTGCGACGAAGCGGTTGTTCAACACCGTTGCGCCCGCGGTTTTTAGCAGCGCAATGTCCTCATCGCAGACCATCCACTCGTGGTTTCCCAGCGAAACATAGGTAGGCGCAATGCCTGCGCAGGCTCTCACCAGCGGCAGAACGTTTTTCTGCTCCGATACCATCAGCTCGTCGCTTCTGGGGCGATACCCCACCAGCAGGTCTCCTGCAATGGCGATGATATCCGGCCTGTTCCTTCTCAGGCTGTCGGTAACAGCCGTTGCGGTGGCAGGGCCGCTGTTGTGAAAATCGGACAGCAGCGCAATCGTGAGGTGAAGCTCGCCGCGGCTTCCCTCCCGAAACCCGCTTTGGGGACTATTGCCGGATCTGCGATCAAGGTCTTCGTTAAGACCGGCACCAACTCTGTACCGCGTTTCTCTCATGTATGCTCCCCTCCCCTCGCCACATCGTTATATTTGCAAATGCCACCGGCAGCTCTCCGTTCTGCCGGGCGGTTGCGCAAGGCAGCCGCTTCTTGTGTTTCTATAAAATACAGACGAGCCCGATATTCTTGCCATGCCCCGCAGCATCGACTATCCAATGCCGCCGCTTTCGCAGGCATTACCCGTTTGCCGGTTTTTATTTCGATTTTTATAAGTATATCACATATTAGTTTGGCCTGATAGCGGTGTTGTTAT
>CATJIF010000009.1 GCA_949740445.1 uncultured Peptostreptococcaceae bacterium | reverse complement strand
TCATATATCTCTTGAACTTCTTTTGTGTAATTGCCTCTTTCGGCTTCAAATTTTAACCGTTCTTCTTTTCCTAAGATAATCATAAACCCCACACAGTTTTCTCTTGCATATAATGCACACAGCGTTTTACCACCCCGACGATATTTATATTCATATGTCCATGCTTTACCGCCATTCCCCCATAAACAATCCATATCATATTTTTCATCAATGAAAGCACATAATTTAGTCCATACATCATATAGAGTTTTTCCAACTAAAGCTGTCATTTCTTCTTCGCCAGGTATCGTAGTAAGCATAGCAGCCCTCCTATTTAACTTCTGATTTGTGAATTTGATTATAGCATACCAACCAGCACAGCAGCAAGAGACAGGTCGGTGGGATTGCAGGTGCATAAACGCAGCATCCATCAATTTTTCCATGGAAAAAGGGCCATCGCATAACGGGCATTTCCGTTACTGCGACAGCCCTTTTCCGTCTGACATTGGTTGTCGTTTATGTTGTTTTGGAAGGGTATCGTTGTTTATTTTTCCAGCGTCTTCAGATAAGCATCCAGCGCCTTCAGGCTCGTTTTCAGCTGTTCCGTATCGGTAAAGCCGCCGTAGCCCAGGCGGAAGGCCGGCTCTTCGTCGAAGCAGGCGCCGTGGCACAGAAGGATTTTCGCCTTATCCATGGCATCCAGTGCCATTTCCGTCGATGTCATATCGTAATCGTAGCGGAGTAAGCAGGTGGTGCCTTTGGCATCGCCGCGCAGGCGCAGATGAGGCTGGGTCTTTACCCAATCACAGACGATTTTCTTATTGGGAGCCAAAATACCTCTGGCTCTGGCCCAGACCTTTTCGTAGTTTTCCAGCGCGACAGAAGCCACGATTTCGTCGATAATGCCGCAGCAGATCGTATTGTAAGAACGGCGGTTTTCGAAATTTCTGTAAGCGCAGGCATCTTTCGTGACGATCCAGCCGATGCGGGTTCCCGCCATGGAGAACATCTTCGACATGCTGCTGACGCTGATGGCCTTGTCGTAGCCGAAGTCCAAAATAGAAGGCATATAAGTTTCGTCCATGCCGCGGTAGATTTCATCGCACAGGATGTAGGCGTCGACGGATTTGGCGATGTCGATCAGTTCCTGCAGGCCGTCTTCGTAAAGCGTTGCGCCAGTGGGATTGTTGGGATTGGACAGCGCGATCAGCTTCGTGTTTTTATCTACGGTCTTGCGCAGCGTTTCCATGTTCAGCAGGTAATCATCTTCTTCCTGCAGCTGGACGATGCGCGTTTCGACTCCCATGGATTTGGGAATATCGTAGTGCTGCTGGTAAGTGGGCTTAACGACTACGATGTTGTCGCCCGCTTCCAAAAGTCCCATAATAACGATATCGTTGGCGCCGGTTCCGCCGTGAACCATCATCACGTGCTCGGGGCCGACACCTGCCTTGGGATA
>CATJIF010000008.1 GCA_949740445.1 uncultured Peptostreptococcaceae bacterium | reverse complement strand
GGCTCCTCCCACGGTGCTGCTTCCAATACCGGAAATGAGAACGCTTTTGTCAGCGTTTCTTCTGCTCCATTGCTGTCCTCAAAGGTAAATGTTACCGTACCCTCCACTTTTCCCGCCTCTGTTGGCAGCATGGCAAAGCTGTAGTCGTCGGAAGCTCCTGCTGCCATGTTCCCCACAAATGTGCTGGTAGACTGCACTGTCTCGAAGTTTCCCTCTGCCGCAATCCGCAGGTTGTACAGCGTACTTTTCCCCATGTTGTAGAAATCCACCTGCGCTTCCCCCTGCATTCCTACATAAAACTCGCCGTAACTGCTAATCTCTTCCACAGTCAGCCGGCTGCGCTGCCGCACAGGAATTGACAGCGATGTCTTAGTGCTGTAGCTTTCCTCTCCGCTATCCTCATATGCCAGGTCCACGTCTACTGCCGCCGTCTTTGGCTCCGTATCGCTTTTTGCCAGCAGCATCAGGCTGCAGCTGCGACTCTCCTGCGGCTCCATGCTTTCGATGTACAGCGTACTTCCCGACTCTGTAGGGAGAAACGTGCCATCTGAGCTTACGCTCACCGCAATGTTACGCAGTCGCACTTGGCTGGTGTTGTACAACTGAAACTGCAAGGGAAACCGTTCTCCGGCTGTTACTTCTCCGCCATAAGAGACCGACGTAACCATCAACCGCGGTGTTTTCACAGCATCGCCATCCCTTGCCTCCCGCAGGAAAATCCCTGTGTACTGCTGTTGCGATGTCGTTTCGCCTTCCTTTACCTCCAGCGCTTCCACCTGTAAGGAGATAGGATAGTAGCCTTCGCTGGCATCTTCCTTGCTGAACAATCGGATCTGGTAATGCTTCTGTTGCCCGGGCGCAAGCGAAGCTTCGGTAAACTGAGCGCTGCTGCGGTTCATCAATCCTTCCGGAAGTTCCGCCCGGATGCGCAGTCGGGGGCTCTCGTGCTCGCCAGTATTGCGAACGCGGAAAGAGAGTGTAATCTCCTGGCCGCAATCCGCCTCCTGTGGCAGGCCAATGTCTACAATTTCAATCTCCTCCAGCTTTACCTTCTCCGATGCTTTGCTTCCTTTTACCGGAAGGTAGAACGTACGAGAAACCGTCTGCGTAGAACCGCTGCCATCCACGCCGCTCAATTCAATCTGCACAGGATAGCTCTTTGTTTCTGCCTGATCTGTGGAGCTGAGAGATACCGTCAGGCTTCCTTTCTGCGCAATGCTGAGAAAGCCGATGGATTGCAGTTCGCTTCCGCGGTACAACTGCAATTCCTCCGGCAGTACTACGCGAATCTGCGCTTCCCGCAGGTATACATCGCCAGTGTTTTCGTAGAGGATGCGCAAGCGGTGCTCGTTTCCCTCGGTAATCACTGCGTTATTCTCCAGCTGAACCTCCAGGTCGATGGATAGCGAGTCTTCTGCAAAGGCGGAAAG
>CATJIF010000007.1 GCA_949740445.1 uncultured Peptostreptococcaceae bacterium | reverse complement strand
GTTGAAGGTAGGTGCTTACTGCCGCGTTTCCACAGACAAGGACGATCAGGCAAACTCATTTGAGAGCCAGCAAAAATATTTCCTTGAATATATTAACCGGAATCCTGAGTGGGAACTGGTACAGATTTTTGCGGATGAAGGTATATCAGGAACCAGCACAAAAAAGCGGAAAGAATTTAACCGCATGATCCGGCTGGCCAAAACTGGCGAAGTGGATTTGATTATCACAAAAGAGGTGAGCCGGTTTGCCCGCAATACGGTGGACACTCTGCAATACACCCGTGATTTAAAAAAGATTGGTGTCTATGTTCTTTTTATGAATGATAATATCAATACAAAAGATCCAGATGCAGAATTGCGTTTGACGATTATGGCCTCTATCGCACAGGAAGAAAGCCGCAAGACTTCCGAACGTGTGAAATGGGGACAAAAACGCCGGATGGAGCAGGGAGTTGTGTTTGGTCGTGATATGCTGGGATATGATGTTCGCGGAGGAAAGCTCTATATCAATGAGGATGGTGCCAAGACGGTACGACTGATCTACCATAAATTCTTGGAGGAAGGAAAAGGCACATATACAATCGCCCGCGAATTGCGGGAGGCTGGTATCGAGACTTCTACTCATATGAAAGAATGGTCAAATACAGTGATTCTTCGTGTTTTGAGAAATGAGAAGTATTGTGGCGATTTGATCCAGAAAAAGACGTATACACCTGACTACCTGAGCCATGAAAAGAAGGCAAACCGTGGCCAGGAAGAATATGTTGTCCTGCGAGATCACCATGAACCAATTATCAGCAGAGAAATCTTTGAGAAAGCACAAAAGGAGCTGGAACGCCGTTCTCCCTCTAAAGAACGAAAAGCAAAACACAGCAATCGCTATTGCCTTTCCGGCAAGATTCAATGCGGGTGCTGTGGTTCCCGATTTGTTTCAAGAACGAAGAAGCGAAAGGATGGGAGTCAATACAAGGCATGGCGTTGTTATGAGGCGGCCCAGCATGGACTTCCGAAAACGGATAAAGTTGGCAATCAAATTGGCTGTGCAGTCAACCAGCAAATTCGTAATGAGGATTTTATGCTGATGCTTCAAATGGTTATCAAGCATTTGAAACACAACAAGAAGCAGCTTATTTCTGATCTGATTGAAATCGTCAAGCTGGTTCTGTCGGCTTCGGAAGGCGAGGAAATGGACGTTAGCAAATTGGAGCAAAAACTTGAAACGACTGCGGAGAAAAAGGAGCGACTCCTTGATCTGTATCTGGGGCAGGACATTTCCAAAGACGAATACCGCCGGATGTCGGAGCGTTATGATACGGACATGGAGAATCTGAAACAGCGGATCAAAGAGGCTCAGAAGC
>CATJIF010000006.1 GCA_949740445.1 uncultured Peptostreptococcaceae bacterium | reverse complement strand
GTGTTCACAGCAAATTCCACAGCGTTGCGCAGCTCGCGCACGTTGCCGGGCCAGTCGTATTTGTACAGTGCTGCTTTTGCTTCTTTACTGAAAGCAATGTTGTGCCGCAGGTCATTTTTATACTGTTCCAGAAATGCCTGCGCCAGTGGTAAAATATCGCCGCGCCGTTTCCGCAGCGGCGGGATGGTCAGCGGATAGATCGCAATGCGATAGTACAAATCCTCGCGAAAGGTTCCGCCCTCGACCCGCTCCTCCAGATTTTTATTCGTAGCGGCAAGGATGCGGATGTTCACGGGAATTTCCGCTACGCCACCCACTCGCCGAACGGTTCTCTCCTGCAGCACGCGAAGCAGCTTGCCCTGCAATTCCCAGCTCATTTCCGAAATTTCATCCAAAAAGATCGTTCCTGTATCTGCAGCTTCGAACAGTCCCATCTTTCCTTCCCTTTTCGCTCCGGTAAAAGCCCCCTCCTCGTAGCCAAAGAGCTCGCTTTCCAGCAGGTGCCCCGAAAAAGTGGCACAATTTACCGCCACAAAGGGGTTTTCTCTGCGGCCGGAAGCGTTGTGAAGAGCTTGCGCATAGAGTTCTTTTCCCGTTCCGCTCTCCCCAAACAGAAGCACTGTGATCTCGCGCTCCGCTAGGCGGCATACTGTCTGCTTCAGCAGAAGCGACACCGGGTCCTCTGCTATGATATTCTCTATCGTATAACGAGCTCTCTGGAAGGTTTTCATGCGGCGCTCCAGCGTCCGCAACCTCGAACGGTATTTATTGATCTCCGTGGAAAGCCGGCGTACATCTTCGATGCGGCTAACCACAGAAATCCCGCCAACCACTGCACCATCCTGCACGATAGGTGACATGTTTACCGTATAATCGACGCCTTCCTCCTGACGCAGGGCACCGACGATGGGTTCCTTCCGATTTAGCACATCGGCCAGCCTGGCACCGGGCCGCACTTCGTTCAGCGACTGGCCGACGATTTCCCGCTCAGTCACCCGGGTAATGTGCGTATATGCCGGATTGACATAGCGTACGATGGCCTTCTCGTCGATGATTAAAATACCGTCGTAGAGCGAATCGAATAAGGTTCTGACCCAGCCGTCGATTTGAAGCATACCCTGACCCCATTTCCCATGCAGTGCTCAATTTCTTTTCTAACAAAAATACAGGCATTGTTTTGCGCCAATGCAATTTTATCTTTTGATTCTCACCGATACCCCTTCTCCACATACGGGCTGGTGGCCGCCTTCAACATGCCGCCATACCCCAGTGTAAAGGAAAGCACATCGCCCACTTTATACTCCGTCTTCGACCGGGTAACATCCACGAT
>CATJIF010000005.1 GCA_949740445.1 uncultured Peptostreptococcaceae bacterium | reverse complement strand
GCGCATGCCGTCCCGGCCCTTGGGGTTGTTGGTCCGGCCTTTGATCACGCCCCGATTTTTCCGGCCCTGCACCAGCTCCTTGGTGTGGTAGAAATGCCGTTTGAGTTTGCCCTCCTGGCCTGGCTGTTCCAATGCCTCTACGATGTCCCTGACTGGCGTCATTGCCTGTTCCTCATTGTTGGCGCAGATGTCTACGTTGTAGTGGGATACCGGATTGTAGGGGGACACGGAGCAAGCAGCATCAAAAGCGATGTATCCGTCTTTTCCTGCGCCACGTCCTACCATGCACAGCAGTGTTTTCCAGCGGGGCTCCCCGTCCATTCGATAGGTGCAATTCCATAACGTAAATAGAAACTGCTCCCAGGCAAACAGCTTCGCATAGGGAAAATATTTCAGCAGCCGCAAATACCGATGCAGCTGTTCCGTATCTACGCGCAGCTGCTCTTCCCGAAAGCATCGTCGGACATAGGCTGCCAGGGCTTTTTGTTCTTCGCAGACCCGGTATGTCCCCGATTCCACCAGTTCGATATATGGGAGCAGCTCTGGTGGAAGGTTACAGCTCATCGTCTTCGATCCCCTTACCGGAAGCCGCGTCCTCCTTGAAACCCAGCACCTGATAGATAGCCAGCATCTGGCGGGATACCTGCACGGCCAGCGATACGCTTCGGTTTTCCACCGACATCTGGCGTTTTTTGTCCATGACGCAAATGCCCCGCGCAGCAATGTCTTCTTCCAGCCGCTTCCTCTGTACCCAGAAATCCATGTATTCCTGTACTTTATCCACATATAGCTGTTCCACCATGCCGCGGGCCTGCAAATGCTCCAACAGCGACCGTCGCAGCTCCTTGTATTCTTTGGTGGCTTCATAGTTTCTCTTTCTCTGTTCCATGCGCTCCCTCCTTTCTGCCGCCCCCTCCGGCGCTGCGCGCGCGTGCGCGCGAAGAAACTCTCCTTTGTCCGGAACCCTCCCGATTACGTGCTGCGGCAAAAATTCCGTTTTTTTCGATGGGGGGATCAGTCCCACCGTTCCTGCGTTACCGGTTTGTTCCGGCAGGCAAACGGCGTTTGGCTGTCCGGATGTTCTTCTTCGTGACAGCGTTTGCAAAGACTGATGAGCTGCCGCTTTCCGGTCTCTGGATCGTACAGGCTCAGTGCCAGCTCCGGCTGATCTTTGAGATGCTTCACGTGATGCACCAGCACCGCTTTTGTATACCTGCCCCTGGCTTTGCACTTCTGGCATTCGTACCGGTCCAGCCGCAGGGTT
>CATJIF010000004.1 GCA_949740445.1 uncultured Peptostreptococcaceae bacterium | reverse complement strand
GTAAAGTAGAGAACGCCATACCACTGTTTTTCTTCGTACAGCAGCATGGCCAGATCCACATAGGGCTCGCGCAGGTGCGGCGCTTCGGCGATGGCCCGTAGATACCAGTCTCTGGCAGCCTGGCGTTGCCCCTTCATCGTACAGGATTTTGCGATATATCGCATAGAGGCAGCGCGCTCATCGGCCCAGGTGGCGCTGGGCATGGCGAGGTGATGCCTGAGGGTGCGGATGCAGTCGTCCCAGCGGCCTTTATACATATATTCGCGCCCTAGATAGTGAACGTTGCGGTCGTCGTCCGGTTCTTCCGCTACCGACAGCTCTAAAAGGGGAAGGTATTGCCCCCTCGATTTGGAAGGGTCGGGATAATGATTGAGCTGCATCCCTTCTACGATGATCTTGTTTCCCGGCGGTTCGCTTCTGGTCCACTGCAGAACTTCGTGCACCGGATGAATCCACTGGTAGCCGTGCCGCGCGTGGATTTTTTCGCTGAAGAATACGACGCCTTCTGCCCCTTCGGCGGTAAAGCTCCACGTAAAGCGGTAAGAAGCTTGAGCGGTTCCCGGCTTCCAGGCATTTTCCAGCAGCTTGCGCCAGCCGGGAAGGAATACTTCGTCCAGGTCCGTACAGACACAGATGTCCACATCTTCATCGACGAGGCTGAGAGACCGGTTGCGGGCAGTATCGAAGCGCCAGGGAGAAATGGTTTCGCTGACTACGGTTACTTTGCGGTTTTGCAGCCGCTGCACGGTATCGTCAGTGGAGCCAGTATCCAAAACGACGATGGTATCGGCCTCTGACATGGAATCTACCCATCGGTCGACGAACTGCGCTTCGTTTTTACAAATGGCATAAACGGAAATTTTCATGGTACACCTCATGGAACGACTTTGTGATTTAAGATTTTTCCGGTTGGCGGAGAGATCGTAAGAGATTGATAGCCAAAAGCCGCCGCATCTTTCAGCAGCGGCTTTTGGTTTTATTCAATGATTAGCAGCATCAGCAGGCCCGCGGTACGCAAATTTTCCAGAATCTGGTTAAACTGCGTTGCGATATCATCGTTCAACGTCGAATTATACTTCGACTTCATGCTCTGTAGTGGGGGTGGCAGGATTAACAGGTCCCAGAGGTATCGTCAGGTTGAGAACGAAATTGGGGGCGGTACCTGTAATCGTAGCTGCGGCGGAAGTGCCTGTGGTGATAGTCCCGATACGCAGTGT
>CATJIF010000003.1 GCA_949740445.1 uncultured Peptostreptococcaceae bacterium | reverse complement strand
TTTGCAGGTTTCTGGCACGCATAAAAATCCCGCGGTAATTTTACCGCGGGGTTTCCTTTTTTAAATGCGCCATCAAAGCAGCCCGGTTCTGTGCAGGAGGTTCCTTAGGCCGGCCCAGGTCTGCTCGTGCGCCCAGGGCGCATTTCACCTCTATGAACGCCAGCCTCCGCCCGGCTTTCGCCGCTGCCAGTGCCTCCTTCAGCCCTTGGGCTGTATCGACAGAAACCGCGCTGAGATACCCGCAGGCCCGGGCCATTCCCGGCAGATCCATTCGCTTCGCCGCCATGGCTGTAGGCATGCCGCCCACCGATTCGTGCGCCTCGTTGTTTAAGACGATGTGAATCAGGTTCTTCGGCTGGCTGGCTCCCATGACTGCCATGGCCCCTAGGTGCATCAGCACTGCACCGTCGCCGTCGATGCACCACACCCGGCGGTCGTTCTTTTGCAGAGCGATTCCCAGGGCGATGGACGAGCTGTGCCCCATGGAGCCCACCGTCAGAAAGTCGCACCCGTGGCTCTGCCCGCGGCCTTCCCGCACCTCGTACAGCTCACGGCTCGCCTTTCCCGTGGTACATACGATGCAATCCGCCTGCGCTGTGTTGGGGACGCCCGGCTGTGTGGCGGCAAAACCGGTCTGCGCGTCATCTGCGCTCCCATGCTTTGCAGTTTCTGTGAGCCCGTGCTCCGAAATGCCAGCAAGGCTTCCCTCCGCCGCATCGACAATACAGCCGATGGCCTCTTCCCGGCTCAGGGGATACGTGTTCGCATACGCAGTGGTTCCCTCGTAGACGAGAGCTCCCTTGCGCACCACAAAGGCTGCCTGCTTTCCTCGGGCAAACAGCGCGCGGTACGCATCCATCTGCGCCTGCACCTGTTCTTCCGTCGTCTCTCTGTCGATGACGCAAGCTTCAATGTCCAGCTCTTCCAACAGAGTTAGGGTAATTTCCCCCTGAAATGCGTGCTGCGGCTCGTCGTGCACCCCTGGCTCGCCCCGCCACCCCACGATAAACAGGCAGGGGATGCCGTATACCTTCTCGTTCAGCAGGGAGGCCACCGGGTTGACGATGTTGCCCAA
>CATJIF010000002.1 GCA_949740445.1 uncultured Peptostreptococcaceae bacterium | reverse complement strand
TCTTATTCTTGTATTCGCTGCGCAACTGGCTGATGATCGCATCCGCATCGCTTGCGGATACTCCTTCCTCTACTAAATCGCTTCTCAACTCTGAAAGCAATCCTTCTACCGAAGCATCCAGTCCACTCTCCATAGCGGATGCCTGATTTGAATAAGCACTGGCCAGCGACAGCAGCTCTGTCTTTCCTCCGCCACTGCTTTTTACATTTTGGTAGTCTTTTTTCGCATTGGATAACAGCTGGTTGACAATCGCATTGCCCTGCCCTTCCAGCTCCTTCATTCCGCTGTAATAAATATTGAGAAGTGCTGTAGTTTTCTGGTTTAGGCTCTCCGTGTTGTTTGTAATCACCTGAGAAGCTTCTTCAGAAAGCTCCCCGCTTTCATTGTTGGAAGCATCGCTGTCTGGCGTATCCCCTTCGCTCGTTTCGCCTTGCTCTAACTGTTCTTTCTTCTCCCGAATCTGCTGTTGCACGTCGGAGGTAATACTTCCAATTTCTGCATCAATGCGTTCTTTCGTTTCCTCGTCCAGATTGTGGAACAGGTATTGATACAGCCAAAGACCTCCGCCGCCAATCACCAATACAAGGCAGAGCAGCCCGATTCCTATCTTTCGCTTCATGGACATAAAGTTCTGCCTCCTTCCACTGAGAAACTTTTTGTGATCGTCTAACCCTTATTTTTCTTTTTTCCAAGCTTTACTTTTCTAAGCTTCGCATTTTTATACAAACTATAGTTTTTATCTATTGATTGGTTTTCGCAAAACTTATCTTCTTTCGGACTTTTACATACCCTTGTAACACATACTGCATATTGAAAAGCCCGCCATTTTTACAAAGTCTGCTTTATAATCCGACGCCTTGCTTTCTTTGTCGAAGCTTCAATTCCAAGGCAGTGTTGATGTTACATCCGCACCGCCCCGGAATTACTTTTTCCTTTTTGCAACATATGAGAAATATCGAACAGCTCTATTTCTTAGAAGAAATAATCTTTCAAATCCAATAAATCCCCTGTGGAAATTCCATAGTCAAAGGCAGCATTG
>CATJIF010000001.1 GCA_949740445.1 uncultured Peptostreptococcaceae bacterium | reverse complement strand
TGCATTGGGAAAGCCGCAAAAGCTTCCGCATCGTTTCGATTCATTGCAATTCATAGAAATAGCTTCACTCCTCACAGTGAAAATAAATCGGCCAGTATCAGCCTCAAAATCAATATATGGAGCGAACGGAGAAACGGTGAAACAAGATAGAAAATAAACTTGCCATTGAAAGTATGTCTGAAAACAAAAATCGAAAGTAAACTTTACAATTATACTTGACATTTTATACGCTCCATTGTAACATGAAGTTGGCTTCACAAGAAGTCAACTTCATGTTGTTAAAGGTTGGATTACAATGAAAACAAAGGTAAGAGAACTGCGTACACAATGGAAAATGACGCAGCAACAGCTGGCTGATCTGGTCCACGTTTCTTCGCGCACGATTATTTCCATCGAGAAGGAACAGTACAGCCCATCGCTTATGCTGGCCTACCGCATGGCAGAAATTTTCGGGGTAACGGTCGAAGAATTATGCTGTCTGAAGGAAAATAAAAAAGTGGAGGATAAACAATATGAAAATCTACAGTAAAAAGTGGTTTGCTTCTGGCCTTTTTCTAATCGCTTTAGGCGTTTTAAATCTGGCGGCGGACATTGCAAACGGGACAGTGGATGCCAAGGGGAGTATTTTAATCGCGGTTTTGTTTCTGTTCGGGGTTGGTGAAATCGTGCACAGCCTCTCAAAAAAACTGGCGAGAGAGGACTGGATCGAAGAAAGGGACGAGCGCAACCAGCTGATCGAATTAAAGTCAAAAAGCAAATCCTTTCGCTTGGTGCAGGGCATGTGCTTTTTGTTTATGCTGGCGCTGCTCGTCATGGGAAAACTATCTGCAAACCGGGATTTCATAGCAATGGGAATCGGTCTGGGGTTTGCTTTTTCGATTTCGATGTTTGCAGAAATTGCTACATATATATATTACGAAGGAAAAAATTGAGGCATCCCATAACTTGAGGCATCTCATACAACGGGCAAGGCTGTCTCTGCTTCGATGCCGGCTGCTGCGCCTCTGATTTG